>DATJQN010000063.1:0-6662 GCA_035505775.1 Rectinemataceae bacterium | reverse complement strand
ATCGATCCTGTCCCGGTGCAGATCGACTACTCGGCGGCGCACGAGTTTCATGGTGGAGTTGAGCGTTCCATTCTCCTCCGAGAAAGTGCACGGTAGTATCTGACAGACGCGAGGAACCCAGGCAGGCTGGATCGGCTGAATCTTTGGGTTCTGGCGAAAGGCGAACAGCTCGCGCGATATCAGCTGCAGCAGTGTCCTGGCATCCACGATCGACTGCTTTTTGATCAGCCTTTTGACCGCCGCCTGATCGAGCGTGACAAGGACCGTGACATATTTCTGCTGCTCACACCAGGCCATGACCTGGTCCACGATTTCGGTCGATGAGAAGATGGCCTCCTCGATCGTCTCCGGGCTGTACTTCTCTCCGTCGGCGGCTATCAGGAGGGCTTTTTCCCGACCCACGACCACCAGGAATCCATCCGCATCCCAGTGTCCGATGTCCCCCGTGTAAAGCCAGCCGTCACGCAGGGCCGACGCGGTGGCTTCGGGGTTCCGATAGTAGCCTTTCATAACATTCAGACCTCGAATGACGATCTCCGCGTTCTCTCCGACCGCGGCCTCCGTCCCGTCCGCCCGAAGGAGCCGGCATTCCACCGAGGGCGCGATTATTCCGGAACTGCCGAACTTGTGCTTGTCGGGAGTATTGGAGGATATGACCGGAGCGGCCTCGGTGAGCCCGTATCCCTGGAAGATCGGGACTCCGAGGGCCGCGAAGAATTCCTGTTGCCGCAGTTCGAGGAGGGCCCCGCCTCCCACACAGTATTGCATCCGCGGTCCGAACACCCGTCGACGGACGCTGGGGAATACGAGCAGGCGAGCCAGAGCGTAGGGAAGGGCGACGCGAAGGCGGAGCGACAGCGGGGGTCGGTTGTAGCCGTCGCCGTTCCATGCAACTCCCGCCTCGATTCCGCGCTTGAAGAGCCGGGCTATCAGGCCCCCCTTCTCTTCGACGCCTGCAATGATGCGTTTCATGAAGTTGCCCGAAAGGGCCGGCACGGTCATGAGGACCGTGGGTTCTGCCTCAAGAAGGTTTGTGGGGATGTTGCGCAGGGTCGCGAGCCCGCCGCCCCGGGAGTCCACGAAGTAGAGCGCACCGCAAATGAGGAGCGCGGAATACAGACCTGCCGTATGGGCAAAGGAGTGATCGACGGGAAGGATCACCAGCATTCTGAGATTCATGGGAAGGTCGAAGAGCCTGGCGCCATCATGGCAGTTGGTCCAGTAGTTGAGGTGACTCAGCATGATGCCTTTGGGATTGCCGGTCGTGCCCGAGGTATAGCAGATGGTTATCACGTCGTCCTCGTCCACCGACCGCAGTGATTCAGCGAGTGCAAGTGAGGTTGCGGAGGCCCGGTCGCTCAGGGCCGCGAGCCCCTGAGCAAGGGCCTCCGAGAATCCCACCACACGGGCTGCGTCAACTCCGGCCGCGACCGCGGAGGCACGGGCCGATTCGATGTCCTCGTCGACATAGAACAGCAGGAGTTCGCGATTCTCCACGTCCCTTAGGGCCGCGAGAACCTTGGTCCATTGATTCCTGCTGGTAACGACGGCCCGGGCCCCCGCGTGGTTCAGGCGGAAGGGTATTTCCTCTGCAAGGAGCTTGACGGAAAGCGGAACCGATACGCAGCGGGCGCAGAGCATGCCGCATTCGGCGATTATCCATTCGGGGCTGCCTTCGGCGAGAATTGCGAGGGAGTCGCCGGCCCTGAAGCCGTTCATGATAAGCCATGCAGCGAAGCGATGGGCCGCAGCACGAGTCTCGCTGAAGCTGTAGGCCTTGTATCCCGCGTCGGTTTTTTTGAGCGTGTAGGGACGGTTGGGCCAGCGGTCTGCCGCCTCGTCCAGCATCCGGAGCACTGTGCGATTCATGACAGCTCCACGATTTGGAAATGGATGTATTACTGACCTTCGAATAGAAACGATAGCACGGCTTTGGGGTGCGGTAAAGCCTCGGTGCCCCCGGGAAAGCCCTTCCATGCCCGGGCATTGACAGAGGAGGCCGGAGGGTATAGCGTGGGGCCAAGCCCCTCTCCATTGAAGGTACTCCGCATGAGCTATTCCGATCCCACGAAGCTCGGGATTCTAACCTGTCCCGGCGCCGAGGCCTTCGCGCACCAAGTGATCAGGAGACTGGCGGGAATTTACAAGCGGCGTTTCGACAGAAAGACCGCGGTTCTCGCCTCTCGATATCACATATCCCAAGAGCTCGTCACCCGTAAGATCAACTTCGACAACGACATCCAATCCAGCCTGCTCTACCTCCCCGGAAACGTCAATCAGTACCGCCCTCCGCGGTTCAAGATCAACGCCCGACACACCTATTTCCCGAATGGCGAGGTCAAGACGGAGATCCTGGATTCGGTCCGGGGCAAGGACCTGTACATCTTCCAGGATGTCGAGAACCATCAGGCTATTCCCTTCAACGACGGTGCGATCCACCGGCATCTGTCGGTGAACGATCATCTGTTCTCGCTGCTGGTCACCATCGATGCCGCATCGCAGGCCGGTGCGGAGCGCATCAATCTTGTGCTTCCGACCTACCCCTACAGCCGCCAGCACAAGAAGAAGGGACGGGAAGGCCTCACCGCCGCGCGAGTCGGCCAGATGTTCGAGAGTCTCGGGGTGTCGCGCATCATCACACTCGACATCCACAGCCGGGAAATCGAGAACACCTTCGATCGGCTCCGGCTCGAGAATCTCCATGCCTCGTTGCAGATCATCGAAAAACTGATAGGCGTCATCGACATTTCGAAGGAGGACCTGGTCGTCCTCTCTCCCGATACGGGAGCCGTGGATCGCAACAAGTTCTATGCGAACGCCCTGCAGCGTCCGCTGGCCATGCTGTACAAGGAACGGGACTATTCGAAGGTGTCCAAGAGCGCCCTCGAGTCGAACATCTCCGAGATCAAACTGCTCGGCGAGGTCAAGGGCAAGACCGTCTTCATGGCGGACGACATGATCGGGACGGGCGGTACCCTCATCAAGGGCATGAAAAGTCTCAAGGAAATGGGCGCCGAACGGGTTATCTGCGCGGTCTCCTTGCCGCTGTTCACCGGTTCCGCAATCGATGACTTCGATGCAGCCCACAAGCAGGGGCTCTTCCACCGCATCATCGGGACGAACGCCGTGCATCACCGCGAGCTTCTCCAGAAGGAATGGTATGTCCAGGCGGACTGCACCGGACTGTTCGCGCAGATCATCAGCCTCGTGCATCACAACCGGTCGCTGTCGTCGATGCTGGACAATCGCGAGCTGGTCGCCAAACGCATTAAAAAACAAATGGACCGCATGGCCGGCATCGCCTCGATTCATGCGAAGGCCCCGGGGGGCGGACATCTGTCGCCCGGTCAGGCCCGAAGCGGCTCGACCGATGAACCCCTGCCCTACGGGGTCGCCTTCGATCGATGAAGATCCTCCGACTCGATACGACGTACGTCCCCACCAGAACAGCCGGCGAGCGCGCAATCATCTTTGATCTGGACAATACCCTTTACACGAACCCGCCCTATGCCGCATTTCAGGAGAAGGCGCTTATCGCCCGTCTTGGCCGGGAACTCGGCTTCGGTGAGGAAGTCGCGGCGCAACGCATTGCCCAGATGCGCGGGGAGCGAAAGGCAGCCGGCATTCCTCCCACCTCGCTCGGAAACCTGTTCGTTCAGTTGGGGATCGACATGGCGACCAACGTGCGCTGGCGAGAGGAATGCATAGACCCGTCGGCCTGGCTCGCCCGGGATGAGCGGCTCGACCGGACCCTGGAGCGCTTGGCCCCTCACTTCAGGCTGGCGCTGGTCAGCAACAATCCCGGCCGGGTGGTCGAGAAAAGTCTCTCAGCGCTCGGCGTACAGCGGCACTTTGGCGTGATTGTCGGACTGGACGATACGTTCAAGTCCAAGCCTGAGCCTGATGCCTTCGTCCTCGCGCTCCGGAGACTGAAGCTGAAGGCAGGGCACTGCCTGTCCATCGGCGATCGGATGGATGTTGACATCACGCCTGCCCTTGAACTGGGCATGGACGGCATCCTCGTGGACGGCGTCGAGGACGTGTACTGTCTTCCGGAACTGCTGATCCAGGACCATGCCCGAGCGCGGCACCTTCAGGACGCCGCGGACCCGCTCTCGTCATAATAGGCGGAGCCGATATCCGGGCGGTACCACGCACCCTCGAAGTGCAGGGAATCCGCCGTCGCGTAGGCAGCTTCTCGCGCAGCCGCCCAGCTCTCAGCGACCCCGACCGCCGTGAAACAGCGCCCACCACCGGTGCGTATCCGTCCATCGGGATCCTTGGCCGTGGCAGCATGAAAGAGCAGCGACCTCGAGCCCAGGGCTGTCGCGGATCTTCCGTCGCGCATCGATGCAGAAGACTCCGACTCCTCGATCGTCACGGCCAAGCCCTTGGGATAGCTTCCCGGATAGCCGGGGGCAGCGACGACCACGCCGCAGGCGAGCTCATCGGAGAATCGGGGGCGCATCGAGCAGAGACGCCCGGCTGCGGTACCTGAGCAGAGCTCCAGGAAACTCGAATCGAGAAGGGGGAGCAGCGACTGTGTCTCGGGATCCCCAAAGCGCACATTGTACTCGAGCAGTCTGGGTCCCGAAGCGGTGACGATGATGCCGAAGAAAAGGACGCCGCGATACATGAGTCCTTCGCGAGCCATGCCTATGAACGTGGGATCGACAATGCTGCGCTCCAGTTCGGACATCAGGGCCCGGTCGGCGAAGGGGACGGGGCACACTGCGCCCATTCCACCGGTGTTGGGACCCCTATTCCCCGGAAGAGCCTTCTTATGATCCGCACAGGCAGGCAGCAGGAGGCGGTCGCTGAGGTCGCAGAGCGCGAAGACGGAAAGTTCCCTGCCCTCGAGGAACTCCTCGGCAAGGAGCGTGTCGGATTCGAGAACCGACAAACCATAACGACGCAGCTCCTCATGGTCGTCGGAATCGAGCACGCCCTTGCCCGCCGCGAGTCCGCTCTTTTTCAAGACGAGACGCGTACCGCGCATCGAATCGAGGAAGTCGAGGAATGACCCCGGCTCGGAGAAGACATCGGTGCGGGCGCAGGGGATGCCCTGCCGCAGCGCGAAGGCACGGGCGAAGGCTTTGCTCGACTCGAGTGCTGCCGACTTTTTCGCCGGTCCGAAGCAGCGGTGACCCGCGGATTCTAGGACATCCACCACTCCGGCGGCCAGCGCGGATTCCGGACCGACGAGTACGACGTGGATGTCCAGTTCCCTGCATGCGGCGACGAGCGCGGCCGCATCAAGGGGATCGATCGGGAGATTACGCGCGAAGGCTTCAGTGCCGGCATTGCCGGGAGCGCAGAAGATGCGGTCGCGGTCGGGGCTTGCGCTCGAATAGTCCGGGCTCCGGGCGAGCGCCCAAGCCATGGCATGCTCCCGCGCTCCGGAGCCCAGCACGAGGACTCTCAAGATATCCCCCTCTCGGCATCGAGGCCGTCGAGCAGGCGGCCTGCAACGGCCGGATAGAGCGTGTGCTCGATCTCATGGACACGTCTTTCGATCTCCTCGAGTGACTGTCCCCGTTCAGCGTCGAATCCCTGTTGCGCGAGGATCGGGCCCGTATCCATCCCGGCGTCGACCAGGTGGATGGTCACGCCGAAGCGCCGTTCCCCCGCGGCGAAGGACCGCGCCAGGGCTCCGAGCCCGGGCCAGGCCGGCAGAAGCGAGGGATGGACGTTCACAATTTTCCCGGGGCGCCAGGTCACGAATGCCGGGGACAGCAGGCGCATGAATCCGGCCAGCAGCACGAGCTCCGCCCCCGACTCGCTCAGCGCCCGCATCAACTCCGCTTCCGTCTCGACCGGGCTCCGGCCGACGTAACTCACATGGATTGAGGGAACACCGAGGGCCGCGGCCTTCCCGGCAACGGGAGCCGCTCGACGGTCGTGGACGAGGAGGACACAGCGATGCCGTACTTCAAGAGCCCGGCACAGCGCTTCGAAATTGCTTCCCGTCCCGCTGGCGAGGACCGCGAAGCTAGCCACGCCGCAGCTCGCCCGCGACGAAAAGCTGCAGTCCCTTTCCGGCCGCGATATCTATCAGCCCCGCCGCCTCGTCCCGTTTCGTGATCAGGGCCATGCCGATGCCCATATTGAACACCGACCGCATCTCATCATCGGAGATCCGCCCTCCGGTCTGAATCCGCGCGAAGATGCCGGGGACCGGCCAGTCCCAGAAGAAGTGGGCCTTCAGGGTGGGAGGCACGACACGCTGGACGTTGCCGTGGAGACCCGAGCCGGTGATGTGAGCCGCGCCGAGTACGCGCCCGGTGCTGATGAGCTCGAGCAGTTCGCGCACGTATATTTTCGTGGGCGTCAGGAGCTCCTCCAACACGGCATTGTCGGGGTCGGGAAGGGCCTTACGTGCCAGACTGAGGCCGTTGGAGTGAACGCCGCTGCTCGGCATGCCGAGTATGAGGTCGCCCTCCTCCATCCGGTCGAGACGGGGCAGCATGCGGCCCTTCTCCACGAGGCCGACGGCGAAGCCGGCCAAGTCGATGTCGTCCGCGCCGTATACATCCGGCATCTCGGCGGTCTCTCCGCCGGTCAGCTCGCAGCCGGCCTGTTCGCATCCCACGACGACGCCTTCAATGATGCTATGGAGGATCTTTTCCCTGACCTGTCCGCAGGCGATGTAGTCCAGGAAC
>DATJQN010000062.1:0-7209 GCA_035505775.1 Rectinemataceae bacterium | reverse complement strand
GTGGCGCTCGCGGAAATGCTCACGCCGTCGGCCGGCGCGGGCGCGGCGCTGCTGGCGGGCGGGCTCTTCACGGTGCTGCTCGCGGAAAACTGCCGCGTGCCGTTCGACGATCCGAACACCCACCTCGAGCTCACGATGATCCACGAAGTCATGGTCCTGGACCACTCCGGGCCTCTGCTCGGCACGATCGAATACTCGGCGGCGCTCAAGCTCTTTATCCTGGGTTCGGTGCTGCTCCGCATCGTCGTGCCGTTCCGCACCGGGACTCCGTTCCTGGACTGGCCGCTCTTCTGCGCCGAACTCCTCGTCCTCGCCGTCGCCCTTGGCACGCTCGAGTCCCTGATGGCGCGCCTGAAGATGCGCCGCATCCCCTATCTCCTTACCGGGGCCCTCCTCTGCTGCGGAGCGGGCTTCACGCTGTTGGTGAGGTGAGCGAATGTCCGATGTGCTGAACGCCCTCCTGGTCGTGGTCATGATCCTCAACCTCTTCGCCCTCGGCACGAGCCGCCTCAACACGGTCATCAGGCTGGTGGCCGTCCAGGGGGCCCTGCTGGCGGTCGTGCCCCTCATGCTTCACCGGAGCCTGCCCTTCCCCGCGCTTCTCGCCGCCCTGGCGGCCGTCGGGCTCAAGGGCGTCGCCATACCGGCCATCATGATGCGCTCGCTCAGGGCCGCCCACATCAAGCGGGAAGTGGAGCCCCTCATCGGCATGCTTCCCTCCATCATCCTCGGGGCCGCCGCCACGATCGCCGCCCTCCTCCTCTCCACGGGCATGAGACTTGCCGACGCGCAGTCGGGCACGCTCATCGTGCCCACCTCGGTGTCGACCGTCCTCATCGGCTTCATAATCCTGACGACGCGCTTCAAGGCGCTATCCCAGGTCATCGGCTACCTCATCCTGGAGAACGGGATCTACGTGTTCGGCATGCTCCTCGTGGAGGCGATCCCCCTCGTCGTCGAGATGGGCGTCCTCCTCGACCTCTTCGTCGGAATCTTCGTGATCTCGATCATCACGAACCGCATCAACGAGGCGTTTTCGTCCATGGACACGCGCGAGCTCGCGACGCTGAAGGAGTGAGCATGGCTCTGGCCCTGATACTGTTTCCCTTCGCGATGGCCGGCATCGCCGCGATCCTCCCCTCGAACCGATTTCGTCCCTGGCTGCTCCCGGCGAGCTCGGTCCTGCAGAGCGCCGCGGTGCTGCTCGTTCTGCTCCGGCCGGAGCTGCGGAGCTTCGGCGACTGGCTTTCGCTGGATGCGCCCGGAGCCCTCGTTCTCGCGGTCGTCAGTCTCCTCTTCCTCTTCTGCTCCTTCTACGCCGCGGGCTACCTCCGTTACCGGCAGGAGCGGTCCAATCGCGTCTTCACGGCCTGCCTCCTCGTGTTTCTCGGCGTCGTGAGTCTCGTGTCCCTGTCCCGGCACCTCGGGCTCATGTGGGTGGCCATGGAGGCGACGACGCTCTGCACGGCCCCGCTGATCTACTTCAACCACTCGAAGCGCAGCATCGAAGCCACCTGGAAGTACCTCCTCATCTGTTCCGTGGGCATCGCGCTCGCTTTGCTCGGGAGCTTCTTTCTCGCCTATTCCTCGATCGGCCCGGGGGGCGGCGCCACCCTCACCCTCGACACCTTGATCGCCTCGGCGCCCCGCCTGGCCAAGCCCTGGTTCCACGCGGCCTTCATACTCCTCCTCGTGGGCTACGGAACCAAGATGGGGCTCGCCCCGATGCACACCTGGAAGCCCGATGCCTACGGCGAAGCGCCCGGCGTGGTCGGCGCGGTCTTCGCGGGCGGCGTCACGAGCTGCGCCTTCCTCGCCTTCGTTCGGATCTATCAAATCGGGCAGGCGGCGGGAGAGAGCCAGTTCATGTCGAGAATCCTCCTCGCCATCGGACTGCTCTCGATGGCGGTCGCGGGGCTCTTCGTGGCCGGACAGCGCGACTTCAAGCGGGCGCTCGCCTACTCGAGCGTCGAACACATGGGCATTCTCATGGTGGGCCTCGGCATCGGGGGGCCGGCTCTCTTCGGCACCCTGTTCCACGTGCTCACCAACGCTGTCACCAAGGGACTCCTCTTTCTTTCCGCGGGCAACATCCACAGGGCCTATGCGAGCAAGAGCACCGAGCACGTGCGCGGCGCGCTGCGTCGCCTCCCGCTTTCCGCAGGGCTCTTTGTCGGGGGCTTTCTCGCGATCACCGGCTCGCCTCCCTTCGGTCCCTTCATCAGCGAGTTCTCCATACTCAACGGCGCCTTTGCCGGCGGACACTTCCTCACCGCGGCCCTGTTCATCCTCTTTGTCCTTGTCGTTTTTGTCGGTATGGGACGGACCATTCTCCAGGTCGTCCAGGGCAGGCCGACGGCGGAGGCAGCCGATTCGGGCTATCGTGACGGATTCCTGACGGCCGCGCCCGCGGTGGCCCTGATGGCCATCGTCCTGGCCCTCGGCCTGTGGATGCCCCAGGCCCTCGGCAGCCTGATCCGCGAGGCAGCCTCAAGCATTGGAGCCGGCCTATGAACCAGGGAAACGGGGCGCTCGCCTCCATTTCCGCGGGCCGCCCGATGGCGCTCTCCGCGCTGCCCCCGCTCGGGGTTGAGGAGTTCGGTTCCCAGGTCCGTGAGGCGCTCCGGACGGGCGGCCGCGTCTCCGCCCTGTTCGGCGCGCCAGCGGTATTGGTTTCGGGGGCGCCTCCGGCCTCGCCTCTTGCGGCGCCTCCGGCCTCGCCTCTGGCGGCGCCTCTGGCGGCGGAGTCGGCGCTGAAGGACTCGCCCGGCGGCACGCTTCCCGATCCGGCGCCCATCGATCTGTACGCGATCATCGCCGACGATGCGCGCAACAGGCTCCTCGCAGGCCGCTGCCGGGTGGAGGGCGGAACCTTTCCCTCGCTCAGCCCGGACTTTCCCCAGCTCCAGGCCTTCGAGCGGGAGATAGCAGAACAGTATGGTGCACTCCCCCTAGGTCATCCCTGGTTCAAACCGCTGCGCTTCCATCGCTCCTGGACGGGGCGGGACGCCTGGGGGAGGGAGGCTCGGGAGGGTATCCGGACCGCGGTGGGCGATTTCTATCGCGTCGAGGGAGAGTCCGTCCATGAGGTGGCCGTCGGACCGGTGCACGCGGGCGTCATCGAGCCGGGGCACTTCCGCTTCCAGTGCCATGGCGAGGAGGTGTTCCATCTGGAGATCGCCCTCGGCTATCAGCACCGGGGCGTCGAGTCCGCGATGGTGAGAGAAGGGCCGCACCGGCGTCAGCACTACGCGGAGACGGCCGCGGGCGACACCAGCATCGGCCATGCGCTCGCCTACAGCCAGGTCGCCGAGGCGCTCGGTTCCTGCAGACCGCCGGCCCGCGCCGAGGCCCTGCGCGGCATCGCACTGGAGCTGGAGCGTCTGGCCAATCACGTGGGCGATCTCGGGGCTCTCGCCGGCGACGTCGGCTTCCTGCCCACGATGAGCTTCTGCGGGCGGATTCGCGGGGACCTGCTCAACATGACCGCCCTCATCTGCGGCAACCGCTTCGGGCGGGGCCTCGTGCTCCCGGGCGGGGTCGGGTTCGACCTGACCGAGGAGCAGCGGCTCGAGCTGCTCCGGCGCCTCGAAGTCGCGGGCCGTGAGGCGACGGAAGCGATATCCCTGCTCTGGAACAGCTCCTCGGTCATGGCGCGCTTCGAGGACACGGGCGTCCTGTCCGCACAGACCGCCCTCGAGCTGGGAGTCGTCGGACCTGCCGCCCGTGCCTCGGGCCTCGGTCGCGACCTGCGCTGCGATCAGCCTTCGGGCATTTACCGCTTCGCCCAGATTCCCGTCTCCACCTGCGATTCGGGGGACGTGTTCGCCCGTGCCTACACGCGCGCCCTGGAGATCGAGCAATCCCTGCTGTTCCTGCGCGAGCAGCTCGAGAGTCTGCCCTCGGGCACGATCTGGTCCGGCTGCGCCGAGTCCCTGCCGGAGAGTCTGGTCGTCGCGCTCTGCGAGGGATGGCGCGGGGAGATCTGCCATGTCGCCATCACCGACGCCACGGGCGGAATCGCGAGATACAAGATCGTCGATCCATCCTTCCACAACTGGCCCGCTCTCGCGCAGGTCCTTCGTGGCGAGGAGATATCGGATTTTCCGCTCTGCAACAAGAGCTTCAATCTCTCGTATTGCGGTCACGACCTCTAGCGGGTCGGCGAAATGTTCGATGCAGGGAAGGCCGGGGGGGGGCGATGAGCACAGCGATGAAAGAGCGACGGCCGGTTGATCCGCGCCGCGCGGGACTCTGCCACGGACGAACGCACGCGCCCCGGCCGGGGGCCCTGGGGTGAGCGGCGCCTTCCGGGCGCGTCTGCGCCAGGGCCACCGGACCATGGCCTACCCCTCGGCGCCCCCGCCACCCCTCCCCGAGCGCTTCAGGGGTAGACCCGTCATCGACACGTCTCGATGCCCCCCCGACTGCCGCGCCTGTGCCGAGGCCTGTCCCACGGGAGCCATCGTGCCGGGCGCCCCGGGCCTGATGGTGGACCTGGGGAAGTGCCTGTTCTGCACGGACTGTGTCCGCGCCTGCCCGGAGGGCTGCATCAGCCATTCCGGGGATCATCGACTCGCGGTGGGCCGGCGGGACGCCCTGGTGCTCGCGGGGCGGGATGGGGACCTGCATCTGGCGGAGGGCATGGGGGCGCGGCTCCAACGCCTCCTGGGCCGTTCGCTCAAGCTCCGGCAGGTGAGCGCGGGAGGCTGCAACGGCTGTGAGGCCGATGTGAACGTGCTCGGCACCATCGGCTGGGACCTCGGTCGTTTCGGCATCCAGGTGGTCGCCTCGCCGCGGCATGCGGATGGAATCCTGGTCACGGGACCCGTGACCGAGGCCATGCTGCCCGCGCTGCGAAAGACCTACGACGCGGTGCCAGCGCCGAAAATCGTCATCGCGGTGGGGGCCTGCGCCATCTCGGGCGGTCCCTTCATCGGACATGCCGAGGCACACGATGGACTCGGCGGCATACTGCCGGTCGACCTCTATGTGCCCGGCTGTCCGCCGCATCCGCTCACCATCCTCGACGGGCTCCTGCGACTCGTCGGAAGGCTGAAAGCGGGGGATTGATGAAGAGCAAGTGGGCGGTATTCGCCGTGGTCGCGATCGGGGTGTTCATGGGAACCCTCGATTCCTCGATCGTGAACATCAGCCTCCCGACCATCGCCCGCGATTTCGGAGTACCCCTCAACGGCACGATAGAGTGGGTGATCATAGGCTACCTCGTGTCGAGCGCCGCCCTGCTTCTCACGGCCGGCCGCTTTTCGGATCTCGCGGGACGCAAGCTGGTCTGGACTGCCGGCCTTGTCACTTTCACGCTCAGCTCGGCGCTCTGCGGCCTCGCGCCCGCACTCTGGTTCCTCGTAGCTTCCCGGCTCCTCCAGGGCGTCGGCGGTGCGCTCCTTTTCTCCACGAGCCCGGCGCTCCTGACCTCGGCCTTCCCCGCCAGCGAGCGGGGACGCGCCCTCGGGCTCAACGCCGTGACCGTGGCTCTCGGGACCAGCGCGGGCCCGACCCTGGGCGGCCTCATCACCGCCTCGCTTTCGTGGCGCTGGATCTTCTTCGTCAACGTGCCGTTGGGGCTGGCCGGCATCTTCCTCACCGGCCTCGTGCTCCGCGAGTCGGGGGAGCGGCGGAAGGTGCGGTTCGATCCGCTCGGAGCCGTCCTCCTCGGCGGAGGGTTGGCCTCGATCATCGGCGCACTCTCCTTCGCCTCCGAGATGGGCTTCACCTCGCCCCTCATCCTCGGAGCATTCGCCCTCGGCCTTCTCCTCCTCGCCTCGCTGCTGGTCGCCGAGCGGCGGGTCGAGAATCCGGTGATCAAGTTCGAGCTCCTCAAGAACCGCGTCTTTCTGTCCGCCAACCTCAGCCTGGTGCTGAGCTTCCTCGCCCTCTTCGCCGTCAGCTTCATCATGCCCTTCTACCTCGAGCAGCTGCGGTCCCTGCCCACCGAAGTGGCCGGTCTCCTCCTCACGCCGCTGCCGCTGACCATCGCGATTGTTGCGCCCATCAGCGGCAGTCTGGCCGATCGCCTCGGCAGCACCCGAGCTCTCGCTGCCGGCGGGCTGGCGGTGGCCTCGGTCGGGCTGGTCCTTCTCGGGATGCTCCGGGCCGACAGTTCACTGCTCGACATCGTCCTGCGGCTCCTGGTCGTGGGGCTCGGCCAGGCCATGTTCCAGGCCCCCAACAACAGTGCCCTGCTTTCCTCGGCGCCGGCCTCGGAGCGCGGCTCCGCCTCGGGCTTCATGGCCACCGGACGCGTGATCGGACAGAGCATGAGCGTCGCGGTAAGCGGAGCGATCTTTGTCGCCCTCGGTGGAGCCGCGGCCGGCTCGGCCCTGCAGGCCGCGGGCGCGATCTCCGAGCCCGCGAGGGCCGGACTGCAGGCGACCTTCCTGGGCGGCTTCCGTGCCGCGCTCTTCACCTGCGCGGGACTCGCGGCGGTGGGAGTCCTGAGCTCCCTCGTCAGGGGGGGCGCGGAGCGGCGCCGGGGCCGGCTCTAGCCCAGGCGGATGAGGACCATGTAGAGCGCGGTCCCGCCGACGATGCTCAGCAGCGCGTTTCTCCGCCACAACTGCAGGGCCGCCACGACCAGGGCCGAAGCGATCTCGGGCAGTCCGAAGGGTGCGCGGTCCAGGCGCAGGCCCTTGAAGCTGTTGAGGACGAGGATGGTCATGATCATCGGCGGAATGAAGCGCTGGACGAAATCCAGGACCGCGGGCGGCCGCGAGCGCATGAAGAAGATGAACGGAGCGGCCCTGCAGAGCAGCGTGACGAGCCCCATCGCCGCGATCGCAATGAGATAGCCGCTCATGCGAGCCTCCTGCGGAAGGGCAGGATCCCCGCGATCGCGAGGAGGATGGCGATCACCAGGAGGTTCCGCGGCCCGAACAGGACGAAGGCGAGGACAGTCGCGGCGGTGGCCACGGCATAGGGCTCGACGCGGCGTATCGAGCGGGTCTGCTCGACCAGCAGAACGACAAAGAGAGCGGTCAGCGCGAAGTCGAGGCCCCGCGTCAGCGCCGGAGGGACGAGACCGCCGACTATGGCTCCGATGATGCTGCCGGCCACCCAGTAGCTCTGGTCGAGGGCGGACACGGCGGCGTAGAAGCCCTCGGGGCGCGAGCCGTGCGGAGGCTCGACCGTGGTGAGGATGCCGTAGGTTTCGTCGGTGAGGGCGTAGATCAGGTAGGCCTTGAAGCGCCG
>DATJQN010000061.1:0-3753 GCA_035505775.1 Rectinemataceae bacterium | reverse complement strand
CCTTGGCGCTGATCAACAAGTCTTCGCTGGGCAACGTTGAAGCCGCCGCGCAGAAGAAGGCCGGCACTGCCACGACCGAATGGTGGAACGCCCAGCCGCAGACCGCGGCCCCCGCCCCCGCCGCAGCCACCGGCTCCACTGCAGACAGCAACCAGGTACAGGCGCCTGCCGCGCCCGTCCCCGCGCCCACGACCAAGAAGTAGGGGAGGGTTCCCGCCCCACCGGGCGGGACTCCGGGCTTCCGGCACGCGTGCTGCCGGAGGAGGGCTCTCGAATGTTGCTTCAGCAGGTTTTCACGCCCGACAGGATCAAGGTCGGGCTTGAAAGCGAGGAGAAGGACGAACTTTTCGAGGAGCTCGTCGATGTCCTCGTCCGTGCTGACGGCAAGAACTTCCCGAGATCGGACATCCTCCACGCGGTGCATGACCGGGAAGAGAAGATGTCCACCGGAATCAAGAAAGGCATAGCGCTTCCTCACGGCAAATCCGAGGGCCTCGAAGGGCTGACCGGCGTCCTCGGCATCTCGAGGCGGGGCATCGAGTACTCGTCGCTCGACGGAGAGCCCGTGTATATCGTGTTCATGCTGCTCTCCTCTCCGCGCGATTCGGAGCTGCACCTCAACGCGCTCAAACGCCTGGCCCGCCTCCTCGATGATCCCGCCTTCTACACCGAACTTGTCGCCGTTCAAAGCGCGGACCAAGCCTTCGGTGTCATCAAGCGTTTCGAAGACCTCGTTCGAATATAGACGTTCTACGGATTCCGGAGGAGGGGCGGCTCATGGCTTCTCGGGATATCCTGGATCAGCTCTTCGAAGTCGAGCGTCAGGCCGAGGCGCTCGTCGAGGCGGCGCGCGCCGAGGTCGACACGCTCGCGGGCGAGGCCAAGGAAACGGAGCGTCTCAGGAGCGCTGCGGCGATCGAGAAAGCCAATGCCGAGGCGAGCGCGGCCCGGCTCGCTTCGAGAGCGGCGGCCGAAGACGAGTGCCGCCGACTCCTTGACGCCTACCGCGCACGGATCGAGTCCCTCCCCGTGGATCGGGACGCTTTCAGGGAACGCTGCGACCGCGCTCTCGAGGAGCTCTTCCCATGAGCCTCCACCGGAAATACTACTGCTATGCCCGTATCTGCGGCGCCCTGGCCCACGCCCACCTTGGCGCACGCGCTTCGACGCTGGCGCGATCGGGCCGCCTCGTGGATCTCTGGACCAGGATCTTCCCCGAGGAGCCCGTCCGCCTCCCCGAGACCCTGCTTGTTGCGGCGGCTGAGCTCCGGATCAGGAGCGACAGCCTGCGGAGCTTCCTGAGGATCGTCGGGAGCACCGCCGCCAAGACCGAGTTTTTCCGCGCCCTCCTCCGCAAACCCGAATATGAGTATCTGAAGCTGCTGCTCTCCGCGCTGCGCGAAGGTCGAGCCCGGCCGCCCGATCCCGGTTTTTTCCCGCATGCTCCCGATTTCCGCCTGGAGCGCTATCCCGAACCTTCGGGCATGTTCGGGCGTGGCCGCTTTGCCTGGATCGCCGACGAAGGTTTCCCCGATCTAGCGGCGGCCAGGAACAGGCTGGACTGTCAGTACTACACGGAGCTGTGGGCTTCGCTGGCCACTGTGTCTCCCGGATACCGTGGCTCCCTGCCGGAGCTTGTGGCCGACGATATCGAGATCGAGAATCTCCTCTGGGCACTGCGGTTGCGCCGCTACTACGCCCTGCCCACGGAAGACATAACGAGACGACTTGTGCGCATACGGGGGCCGGATCTGCAGTCTGTCGCCCAGTCCGCCCTGAAGCTTCGAATGGACCAGCGTGGTGATTGGGATGGGTGGCGCTGGGAGAGCTGTCTCAATCCCGCAGGCGGAGGGTCGGAGTCCTGGCTGCTCGACTGCCTCCACTTCGAGAAATCACTGCTCAGGCAACGTTACCGGGATCTCAAGAGGTCCCTCCATCTCGAACCCTTCACCTTCGCTCCCTTGTATTGCTTTTTCCGCATTGGCGAATATGAAACCGCTGCCCTCTTCGGAATAGTCGAAGGCCTCAGGTTCGGCGCCGAGACTGCCGAGATCGCCGAGTACGTCCTTGGTCTGACGGAGGCGAGCGCATGAGTACGGCGCCCATGCGTCACGTGGAACTTGTCCTGCTGAGCCGCGATCTGGATCCGGCCATAGAGGAGCTCGGCAGGGCGGAGTGCTTCGAACAGTCGCCCGGGCGTGCGATCACGGAGCCGGGGTCGGCGCCCTCATTCCGGAAAGCTCCCCCGGTCGCGATGAGCGGAACCGGCGCCACGCAGAGCGAAAAGCTGCGGGTGATCCGCCGCACGCTCGGGCTGGAATACCCCGCTGATTTTCCCGATTCGTCATCGCTCCCCTCTCCCGATGAGGAGGCCGAGCTTGACCGGCTGTATGCTGAAGTTCTCGCCCATGAGAAGGATGCGGCCACGCATCAGGAACGCGTTGCGCGCACGAGGGAGCTGCTCGATGAGGCGCGCTCCTGCGCGGGGCTCCGCCTGCCCTTCGGGAAATTGGACAGCCTCAGCTTTCTCTCCGTTCGTGTGGGCAGGCTTGATCCGCTCGAAATCCGGGGAGTGCGGGAGAGACTCGGGGAAGGGTTCCTCGTGGTTCCCGTGAACGGCGGACCCCTGGTTGTCGCGGTGAGTACGCGCAAGGGGAGATTCGCCCTCGACACCGAATTGAACCGCGCCGGTTTCAGGCCTCAGGTGCTGCCGCCGGACTTCACCGGTGTCCCTCCCTGGCTCGTCGCCCGTCTCGAGGAGGAGTTGGACAGTCTCGCCCTCCAGGGGCGGGAGCTGGAACGGGCGCGGGAAGCCGCGGCCCGTCGCCTTGAGCCGCAATGGCGGCGGCTTGCGGCCTCATATGCGGTCCGGGAGAGCGTGCTCGAAGTCAAAAGCAGACTGCTCTGTAGCGATCAGCTGTCCCGGCTGGATGGGTGGGTTCCCAAGGACAGTGTCGGGCGCGTGGCCGCGGGGCTGGAGCGCCGCACCCAGGGGCGCTTCCTGCTGAGGAGTTGGACGCCGCGGGAATGGAGGGCTCTCGGGGGCGAGGAGGAAGAGGTGCCTGTCCTCATCAGGTCGGCGCCGGTCGTTTCGGGCTTTGAGCGCCTCCTCCTCTCCTACGGAACGCCGCCCTATGGAAGCATCGACCCGACGCCCTTCATGGCTTTCGTTTTTACGCTGCTGTTCTCGGTCATGTTCGGGGATGTCGGACAGGGAGGACTCATCCTCTGCGCCGGCCTCGCCCTTCGCTGTGGCCTCTTTGCTTCCGTACGGAGATGGCGACGATTCGCGCCCATGGTCATCGCCGCAGGGACAGGATCCATCGTCATGGGTCTCCTCACGGGCAGTTGCTTCGCGAGCGACAGCTGGCTCTCGCCCCTCGAGCATCTGCTCACCGCTGTGCTGACCGGTGAAGGCCGGGACCGCTTCCTGAACCTCATGCCGCGTGCCGGTTCCGGGAGCATCTTCGCCTTCTTCGGATTCGCGCTGTCCCTGGGCGTCCTCGTCAACGGCGTGGGCATGGCGATCAACATCATCGACTCCATCCGGGGTGGACGCCCGGGACGGGCGCTTTTCACGAAGACGGGACTGGCCGGGCTCATGCTCCTCACCTGGACTGTCGGGATCGCCCTGCGCCTTCTCTCCGGCCATGGCCTTGCCTGGTTTGACGGACTTGGCCTGGGCCTCCCGGCGCTGGGGCTCGCCCTCGGCTCTCCGCTTTCGGACATCCTCGAGAGACGGAAAGCCGGCGA
>DATJQN010000060.1:0-3672 GCA_035505775.1 Rectinemataceae bacterium | reverse complement strand
GCCAAGACCTACATCGACGGTTTCGTGCAGGGCGTCATGTCCGTGAACAAGGCCATCAACGTCTCCAAGACCTGGACGGGTTCCTTCTCCGACGTCGCGCTCATGACCGCGGCGGCCAAGACCCATATCGCCTCGGGCGCCGATGTCCTCACCGGCTCGTCGCAGTCCGTCGTCGGCTCCATCGGGGCCGCCAAGGACGCGGGCAAGGTGCTGTGGTTCGGGACCCAGGCCGATCAGGCCAGTCTCGCTCCCGCGCTCGTCGTCGCCAGCCAGGTCTACGACTGGACCGGGATGCTCCGTGAGATCATCAGCCAGCACAAGGCCGGCGTCCTCGGCGGCAAGACCTATGTGCTCACCCTCGAGAACGGCGGACTGAAAGTCGCCTACAACCCGGCCTACTCCCTGCCCAAGGCGGTGAAGAGCGCCGGCGACGCCGCCATCAGCGGCATCGTCAAGGGCAGCATCAAAGTCCAGCCCTAGTCGGCGGTTTCTCGCGGCCCCGCGACGCTTCGCGGGGCCGCACTGTCCGGGCCGCCCGGGGCGGCTCCGGTCGAGGTGGGAGGATCATGGCATCGAGACTGCGTGAGGACTCGACGTCGCGCACGGGACGCGTCGAGATGCGGAACATCGTCAAATGCTTCCCCGGCGTCCGGGCCAACTCGAAGGTCTGCTTTGACGTGGACCCCGGCGAAGTCCACGCCCTGCTCGGCGAGAACGGCGCCGGCAAGAGCACGCTGATGCGGCAGCTCTACGGGATGTATCAGCCGGACGAAGGGGAGATCCTCATAGACGGGCAGAGACTCGTCTTCCGCTCGCCGGCGGACGCCATCAAGGCCGGCATCGGCATGATCCACCAGCACTTCATGCTCGTGCCCACGCTCACCGTCGCCCAGAACGTCGCGCTCGGACAGCGATCGGCCCGGTTCCCCCTCGTGGACGTCAGGGGAGTGACCGAGCGCATCGAGGAGCTGTCGGAGGAGTACGGCCTCAAGGTGGACCCGCGCGCGCAGGTGTGGCAGCTTTCCGTCGGGGAGCAGCAGCGGGTGGAGATTCTCAAGGCGCTGTATCGCGGCGCGGGCCTGATCATCCTCGACGAGCCCACGGCGGTGCTCACTCCGCAGGAGGTCAAGGACCTCTTCGATACGCTCAGGCGGATGGTGCAGGAGGGGCATTCCCTCATCTTCATCTCCCACAAGCTGTATGAAGTGATGGCCATCAGCGACCGCGTGACGGTGCTGCGCGACGGCAAGGTCATCGGCACCAAGCGCACGAGCGAGGTGACGAGGGACGAGCTCGTCAAGATGATGGTCGGCCGCGAGGTGAAACAGGTCGAGGCCCGGCCGCTCACGCCCGGACCCCTGCGCCTCGGGATCCGCGGACTGCACGCGATGGGCGATCGCGGAACCGAGGCCCTCAAGGGGATCGACCTCGACATTCATGAAGGCGAGATCGTGGGCCTCGCGGGCGTTTCCGGCAACGGCCAGCGGGAGCTCTGCGAATGCCTCGCCGGCATGCGGCGCAGCGTGTCCGGCAGCGTCCGGATCGGGGAGTCCGACATCACCGGCTGCACACTCAACGAGCGGGTGGATGCGGGCATGGCCTACATCCCCGAAGAACGGATGCGTGACGGCGCCATCAGGGAGTTCAGCGTCCAGGAAAATGTCTTCCTCCACGACCGCACGGCCACGCCCTTCGCACGCGGCATCTTCCTCAATTTCGCGGCCATGCGCTCGCACGCCTCGAAGCTCGTCCAGGACTTCTCCGTGAAGACGGCGAGCCTGGACACGCCCATCAAGAACCTCTCGGGCGGCAACATCCAGAAGGTGATCATGGCCAGGGAGCTCTCACGCAGGCCGGCCGTGCTCATCGCCGCCCAGCCGACCCGGGGCGTGGACATCGGCGCGACGGACTACATCCACCAGCGTCTCCTCCGGCAGCGCGAGAGCGGAACGGCGATTCTCCTCATCTCGGAGGACCTCGACGAGATCCGCGCGCTTTCGGACAGGATCGCGGTCATGTACGAAGGACGAATCATCGGGATCGTCGCCCGCGGCCAGGCGAGTGTCGAGCAGATCGGTCTCATGATGGCCGGCGTGGCCATGGAAGATGCGCTCGGGTCCTGACATGGACGTCCCGAACTATCCCAAGAGCGTGGTGGTCTTCGCAGCCCACCCCGACGACACCGAGATCTTCTGCGCCGGCACCCTCGCCCTGCTTCGCAGGGTGGGCTACGCCGTAACCATCTGCACGGTCACCGCCGGAGGCATGGGCGGCTTCGGCAGCGACGAGGCCTCAACCATCCGCAGGCGCGAGGCCGAGGCGCGGGCGGCCGCGGAGCAGCTCGGCGCCGAGTATCGATGCCTGGGCGGCAGGGACGGTTATCTCTACGACACCGAGGACATGCGCATCCGGGCGCAGGATGTCATCCGCGAGGCCCGGGCGGGCATCGTCATCGGACACCTCAGCGTCGACTACCATCCCGATCATCGCGCGGCCTCGGCCATCGCCGACGCCGCAGCCATCCTCGCAACCCTGCCCAACGTGCCCTCGCGCTTTCCCCCGCTCGAGGCCAACCCCCTCTTCTACCACTCCGCCACGCTCGGCCTTACCGACCCCCTCGGCAACCAGATAGCCCGGCCGCATTTCTATGTCGATATCGGAAGCGTCGAGGACGTGAAAATGGCCATGCTCGCCTGCCACCAGAGTCAGATCGAAGTCATGCGCGTCATGCACAAGATGGACGATTTCTTCGGCGCGATGCAGGCGCAGGACCTCGCCTGGGGGCGGGAGGCCGGCGTGCGCTTCGCCGAGGCATACTGGCAGCACCGCGGCGGCGGCTTCCAGAAGACGCCCCTCATACAGACCGAGCTCAAGGACTACGTCATCGAAGTGTCGTAGACGATGGTGGGGGAGAGCGGTTCCCGGTCGACGACCCGCCGCCTGCATGCTGGCAGCATACCTGCAGCGTGCCGCCAGCATACCGGCAGGAGCCCTCTTCGGCTTGACAATTCGGCGCGGTCTGTCTAGATTGAACGCGACGCTTGGACGGGAAAACCGCCGAGACGTGAGGTGAGAATGAACCTGCCCTACGCCCTTCCCGAGCCTCGGGGAGGCCCATGTCCCTTCTAGAGCTCCGATCCGCCACCTTTACCTATCCCCATTCCGAGAACCCCGCCCTCGATTCCGTCACTCTCGACATTGATGCGGGCGAATACGTTGCCCTGATCGGCGCGAACGGCTCGGGCAAGAGCAGCCTGCTCCGACTGTTCAACGCGCTGCTGCGTGCAGGGTCCGGGGTGGTCAGCATAGGCGGACTCGATGCGGCTCTTCCCTCCAACGCTCGTGACATCCGGACCACGGTCTCGCTCGTATTCCAGTCTCCGCCCGACCAGATCGTCGCGACGGTCGTCGAGGAGGACGTCGCGTTCGGGCCGGAGAATCTCGGGCTTGATCGGGCCGAAATTGAACGTCGAGTAACGGAGTCCCTCGAAGCGGTCGGCCTTTCCGAAGAACGCCGCCGTCCGCCCCACTTCCTTTCCGCCGGCCAGCAGCAGCGGTTGGCTGTGGCCGGTGCGCTGGCCATGCACAGCCGCTGTCTCGCATTCGACGAGGCGACTGCCATGCTCGATCCGCCCGCCCGGGAGTCTATTCTCGAGCTCATGGACAGACTCG
>DATJQN010000059.1:0-14302 GCA_035505775.1 Rectinemataceae bacterium | reverse complement strand
GCTACTGCTTGCTCTTTTTGCCCTTTTTCCCGCGATCGCCTTTCTTGGACTTTTTAACACGCGTGACGGTCTTGACGGGGAGATCGGCCGGCGAGGGCGGACCCTGCGGACGCTCATCCTCCCCCGCTGCTCCGGCACGGGTGAACGGGCCCGGGTAGACCCTCGGTATCCACTTCTGGTCCTCGATGGGCGGGCGGACGTACTTCCCGGGTTTCTGCCGGTCCGGCAGTTCGATGGGCTTGGGGGTCAGATCCTCGTAGGCGATCAGCTCCAAGAAATGCGCGATCGTGTTCAGGCGGGCGCAGTACTTGTCGTCGGCATCCACCACGTGCCAGGGACTCTCGGGGCGGTCGGAGAATGCGAACATGTCGTCCTTCGCCTTCGAGTAGTCGACCCAGCGTGACCGCGCTGCAGTGTCCATCGGCGAGAGCTTCCATCGCTTGGCCGGGTCCTCGATCCGGTCCCTGAACCGCTCTTCCTGAATGTCGTCGCTGACGCTGAACCAGTACTTTACGAGGATCGTGCCCGATCGGATGAGCATGGTTTCGAACTCGATCACGGATCGCTCGAACTCGCGGTACTCGGCCTCGCTACAGAAGCCCATGACGCGCTCGACCCCCGCCCGGTTGTACCAGCTGCGATCGAAGAACACCATCTCGCCACCGGCCGGGAGCTGGGCGACATAGCGCTGGAAGTACCACTGGGTCTTTTCCTTTTCCGTGGGCACGCCGAGGGCGGCTATCCGCGCGTAGCGGGGGTTCAGGCCCCCGGTGATCGCCTTGATGACGCCGCCCTTGCCTGCCGCGTCCCGACCTTCGAAGAGCACGACAACTTTCAGCCCCTTGGCCTTGACCCATACCTGCAGCTTCACGAGCTCGACCGTCAGCCGGTCGAGCTCCTCGAGGTAGTCGCCCTTGCGCATCGCTGACTTTTCACCCATGGTCGGGCCTCCTGACAAGTCCACGTCATGCGGACCGCGAAGGCCCGCTAAAAGGCCTCCGTGCTCGCGGTAAGCGTCAGATTGAGAGCCGCCGCGGGCTTGTCCGCGCCGGATCCGGAGCTGCCGTTCACGACGGGGCCGTAGAGGATGTACTCGGTTCCGGGTGCGCCAAAGGTGAAGGTGGCACCGATGGAGATCGCCAGATAGTCGAACAGCTGCCAGCTCAGGCTCGGCGAGACCATGCCGGAGCCGTCCGAGAGGTTCGAGATGGCGTAGACGGTGGCGGTCAGGTCCTCCTGGAGGAACTGACCCCAGCTCAGGCTGACAAAGCCGTAGTGCGTGCCGAGCCGGATGCGGTCAATTGCCCCCGGATCAGACACGTAATACGCATATGCTTCCTCGGCGCTCAGCTTCGTCTGGCCCTCGCCGTTGTAGTAATACTGGGCAAGCAGAGTGATGTGATTGTCCGCGTTCATGTAGTAGCCGCCGCCGGTGCCGGAGAAGAAGAAGCGGCTGTCATAGGTTGCGACCGTCGATAGCGGCGGCGCGAGGTTGTTGTAGGCTGTAATAAAGTCCCGCTCGCTCCCGTACTTGAGGATTGCCTCGCCGAAGAAGTTGAAGTCGCCGTTTCCGGTCGTGCCCATGAGAAGGGCACGGGGGTGGTCGTTGTAGGAGTAGAAGGCGGCGGCCCCAAGCTCGGTGTTGCCCGTGCCGAGCTCGGCCTTGACCCCGACGCGGGCGTCCTTGGGATCGATGGCCGTGCTTCCGTTCGAGGGAGTCGGGATGCCGCCGAGGAAGTAGAAGTTGTCGGTGTTCGTCAGCGGTACGGTCATCCTGAGGGAGATCGGCCCCTCGCGCTCGGCACTCGTATTCGTGAGGTCGATGGCGCTCGACACGGCGAACACATCGTCCGCCGGCTGGAAGGCCCCCTTGCTCACGCCCCAGGACAGGGGCTGCTTGCCGAAGCTGAAGTAGGCCTTGTCCTGCCAGTTGAACTTGGAATAGAAGGACCAGACCGAGATATTCGGGACCGTGAAGGCAGTGCCGTTTGAGTCCGTGTGGCTCGTCGTGAAGGGCCACTGGGTCCTGAATTCCGCATTGACGCCAAAATCGGTCAGGGGCTTGGCCGTTATGGTGAGCTTCCCTTCGAGATCGGGGTTCATGAGGTCGCTCGTGGGGGAGAAGAGGCTCGCCGAGCCATCCCAGGCCGGGCTCCAGACGGGGCTCCAGCCGACGCTCCCCTTGATCTGTCCGCCGACCTTGACCTGGTCGTACTTGAGAAAGTCCTTATCGGGAGAGCCGGTGGCAGGGGCCTGGGACTGGGTGACTGTCTCCGCTCCGAACATGGACTCGTCGTCGCCTGAGGCGGTGCCTGAGGCGGCGCCAGCGGCGGCGCCCGTCGCGGCGGGCGTCGCCGCGGACTGGGCCGTCAGTCCCAATCCGGAGAGCAACAGGATCGCGCCGAGCAGGGCTAGGATGGAGGCCGCTCCCGGCCGGCAAAGGCAGCGGCGGCCGATGTCGGCTCGACGCCCCCGGGACCGCAGTGTCGCACCCATCACTGCGCCTGCTCGAGGAAGGTCTTGGTGAAGACCCTGTCGGGAAGCGGAGCGACGAGGACATCGGAGATGGTCAGCACGCTCTGCTCGCCCGTGTTGATCTCGTCCACCATCTTGATCTTGGCCGGCACGAGGCGACCGGCAGCCTGCACGTAGGTCGGGAGGAAGAAGGTGGTCCTCATAAGACGATCCGAGACAGAGTAGTCCTCCTCCTTGAGCGGGATGGGTTTGTCCTTGCGGACGGTCAGCCGGATCTTCTGGTACGACACCTCGTTGTTCTTGGCCTGGAGGGTCAGGATCCAGACGTCGAAGATTCCCAGCTTGCCCTCGGCCGAACTGACGACGTCGAAGTCGTCGGCGAAGGTGTATTTCTTGAAGTCGGAGTTCTTGGCCTTCGTGTTGGAGATGTTTTCCTTCATGGTCGAGTGCGAGTAGTTCCCGCTCTCGGGGTCGTAGAACCAGACGTTGTCGTCGATTTTCAGGTAGCCCTGGCCCTTCTGCTTTTCGGGTTTCTGGAAGAGGATGACGATCTGGTCATGCTGGTCGCGACGGAAGATCTTGATCTGCATGGTGCTCGGATTCTCCCCGGGCTTCTCCGTGACGATGTCGTAGACCGCGCTGTAGTCCTGCTTGCCGAAGTCGGAGAGGTCGTCCACCTGCCGGAGGATGGCCTTGAAATCGGGCCCCGCGCCGGCCGGGGACGTGGTGGCACCGGCGGCGAAGAGCCCGGCCGCCCCCAAGACGGCCAGGCAGGCGGCCATGACCACTGAACGCGTTATGCGCTTCATGATATCGATGCTCCTTATTTGACCGTGCGCAGCGCCACGGCCGGGTCGAGCCGCGCCGCGTTCCGCGCCGGGAAGAATGCCGCCCCAAGGGTGAGCGCGGCGACTATGACGACATCCGTGAGCGTGCGCACCAGACCGAGCTGGAAAGTCATGTGGCCGTTCTTGAGGATGATGAAGAGGGCGCTGTTGAGTCCGAAGTTGACCAGCGAAACCGCTCCCATGGCGATCAGGGCGAGCGCCAGCCCCGCGAGGACGCCGCCGAGGGCCAGGAAGGTCGCCTCGAGGAGGAAGAGGTTGCGGACCTCGTTCCGCTGCATGCCGATCGAGCGCATCGTGCCGATCTCGCGTATCCGCTCGTACATAATGATGCGGAAGGTGTTGGTTATTCCCACCATGATGATCAGGAATAGCACGATGAGGATGACGAGGCTCGCCGTATTGAGGACATCGACGATCTGCTTCACCTGGGCAAGGAGGTCATTCAGCGTGAAGACGCGGTACTTGACCCCTGTCCAGGTCTCGGTCTTCCCCTGCTGCATCATCTGACGCACGAAGTTCTGGCTCTGGTTCCCGCTGTTCCGGTCGAAGACCTGGGCATGCTGCTTGAGATCGGCATACAGGGCGGTGCCGTACTGATCCATCCTGTCCAGTGAGGGAAGATAGAAGCCGAGGGTCTGGTAGTCCCCGGGCTGCAGGTTGAGAAGCTCGTTGACATAGGCCTTGTTCGCGTAGCCGGCCATCGAGCCCAGGATGCCCGGGTCCACCGTTATGCCCGCAATGGCGAACTCGCCGACGTTGTTCTGTCCCGTGTAGGTCTTCATCTCGCAGAGGACCCGGTCGCCGACCCGGACGTCGAGCCGCTTGGCGATGGGTTCGGAGATGATGAGTCCCTCGCGGTCCTTCATGCCCTCCATGCCCCCCTGCTTGAACACGAGCCGGTCCGGGAGGAATGTCTCGCCCGCGAAGTCGACGCCGTCGATGGTCAGCGTGGCGTTCTTGCCGGCGAACACGAGCGTGCTCTGCTCGATCGAGCTTCGCTTGGTCAGGTACACGGCGGGAATGCCCGCTTCCTTGGCCGCTGCCAGGAGCGGGGCGTCGTCGTGGATGACCTGGAACTCCTTGCCGGAGGCGGATTTTTCGACCCCCTGCACGAACACGTGACCGGCAGCGAGATTCGCGAAGTTCTCGCTGATGTTCGTCAGGAAGGCCCCCACGAAGCCGTTGATCACCGTGACTATCATGATGCCGAAGGCTATGGCTCCGCCGAGGAGCAGGGTCCTCCTCTTCTGGCGCGAGAGATTGCGTAACGCAAGTTTGATCGTTTCCATCACTGTTTCCTATTCGGTCTGCATGGCCCGCACGGGCTGGACCTTGAGCGCGAGCGACACAGGGTACAGGTGGGCGAGGATCGCCACGAAGCCGACCAGCACGAGGCTCCAGACCACGGAGAGCGGGTTCACCGCAGGGTGCAGCACGTCGCCCGCGAAGAGTATGCGGAGGAAGGGGTTCGAGGCGGTGATGTGGGCCAGGTTGAGTATGCCGATCACGCCGAAGGCGAGCACCATGCCTATGACGCCGAAGACCGCGGCGATGGTCAGCGTCTCGGCGAGGAACATCGTGCGGACGTAGCCTTTCTGGGCGCCGAGCGCGCGCATCGTGCCGATCTCGCCGGTTCGCTCGATGACGGAAATCACGAGGGTGTTCATCATGATGATGATGGCCACGACGGCGACGATGATTATCGCGATGTTGAACACGACCCTCACCACGTCGATGCTCGCCGCGAAGGGTCCCGCCGCCGCCTTCCAGCCGCCCGCCTGGGCTTCGATGCCCTGGGACGCGAACCACTGGTTGAGCGAGAGTATGAGCGCCGGGGCTTCGGCGGGATTCCTGACGCGGGCCATGAGGAAGTGCCAGGCCCCTGTATCCGCTTGCGCCACGGGATGTGGTGCGGCCTTGGCAGAGGACGTGGGCGCCGGGGCAGGCGCCTTGACCGCGCTCGCCGCGATGACAGTCTCTCCGCCGAAGAGAGAATCACCCGATGCGTCGAGCACCTGCTGCTGGGCGGGGGTGACCGGCTCGTCGGGGTCGTTGCCGAGGGTGAGGCCGCTCAGGATTCTGACCGTGTTGACGTCGGCATAGGAGATGAAATCCGTGGCCTCGCTCTCGGTCTTGTAGCCGATGATGCCGACCAGCGGCACCGAGCGGATCTTGAACCCGGCCTTGCCGATGCCGGTGAGGATGAGATCCTCCCCCACCTTCGGGGTGAATCCGGCGTCCTTTGCGTATTGCTCGGCCATGTGCTTGGAGATGAGGAGCCCCTCTTCTCCGGGCCTGAGCAGGCGGCCCTGTATGGCATAGGCATTCTGGAAGAGCTTGTAGTAGCTCTCGGGGTCGATGCCGAAGAGGAGGGCGAAGCTCTGCTTGTCCGAGTCCTTGGGGGACACGAGCGCGAAGCCGGTGACCTGGCTCGTGATCCCGGTGACGTCACGCTCGGCGGAGAGATGGGCCGCGACCTTGTCGAAGTAGGGAATGTTGGGCGTCGCCTCCTGGCCGCCCACCGACTGCACGCCGAACAGGCTCACGGGACTCTTGGTCTTGGCGGCGATGAAAATGTCGCCGGTGTAGTTGCCGATGAAGGTGTCCTTGACTCCCGTGGCCGCCGTGTCCATGAAGGCATTGCCCACGACGAGAATGACGACGCCCAGCGCGAGGAGTACGCCTATTATGAGGCTCTTGGCCTTGTGCTCCAGGAGATTCCTGAAGGCTATGCGGATGAGGACGGGCATGGCTTCATCTCCCGCCGTCGGCGCCGCCGCTGGCGTCGCCGACGGCGGAGGTCGAGCCAGTGTCGCTGCCCTGCGCGACTGTCTCCCTGCCCTGGCGGAGATTCTCGGTCACGAGACCGTCGCGGAGGCGGATTATGTGATCGGCGAGGCCGACGATCTTCGCATCATGGGTGGAGAAGATGAAGGTGGTCTCCATCTCGCGGTTGATCTTCTTCATGAGCTCGAGGATCTGCTCTCCCGTGGCGGAGTCGAGGTTGGCAGTCGGCTCATCGGCCAGCACGATCTGGGGCTTGGTGACGAGGGCGCGCGCTATCGCGACGCGCTGGCGCTGACCTCCGGAGAGCTCGTTGGGCTTGTGATCGCGCCACTGCGCGAGCCCGACTTCCTCCATGAGATAGTTGATCCAGTCCGCGCGCTCCTTGCCGCGGATGCGTTCCTTGCCGAGGAGGAGGGGAAACTCGATGTTCTCGTACACGGAGAGCACCGGGATCAGATTGAAGGACTGGAAGATGAATCCGAGCGTCCCGTGCCGGAGCGAAGTGAGGGCCTTGTCGTTCAGGTCCTTCGTGGGGTTGCCGCCGATTATCACGGTGCCGGCCGTGGGCCGGTCGACGCAGCCGATCATGTTGAGGATCGTCGTCTTGCCCGATCCCGACGGCCCGGCAATGGAGATGAAGTCCCCCTTTTCGATGGCGAAGGACACGCCCTTGACCGCCTCGACCTCGACCTTGCCGAGGGGATAGACCTTGCGGACGTCCTGGAGCTCTACGATTACCATACGTACTCCTTGACTCGTGCGCGCCGCCGTCTCAGCTGTTGACGGCCCGGGGTCCCTCTGCGAGCACCCCGCATGCGTCCGGCGGATCGATCAGACAGCCACCGCACCGCGCGCCCAGGTTTTCAGTAAAGATAGCGACGCGGGCCGGTGGGTTTCAAGGACGGGGCGGGCCACGGCGGCTCCGAAGACGGGAAATTCATGGATTGTTCATCGCGGGGGGATGGAGCGTGGGCGACCCCGTGTCTATACTCGATCCGTGAACTCATCTTCACCGCTTCTCGGAATATTCGCGCTCATCGTGGAAGACGACCGCGAGATAGCGGAACTCATCGCCACCTATCTCCGAAAGGACGGGGCCGGTCTCGGCCTCGCTGCATCGGCGGAAGAGGCCGAGAGAATCTGCCTCGAGCGCGCACCCGATCTCGTGCTGCTCGATCTTGGCCTTCCGGGGGCCGACGGGCTGGAGTTCCTGCGCTGGCTCAGGTTGCGTTCGCTGGCACCGGTGATGATCGTCTCCGCGCGGGAATCGGACGAGGACAAGGTCCAGGGGCTCGGCCTCGGGGCCGACGACTTCATTTCCAAGCCCTTCTCGCCCCGCGTGCTCGCCGCACGCGCCGCCGCCCTCGTTCGCCGGGTGGCCTACGACGCCGGCGATCCGTCCACCCTGCCGGGGGTACGGCGGAGTTTCGGTCCCTACACCATCGACTTCGAGGCACGGCTCGTCAGCCGCGGCGGCGAGCGCGTTGTGCTCACCCGGCGCGAATACGAACTCCTTTCCTTTCTCGTCCTCCACGAGGGGAAGACCTACGGCCCGGCGGAACTCTACGCCGAGGTGTGGGGACTCGAGCACGGCGATCTGTCGACCGTGGCCGTCCATATTCAGCGCGTTAGACGAAAGATTGAAGAGAATCCGTCGGCACCGCGCTGGCTCCGGACCATCAGCGGCGCCGGATACCGCTTCGCCGGCCCGGGCACGCCATGAGCGGTTCGGACGCCCCTTTCCCCGGGCGCGGGCGGACGGCGCGGCGACGATCTCCTCGGCTCGTCTTTTCGCTCGGCGGCCTGGGCGTCAGCGCGTTCTTCCTCCCCCTGGCGCTGTTCAGCATCCTCAGGCTGGTCATCACCTGGGGAACCGCAAGCCCGAGCGACGCGCTCACGCGCTTCATACGCTCCGCCCACGAGGTCAGGCTCGCCGTGGGACTCGACGCCACGGGGAAGCTTGCGCCGCGCACCGGCTACCGCCCCCCCTCCTGGCTCGACCTCGTCGTGGCGGACAGGGAAGGGCTCGTGATCTACAGCACGATGCCCGAGCTCGAAAGCGGACGGCCCATAGCGCCGGCCGAGGTCGCCCGCATCGCGGCCCGGCTCGTGCCCGAGCGCAGTTTCGTGGCAGAGTCCCTCGCCATGAACGGCCGCGTCGAGGGGGTCTACTACGCGATCATGACCGGAGCCCCCCTGGGCTTCACGGTGGATCCGGCCCTCCCCCTCATCATCGCCGCAAGCTTCATGGGCATGGCGGTGCTGGCCTTCCTCGTGGGCTCGCTGACGGCCGGGCGGATAGCGGCGGAGGTGCTGCGACTGCAGCGCGCCGCCGACCGCATAGCCCAGGGCGACCTGGAGACCGCCGTCGAGGCGAAAGGGGTGCGGGAGATCGCGGATCTGGCCGCGGCGATGGACCTCATGCGCCGCTCGCTCCGCGAGGACCTGGCCCGCCGCTACCGTTTCCTGGCTGCGGTATCGCACGACCTCCGGACTCCCCTGACTTCCATCGGCGGCTATCTGGAGGCGGTGGAGGACGGCCTGGCCGCGGATCCGGATACGCTCAGGCGCTACGTCGCCATAATGCGGGACAAGGCCCGACTCCTCGAGACGAGGATCTCCGAGCTCATCGACTTCGCCCGGATCGAGACGGAGGAGTGGAGACTGCGATTCGAGGAGCTCGATCTGCATGCACTTCTTCGCGAGCTCGCCGGGCAATTCCACGAGGACGCAGCCCTCCTCGGACGGAGGTTCGAAGCCCGGCTCGATGCATGCACCGCCCTTCACGTGCGTGCCGACCGCGTCCTCACGATGCGGGCCATGGAGAACGTGGTGTCCAACGCCCTGCAGTACACGCCCGAGGGAGGCCTGGTGAGCATCAAGGCGGAAGCGAAGCCGGGTGTCCTCGAGCTCTGGATCGAGGATGAAGGCCCCGGATTCCGGAACGATGAGATCGAAAAGGTCTTCGAGCCCTTCTATCGGGGCTCCCAGGCCAGAGCGGGGGAGGGCTCGGGACTCGGGCTGTACATCGCGCGGTCCATCGTACGGGGACAGGGCTGGGACATCCGTGCCGATCCGTCGGGGAAGGGGGGGCGGGTTGCCTTTGTCATCCCGCTTCCGGGAGGGAGGGAAGGTGTCGGTCATGAGCGGAATTGAAGAGCTGGTGGCGCGCGCGAAGGCTGCGCCGATGTCGTTCTCACTGGCGGGGAAACGCGCCCTCGTGGTCGGAGGCAGCCGGGGGCTCGGGCAGGCGATGGCGCTCGCCCTGGCTGCGGCGGGCGCAGATGTCGGCGTGGCGGGGCGGAGTCTGGCGGGACTTGAAGAAACCGCGGCGGCGGTCCGCGAACTTGGGCGGCGGGGGACCTGCTTCGAGGCGGACGTGACGGACGAGTCGGCGGTGTCGGCCCTGTTCGCGCGGATGGACGCCGAGAGCGGAGGTCCCGATATTCTCGTGAACAGCCAGGGGACGGTCCACCTGCAGGAGGCCGTCGATTTCGCGGAAGCCGAATGGGACAGGGTCATCGACGTCAATCTCAAGTCGGTCTTCCTGTGCTGCAAACATGGGGGCAGGAGGATGCTCGCCGCCGGGAAGGGGAAGATCATCAACATCTCATCCGTGCGCGGCTTCCAGGGCAGGGCCCAGGACCTGGCCTACGCTCCCAGCAAGGGAGCGGTCAACCAGCTCACGCGCTCGCTCGCAATAGAGTGGGGGCCCGCCGGAATCAATTGCAACGCGATCGCTCCCGTGTTTACAATGACGGCGATCTCGGCCGCGCAGCTGAACGATCCCGTGAAGCGCGACTGGGTGCTCGGCCGAATACCTATGAAACGCCTGGGCCGCCTTGAAGACCTCTTCGGGCCGGTGATATTCCTTGCCTCGGATGCCTCCGATTTCGTGAATGGCCATGTGCTTCCCGTGGATGGAGGCTGGCTCGGGGCGTGACAGGGTGCCAGAACCTGTTCAAGACCCATGCACTGACAGCGGGAGGGGAACGTGCAGACAAAGCTCAACGTGTACGTCGGAACCTACACCGAAGCGATCGTCTTCGGGACGGGGCAGGTCCTGGAGGGCAGGGGCGAGGGCATCTACCTGTTCGAACTGGAAGCCGGCCGGGCGGAGGCCAGACTACTCTGGAAAAAGAGCGGCGTGCGCAATCCCTCGTTTCTGGATCTCTCCCCCTCCCGACACTTCCTCTACGCAGTCAACGAGTTGAAGGATTTCGAGGGTGGGCAGACGGGCGCTGTCAGCGCCTTCGCGCTCGACGACAGGGGCGGCGAGCCCCGCCTGCTCAATCAGAAGCCGAGCTCGGGAACGGATCCCTGTCATGTGGCAGTCGACGGGTCAGGTAAGTTCGCCGTGGCGACCAACTACATGAGCGGGAGCGTCAGCGTCTTTCCCCTGCTCGCCGACGGTTCGCTGGGCGACATGTGCGATTTCCGGCAGCACCGGGGCTCGAGCGTCAACGCATCCCGGCAGAGCGGCCCCCACGCGCATTCGGCGGTCTTCGACCGCGAGAACAGGCATGTCTTCGTCTCGGATCTCGGGTGTGATGAAGTTGTCGCCTACGGTTGGGACAGCGGGAAGGGCAGGCTCGAACGGAGGGACGCGATGTGCTTCAAGTCCCGGGCGGGCAGCGGCCCGCGGCATCTGGCCCTGCATCCGAGTCTGCCGGTCGCCTACATCGTCAACGAGCTGGATTCGAGCGTGAGCCTGCTTTCCTGGAAGGGTGACGGCTCCGCCCCACGGGAGCTGCAGACGATCAGCACCCTGCCCACAGGCTTCACCGGCTCGAGCGCCTGCGCCGACCTCCACGTGTCGCCCTCGGGTGACTTCCTCTACGCGTCCAACCGCGGGCATGACAGCATCGCCATATTCCGGATCCGGTCGGGATCGGGCGGGCTCGAGGCGGTCGGTCACTGTCCCACGGGAGGCAGAACCCCGCGGAGCTTCGACATCGACCCCTCGGGGACCATTCTGGCGGCCGCCAACCAGGACTCGGACAGTGTCGTCGTATTTCGCATCGACGCCGAACGGGGAACGCTCGAGGCGACGGGGGAAGAGCTCAGCGTGCCCACGCCCGTGTGCGTTCGCATCTACGATGCTGTCGAATGAGGGTGGCCCCTCCCCGAGATCAGACTCGAGCCTTAATGGTCCACTGCGCACATTGTGCGCTGCGCATGGACCCCGCGCAGCTGGGCGCCCCTTGATCTCATTTATTCAAGTCATGGCATAGTAAAGCTTTATATCGATACGACTTCTCTTTGCCAGGTTGGCACGGAAAGTGCTCTGTAGCCAGGCAAGGAGAATGCCCGACATGAACACCTGGAAAATCATCATCCCGGCGGTCGCCGTGCTGGCAGCCGGGGCGGCCGTCTATTCCATGAGCGCCGGAAAGAAGACAAGCAGCGCCGCCACGACGCAACACTACGATTTCGCGACCGTGACCAGAAGCAGCCTGGAGAGCGATGTCACGAGCTCGGGAACTCTCGGCGTCGTGAACTCGGTCAGCGTGCTCGCCCAGATGAGCGGGCGCATAGAAAGCCTGAATGTCGACTACAACAGCAAAGTCAGGAAGGGCGAGGTCCTGGCCACGGTCAATACGGACATGCTCAAGCTGGGCGAAAGGGCCGCGCAGGCCGCGGTCGACAAGTCCCAGGCGAACTACGACCTCCAGGTTCTGGCCGTGCAGAACGCGCAGACCCTGGCGGCCAAGGGGCTGCTCTCGGACTATGACCTGAAGACCGCCCAGGCAACCCTGAGCCAGGCCCGGGCCGACCTCGACTCGGCGAAGGCCTCGCTCGAACAGATCCAGACGGAGATCAACCAGTACGCCTTCATCACGGCGCCCATCAACGGCATCGTGCTCCAGCGCCTCATCGACCTGGGCCAGAGTGTCGTCGGCGGCGGTTCCGCGACATCGACGCCGCTCTTCACGCTGACGGACGACCTCTCGAAGATGGAGATCGACGCCCAGGTGGACGAGCTCGATATCAGCGCGATAAAGGCCGGCCAGGAAGTGCACTTTTCGGTCGAGGCCTACCCGGGCGAGGTGTTCGCCGGAACCGTCAAGTCCATCCGGCTCCTGCCCACGACCACGAACAACGTAGTCAACTACGACGTCATGATCGACGCCGGAAACAGGTCGGGCAAGCTCCTGCCCGGCATGACGGCGAGCATCAGCTTCGTCAAGCAGAAGAAGCAGAATGTCCTCGTGGTACCCAACGCGGCGCTGCGCTTCACGCCGCCGGGCCTCGACGCCGCCGAGATCAGGAAGGCGGAGTACCTGGCGGGCCTCGGCAGTCTGACGCCTGAACAGAAAGCGGCGGCCTCGGCACGCTACGACGCCGAGCAAAAGGCGGCGGCGGACAGCGGCGGCGCAAAAACGGCCGCCGGCGGCCTGACGAGCCTCATGGGAGGCGCCCGGATGGGCGGTCCCGGCTTCGGCGGCCCGCCTCCCGGTGCCGCCCTCGCCGGCGGCAGCGCTCGAACCTCCGCGAGCGCTCCGGCGGGCTCGGGACAGTCCTCGAGCACCCAGACTGCAGTCGCGAAGAAGCCGCTCTGGTATCTCGACGATTCAGGCAACCTGGCCGTGATGATGGTCGAGCCCGGCATCAGCGACGGCCTCTCGACCGAGCTCGTCGGCGCCGACAGCCTCGAAGGCGCGAAGGTCATCGTCAAGGTGAAGGTGAACTGACATGGCCATCATCGAGCTGCGCGGCATCAGGCGCCATTACGTGGTGGGCGAGATCGTCATCAAGGCGATACGCGGAGTCGATCTCGAGGTCGAGGCGGGCGAGTTTGTCGCGATCATGGGCCCCTCGGGCTCCGGCAAGTCGACCCTCATGAACACGCTCGGCTGCCTGGACAAGCCCACCGCAGGAAGCTATGTCCTCGACGGACTCGAGACCTCGACCGCGAGTCCCGACGAGTTCGCCGACATCCGCAACGAGAGGATCGGGTTCGTGTTCCAGGGCTTCAATCTGCTGTCGAGGACGAGCGCCCTGGAGAATGTGGAACTCCCGCTCTTCTACGACCGCTCGGGATCGAAGCTCAACCCGAGAGCCCGGGCAGTCAAGGCGCTCAAGGAGGTCGGTCTCGGCGACCGCATCGACCACATGCCCAATCAGCTCTCCGGGGGACAGCAGCAGCGCGTCGCCATCGCGCGGGCCATGGTCAAGGACCCCGCCTTCATCCTGGCCGACGAGCCGACGGGCAACCTTGACACGGAGATGACGCTCGAGGTCATGAGCCTCTTCCAGGAACTCAACGACAGGGGCAAGACGGTCGTCATGGTGACCCACGAGCCGGAGGTGGCCCGCTACACGAAGCGCGTCATCTCGATGCGCGACGGAGCCATCGTGTCGGACCGGTTTCTGGACGAACGCCGGAGCGCGGCCGGGGACCTGGCCGCCTGGCGAAAGGAACATACCCTCCTCGCGGGCGAGGGGGCCCCGGAATGACCGCATCCAAACTGTTCACCGCCTCGATGCGGAGCATTTTGCGGAACAAGATGCGGAGCTTCCTGACCTCCCTCGGCATCATCATCGGTGTCTGCTCGGTCATCGTCATGGTGGCGGTCGGGGCGGGCTCCCAGGCCCAGATCCACGCTCAGATAGCGGCCATGGGCACCAACCTTCTTATGGTCATGCCTCCGCGCGGCCCGCGCGAGGCGAACCGGCTCACGCTGGCCGATGTCCAAAAACTGCGTGCGGAGTCCAGCTATCTGAGCGCGATCTCGGGCGAGATCAGGATGAGCACGAACGTCGTCGGAGGCAACAGCTACTGGTCGACGACAGTCTACGGCGTCGAGCCCGACTACCTCACGATAAAGGACTGGGGCGTCCAGAGCGGCTCCTTCTTCACCGACCGGGACCTGAACTCCAGGAGCAAGTACGTCGTGCTCGGCAGCACGGTCGCCTCCAAGCTCTTCCCCGGCCAGGACCCGATAGGGCAGTACCTGCGCATCGGTACCACTCCCTTCACCGTGATCGGCGTCCTCGCAAGCAAGGGCTCGAACGCCATGGGGGTCGACCAGGACGACGTGGCGATGGTCCCCCTCCAGACGGCCCTCGAGCGGCTGACGACGGACGGCCGCATCAACTCCATCGAGATGAGCGCGATCCGCGAGGATCTGATGACGGCGGCCCAGAGCGAGGTCACGGGCATCATGCGCGAATCCCACAAGCTGGCG
>DATJQN010000058.1:0-6594 GCA_035505775.1 Rectinemataceae bacterium | reverse complement strand
GGCGTATCAGGAAACTTCTCGTTCTATCAGCAGGATTATTCCTTCAATCAAGATGGTTCACTGATGATCAAGATGGTGGATTACGACATTGCCGCTTATGTCCAGGGCCACCTGTTCGGCTACAAAGCATTCCTCGATCCCTTCGTCGAACTCGGTCTTGGGCGGATGGCCACCGACTACGCGAATAAGGACGACGATCCGGATCCTGACAATCCTCTGCTTGCAACCAACTACTGGCAGATTGGCGCCGGTCTCGGCCTGAACTTTGGGGCAATCGGTATCTTCGGGAAGGTCCTGTACATGACGCCCTTTGGTTCACCGGCCAAGGGGACCATGAACATTTACGACGTCAATGGAAACGTAACTGGTCAAACAACCTACGATCTCGCCCGCTACCCGCTCAAGAAGCTCAAGGTCTTCCTCGGCGGCAAGCTCATCCTCTAGTCGCCCCCTCGACCCGAACCCAGGACCCCCGGCGCCCTCGCGTCGGGGGTTTTTGTTCCCTGGGCGGCTCCGGCGCCCGCGCTTTCCAGTCGTCATGCACAGTACGATGTCTCGATTTGGCCAAACTGTACTCTATTCCTAAACCACGACTGTATCGATATATATCGCAATTATCACCCTTGACGGCCGGCCGGATCAGGGAGTATAAGAGTACAATCATTACAGCGCAGAAGCGGTCCCCGCCGGGTCAGCCCCTGGGGCCGCGCAGAGCCGCACAGCAGCGCAGCAGGAAGGCCAAGGAGGATCGCCATGCCCATGGGCAACAAGTATGGTACGCACCGCGTCATCGAGCCGGTCGGCGCCATGCCCCAGACCGCTCAGAAGATCAACAACGACATGTCGATCGTCTACGACAACGAGATCCTCCTCGACGTGATCGCCCTCAACATCGACTCCGCCTCCTTCACGCAGATCGAGGAGGAGGCGAAGGGCGATATCGAGAAGATCAAGGCGACGATCATGGGCATCGTCTCCACCCGCGGCAAGCAGCAGAACCCCGTCACGGGCTCCGGCGGCATGCTCATCGGAAAGGTGGCCAAGATCGGCTCGGCCCTCGCCGGACGGGACCTAAAGGTGGGCGACAAGGTTGCCAGCCTCGTCTCCCTCAGCCTGACCCCCCTCAAGATCAGCAAGATCCTCAAGGTCCACCCCGAGATCGACCGCCTCGAGGTCGAGGCCCAGGCCATCCTCTTCGAGTCCGGCATCTACGCCAAGCTCCCGAGCGACATGGACGAGGGCCTCGCCCTCGCCGCCCTCGACGTCGCCGGCGCTCCCGCCCAGGCCGCCAAGCTCGTGAAGCCCGGCATGTCCGTCCTCGTCCTCGGCGCCGGCGGCAAGTCCGGCATCCTCTGCTGCTATGAAGCCATGAAGCGCGTCGGCCCCACCGGCCGCGTCATCGCCAACATCCATTCGGAGCGCTCGCGCAAAACCCTCACCGAACTGAAGCTCGCCCACGAGATCATCACCGCCGACGCCACGCGGCCCACCGACATCCTCGACGCCGTCCTCAAGGTCAACGGCGGCCGGGAAGTCGACCTCTGCATCAACTGCGTCAACATCCAGGGCACCGAGATGGCCTCGATCCTCCCCGTCAAGGACGACGGCATCGTCTACTTCTTCTCCATGGCCACGAGCTTCACGCGCGCGGCCCTCGGCGCCGAGGGCATCGGCAAGGACGTGACCATGATCATCGGCAACGGCTACACCAAGGACCACGCCGAGATCACCCTCTGGGAGCTCCGCGAGAATCCGGGGCTCCGCAGGCTTTTCGAGACGCAGTACGTGAAGTAGTCATGGGGGGGAAGTCTCCCCCCTCGCTCCGGCGTCCTCGGGCGCGCCCTGCGCGCCCTGCGGTCGCCTCCGCTACCCCCCTCTCCGGGACGGCCCCGGAACGTCGCGGGGCGAGCATGAAGGTCGCGTCAGGCGACAAAGGAAGACAGGATGTCCGCAAGCGAATTTCCCAAACTCAAGCTCGACAGGTCCATGGCCATGTTTGCCGACGCCCAGCGGCTCTGCCCGGGCGGCGTCATGGGCATCCGCCGGCCCTACAACTTCGTCCAGGGCGAGTACCCGATCTTCCTCGAGCGCGGCTACGGCGGCCACATCGTGGACGTCGACGGCAACGACTACATCGACATGCTCTGCGCCTACGGCCCCATCATCCTCGGCTACGAGGAGAAGGAGATCAACGAGGCGGTCATGGCCCAGCTCGGCAAGGGCTTCTGCTTCTCCCTCGTCCAGCCCGTGCAGAACCGGCTCGAGGAGCGGCTCACGAAGCTCATTCCCTGCGCCGAGCAGGCCATCCTCGTCAAGACCGGCTCGGACGCCACCACCCTCGCCGTGCGCATCGCCCGCGGCTACACCGACCGCAAGGTCATCCTCCGCTGCGGCTACCACGGCTGGCACGACTGGTGCGTCGAGGTCCGCGGCGGCGTGCCCGAGGACTTCACCAATCTGACGGTGGAGTTCGAGTACGGGAAGTTGGGCGAACTTGAAGAGAAGCTCGAGGAGTACAGGGGCCAGGTCGCCGGCATCATTGTCACGCCCGTCGGCCATCCCAACGCCCACCCGGTAATGCCGCCTCCCAAGGGCTACCTCGAAGGCGTGCGCGAGCTCGCCACCAAGCACGGCGCCGTCCTTATCTTCGACGAAGTGCGCACGGGCTTCCGCGTCTCCATGGGCGGCGCCCAGGCGCGCTACGGCGTCACGCCCGACCTCGGCACCTTCGGCAAGGCCCTCGCCAACGGCTACGCCATCAGCGCGGTCGCGGGCAAGCGCGAGTTCATGCAGGTCGCCGAGAAGAAAGTCTTCGTCTCCTCGACCTTCTTCCCCAACTCCCTCGAGATGGTGGCGGCCATGAAGTGCCTGGACATCCTCGAGCGGGAGAAGGTACCCGATTCCCTCTGGGCGCGCGGCACCACCTTCCTCGAGCGGCTGCGGAAGATCGTCGCTGACTCGAAGGTGCCCTGCTCGGTATCCGGCATCCCGCCCATGCCCTACATCACCTTCGATCAGGCGGCGGGCGAGGGGCCCGGCACTCCCGGCGAGAAGGTCTACAAGGCCCGCCGCGAGTACTTCTACACGCAGACCATCAGGCGCGGCCTCTTCGTCCAGCCCTTCCATCACTGGTACATCGCGCACAGGCATACGGACGCCGATCTGGAGAGGGCGCTGACGGCCATAGCGGAGAGCCTCGAGCTCACGGCCGCGAAATTCCCGGTCACGTAGGGGAGAGGCGCGGAGGGGCAGAGAGAAGAGAACCACAGAGGCGCAGAGGACGCAGAGGGGCAGAGGGAAGAAACCGCAGGGGCGCGGAGGGAAGAGAACCACAGAGGCGCAGAGGGAAGAGAACCGCAGAGGCGCAGAGGGGCAAGAACCGCTGCGGCACCGAGAAAGAGAACCACAGAGGCGCAGAGGACGCAGAGGGGCAAGAACTGCTGCGGCACCGGGGCAATGAGGAGGACGATTGATCAGCAGAGGGTGACGGAACATCCTTTTTGAGCTCCACAGGTGATTCAAGTGGCACGAGGTGGCTGCAGCGAAGAATCCTGGAGGAGAAGATCGAGATGCCAGATCAATTCGACAAACAGGATTATCCGTGCCAGGATCTTACAGAGCAGATCATCGGCTGCGCTTTGGCTGTTCATCGCGAGTTTGGACCGGGGCTGCTGGAATCTATCTATGAAGAGGCTCTGACCATCGAAATGGCGAGCGCCGGATTGCCCTTTGTTCGACAGGTCGAACTCTTCCTATCGTACAAGGGGCAGCCCCTAGCGAGCAGGTATAAGGTCGATATGGTGGTGGATGACAAGGTCGTGCTCGAGCTGAAGACAGTGGAAGCGATTCTGCCGGTTCATGCGGCTCAATTGCTTTCCTACATGAAGCTTGGAGGATGGCGGATTGGGCTTCTCCTCAACTTCAAGTCCGCCCTGATGCGCGATGGCGTTCGGAGGATGGTGGTATGAACGTCTGTTGTGGTTTTCGGTTTTCCCCCGCCTACATATCTCAGTGCCTCCATGTTTTCGCGGTTCTTTCTTTCAAGGAGTAGCCAATGGACGGGAAAATAGTCATCACCTGCGCCTGTACCGGCGCCGAGACAACCAAGGCGCAGAACTCCGCCTTGCCCATCACGCCCGAGGAAGTCGCCGCGGCTGCCGAGGAGTGCAGGCAGGCGGGTGCGGCCATCCTCCACCTCCACGTGCGGACGCCCGACGGCAAGCCCACACAGAGCCCGGAACGCTTCAAGGAAGTGATCGCGGCGGTGCGGCGCAGGACCGACATCGTCATCGAGATCACGACCGGCGGCGCGGTGGGCGACAGCCCCGAGGAGCGACTCCGCCCGGTGGTGGAGCTCGAGCCCGAGATGGCCAGCCTGGACTGCGGCACGGTCAACTTCGGCAACGAGTACATCGTCAACACCCTGCCGGTCATGCGGGAGTTCGCGGCGCAGTTCCGCGCGCACAGGGTGAGGCCGACGCTCGAATGCTTCGACCTCGGCCACGTCTACGCGAGCCAGATCCTCGTCAAGGAGGGCCTTCTCGAAGCGCCCTTCCACTACGGTTTCGTGCTCAACGTCCCGGGGGCGGTGCCCTACAGCGTCGCCAATCTGGAGGCCTTCGTGAGCGCGTTGCCGGCGGGAGCCGACTTCACCGTCATGGGTATCGGCCGGGCTTCGCTGCCGGCGCAGTTCGGTGCGGTCGCCCGCGGGGGCTGGATCCGCGTCGGTTTCGAGGACAATGTCTATTTCTCCAAGGGAGTCCTGGCGGCATCCAACGCGCAGCTCGTCGAGCGGGCCACGCGCATCGCCCACGAAGCCGGCCTGACGCCCGTCACGCCCGACGAAGTACGCAGCCATCTGAAGCTGAGGAGTTAGTATGCACGAGTACCTGAGTCACGACTACAAGAAGATCCCCCTGTACAAGGATGTCACGCCCGAGCAGTGGAACGACTGGCACTGGCAGATGAAGAACGACATCAAGGACGTGGACACGCTGTCCAAGGTCGTCACGCTGAGCGACCGCGAGCGGGCCGACGTCGAGAAGGTCCTCACGACCTTCCGCATGGCCATAACGCCGTACTATGCCTCCCTCATCGATCAGCGCAATCCGGTCTGCCCGGTCAGGCTCCAGGCCGTCCCGCGACTGCCCGAGACCTTCGAAGATCCCTCGGACCAGGACGATCCCCTGCACGAGGACATCGACTCGCCGGTGCCGGGTCTGACCCACCGCTACCCCGACCGGGTCCTCCTCCTCGTGACCAACATCTGTTCCATGAACTGCCGCCACTGCACGAGGCGCCGCCTGGTGGGCTTCGAGGACATGCACATGTCCGAGGCCAACGTGGACGCGGCCATCGACTACATCGCCAGGACTCCGGTGGTCCGCGACGTGCTCATTTCGGGGGGCGATCCCTTCGTGCTCTCCGACGAGAAGCTCGAGAGCATCATTTCCCGCGTGCGCGCCATTCCCCATGTCGAGATCATCCGGCTCGGCACGAGGACCCCGGTGGTCATGCCCATGCGCATCACGGACAACCTCGTGAACATGCTCAAGAAGTACCACCCCCTCTACGTCAACACGCACTTCAACCACCCGAACGAGATCACCGCCGAGGCGCGCGAGGCCTGCCGCAAGCTCGCGGACGCCGGCATCCAGCTCGGCAACCAGTCGGTGCTCCTCCGCGACGTGAACGACTGCCCCGTGCTCATGAAGAAGCTCGTGCAGAAGCTCCTGACTATCCGGGTCAAACCCTACTACATCTACCAGTGCGATCTCTCGCGCGGCATCGGTCACTTCCGGACCACGGTGTCCAAGGGCATCGAGATCATCGAGAACCTGAGAGGCCACACGACGGGCATGGCCGTGCCCACCTTCGTCGTGGACGCGCCGGGCGGCGGCGGCAAGACTCCGGTCATGCCGAGCTACCTCATCACGTCCAACGAAAAGCGCGTCATCCTGCGCAACTACGAGGGTGTCATTACGACCTATGACGAGCCCTCGCACTACGAGAACGACTGCGGGAAGTGCAACATCTGCAGGGACGAGCCCCAGCTCAACGCGAGCTGCGGTGTGGCCAAGCTCCTCGACGGCAGCGAGAAGGTCCTCGAGCCCAAGAATCTCGTGCGGGCTTCGCGCCACGCCGGCGCCTGATTCCCCGGACGGTTCGGAGATCGGACGATGTGCCCTGCTGCCTCGGAGTTCGCTGGAAGGGTGAGCTTCATCACGGGACCCGAAAAGGGCAGCGGCAAGACGACCTTCCTGCGTTACGTCCTCGGCCTCCTGCGGGCCGAGGGCCTGCGCCCCGCGGTCATGACCCTGGGCCTCGAAGGTGACCGGGGCAGGATTGACCCGGCTGCGTCCGCCGGCTCGGGCCCGCCCTCCCGTTCCGCCGCTCCGGGGGCGCGCTCGGGCCCCGGTCGCTCCCAATTTGCCTGCCTTCCGGATGAGATTTTCCTGAGCTCGGAGCGGCTCCTCCGCTCCTCGACCTGTCTTCCGGAGGTCCTCGATCTGCTGCCCGGGTCGAGCGCCCTCGGACGCATCGCCATCGCCCGCGCCAGGCGTTCCGGCCGGGTCGTGCTCGTGGGCCCGGAGC
>DATJQN010000057.1:0-4079 GCA_035505775.1 Rectinemataceae bacterium | reverse complement strand
TCGAGCTTCAGAATGTCCTCGAGTTCGATGACGATCCTGGAACGGCGGATCGAATCATCCTCTCCTTCGCCCTGCATCTGTTCCCCGCCGGGCAGGAACTGGAGCTGCTCAAGCGCTGTGCCCGGGCGGCCGGAAAAGGCGTGATCGTGATAGACCATCCGACCGGCTGGCACCCCTTTCTTGCACTCGTCGAAGCGGCGGAGGGGAGCTGGTACGGGGAATATCGGCGCGTGGATTTCGCCGCGGCAGCCGCGGGCCTGGGTGTGCGGCTGAAAGACCACCGGGCGCCGGGCATAAGGGTACTCGAGTTCGAAAAGCTCGGCCCGACCGGACCGGACTCGGCAGCCTCGGCCGGCTGAGCGGACAAAAGGGATGCTGGGGACGAGGGGGACGCGCGAAATCCCTTCACCACAGCATCAAAGACCCGCGAGGAACTCTTCCAGAGCAGACAACACGGCCGCGGGTCGGTCCTGCTGGGGAAGATGCCCGGCTCCCTCGAGCAGGACGGAGCGGGCGGCGGGCGCGATCGAGCACAGATAATCGGCGGTCGCCCGCGGGAGAACCCGGTCCTCGGAACCCCAGAGCACGAGCATCGGGCAGCGGAGCGCCGCCAGGTCGCGCAGGTAGGACCTGCGGCCGAGGATCGTGCTGAGCACGGCGCTGCGCAGGAGCGAGAAATAGGCGCGGCGCTGGCTGTCGCTCTCCACGCGGTCGATCACCCTCCGGGCGAGGAAGCTGCGCTCCTCTTCGGGCAGGGCGTCGAAGTCCGCGTAGTAGGGGCCGAGCGAGCGGATGGCCCCCGGATGGTCGCGCCGGTAGGCGGTGTAGCGCCGCTCGCCGCGGATGGGCAGAAGCATCGAAAGCATCGACGCCTCGCGGGAGCTGGCTCCCGCCGGCCTGCGCGTGCGCCGTTTCGCGGGGGCCGGGGGCCATCCGCCGTCGACGAGGACGAGCCCTGGCGCCGCCGTCCCGAGGCGGGCGGCGACGCGTTGCGCGATCGCGGCACCGAGCGAGGAGCCCACGGGCACGACGCGTTCGAGACGGAGCGCCGCGACGAGCGCAAGGACGGCAGCTTCGCAGTCGCGGAGCGAGGTGCCTCCCCTCCAGGTGGATCGGCCGAAGCCGGGCAGATCGGGTGCGATCACCCGGTATCGCCGGGAGAGCGGAGCGACTAGGTGCCTCCAGCTGTCGGCCTCGTCCCCGAGCCCGTGGATGAGGAGGAGGCTGGGGAGGGACTCGGCCGCGGATGAGTCGCGCCTGCCGTCGCGCCCGACTCCGCCGCTTCGGCCGCTGTCGAGGAAGAAGAGGCTCCTGCCGGGGCCGAGGACGAGCCTCCGGGCCAGCGGTGCGAGTGTGGGCCAGAGCTTCATCGGACCGGATGCTGGCTCTTCGTAGTTCAGAATGGCTTCGCCTGGCATTGCGCGGGGAGTCTACTCCGGGGCCTGTCTCTTCTGCAATTGTCGGCGCGGCCCCGGGGGCCGCCACAGGGCCGTCGCGCCAGCCCGCCGCCGAGGAGCCGTCGCGCCAGCCCGCCGCCGAGGAGGCGCCGCGTGCTCGCGAGGCCGGCGCCTCGGGCCTGTCGCCGCCCTCGCGCCGCCCTATTCGGTCGGCCGCAAATCCGCTATCTTCCACGCATGGCCGAGCTGCAGGATACCCGAATACGCCCCGAACGCACCTACCTCGTCGGTGTCCAGACCGACACGGTCTCGAAGACAGAGGCCGAAAGCCTGCTCGACGAGCTGGGAGGTCTGGCCAAGACCCTCGGCCTCGAGGTCGTCGGTCGGAGCCTCGTTCGGGTCCGCGAGCGGAATCCGGCGCTCTTTCTGGGCTCCGGAAAGGCCGACGAGATCGTGGCAGCGGCCAAGGCCTCGGAGGCCGACTCGATTCTCTTCGACCACCAGCTGAGTCCCGCTCAGCAGCGCAACTGGGAGAAGCTCGCGGATCTCAAGGCCTACGACCGTTCGGAACTCATCATCCGCATCTTCGCCGCCCGCGCCCACACGCGCGAGGCCGCCCTGCAGGTCGAGCTCGCCCAGCTCGACTACTCCCTGCCCCGGCTCGCCCACTCCTACGAGGCCCTCTCACGGCAGCGCGGCGGCCGCTACGGAACCAAGGGCTCGGGCGAGCAGAAACTCGAGCTGGACCGGCGGGAGATCGAGCGCAGAATCCACGAGATCAAGGAAGAGCTCAAGGATGTGGGCCGGTCGCGCGACGTCCAGCGCCGGCGTCGGGAGCGCATCGCCATTCCCCGCGCGGCCATCGTCGGCTACACCAATGCCGGGAAGTCGAGCCTGCTCAACGCCTTCACGAGGGCGAGCGTCCTCGCCGAGGACAAGCTCTTCGCGACCCTCGACCCCACGACCCGCCGCATCGCGCTCGGCTCGGGCGGGACCCTCCTCCTGACCGACACGGTCGGTTTCGTGCGCAACCTGCCCCACAAGCTCGTCGAGGCCTTCAAGGCCACCCTCGAGGAGGCCGCGGCCGCCGACCTGATCGTCCAGGTGGTCGACGCCTCCGACCCCGAGGTGGACCGGCACATGGCTACCACGGATTCGGTGCTGCGGGAGATCGGGGCCGGCGAGACGCCGCGAATCCTTGTCCTCAACAAGGTGGACCTGATCACGGATGAGCACTTCCTCGTGGGCTGGCAGGCTCGTCACGGCGAGGCCGTCCCGGTCTCGGCCAAGACGGGGGAGGGGCTCCCCCGTCTGCTCGAACTGATCGAGGAGCACCTGCGGTCCGATGAGGCCCTGCTCGAGCTTCGCGTGCCCGACAGCGACTACGCGATGGTCGCCCTGCTCCACCGCGAGGCGACAGTCCTCGAGGAGGGACACGACGGGGAAGCGACTCTGCTGCGCTGTCGGGTGCCCACGAGGCTCGTGAGCGGGTTCGAAAAGTACCGCACCTGAGCCCGCCGGACCCTCCACGGAGGGGCCGCCGGTAACCGGCACAGCCTGCGGGGCGCTACTCCTCGCTCTTCACGAAGAACTGCAGCAGCTGCACCATGTAGTAGATCTTCTTGTAGACATCCACAAGCCGCTCCTTGAGGGGCTGCGGACTCTGGTTCTCCACTTCCTTCCAGTTGAGCAGGAGCTCGTGATGCGGCCGGGAGAGGTCCTCGATGAGGGCCTTGAGCAGTTTCCCGATGCCGATGAGGTTGACCGCCACCTTGGAGATCATGGCCGAGGCCTTGTCGTTGCTCTCCTTGAGAATCTGCCTGAGGTACTTGAGGGCGTCCTTGTCGCGCTCCGCCTTGGCGAGGGCCGAGCGCATCTTGGTGCCCAATTCGCTCTCGTCGGCGAGGGAGTCGTCGAACTCGATGATCCGGTCGGAGACTTCCATGATGGCGTGGTAGGAGTCGCTGAGCTGCTGCGACTGGAGCGTCGTGGTCCACTGGCCCCGGATGATGAGGAGGTCGACGAGCTCACGGATGTCCTTCTTGAAGAAATCCATGAGGTAGGCCTTCAGGTAGTTCATGGCCGGGGCCTGCGTGTAGCCGCCGAGCATCTTCTTGGCAAAGACGACATTGGCCTTTTCCGTGTAGTTCTTCATCCGCAGGACGACGGAGGTGCCGAACACCTGCTTGGCCACTTCGTCGATCTTCGAGTTCCTGCGCTCCTGGATGATGCGCTGGACGAGGGTCTGGACCTGGGTGTTGAGCTTCTGCATGAAGGGCTCGACCACGCGCTCGCCCGGGAAGCGGGGCTGCGGAGCCCACATCGGTTCCTTCTTCAGATGCCGGACGATCTGTTCGAGCACCTGGCTCGCGCGCAGGTCGGCCGCGGCGGGCGCGAACTTGGACCAGACTTCGTACTGCACGACATCCGCGTTCCGGTACTCCTTGAACGCGCCGAAAATGCGTTTCCAGTCCGTCTGGAAGTCGAGGGGGGCGAAGACCTCGAGGAAATCCTGGATGTCCTCGGCGATATAGTCGCCGTTGATGGACTCGAACTTGGGATGGTAGGAGAAGTTGCGCTCGGGAATCGAGGAGTCGAACTTCTTGAGGAGGAAGTAGTAGTCGAAGTTGACGAAGTTGATGAAGGCCAGGAGGGTGTTGTACGCGTCGTCGATGAGCTTGC
>DATJQN010000056.1:0-4377 GCA_035505775.1 Rectinemataceae bacterium | reverse complement strand
GAACTGCTCAAGACCGGCTGTACGCTCTCCACGGACCATCACTATCTCTATCCTCGCGGCTTCAAGGACGACCTGCCGGGGCTGCAGTTTGCGGCGGCCGCGGAACTCGGCCTGCGGTTCGCCCCCACCCGGGGATCGATGTCGCGCTCCAAGAAGGATGGCGGACTGCCACCCGACAGCACGGTTCAGGACGAGGACAGGATCCTCGCGGAATGCGAAGCGACGATCCGGAAATATCACGACCCCGCCCCCGACTCGATGCGCAGGGTGGCCCTCGCGCCCTGCTCACCTTTCTCGGTCTCCGAGCGCTCCATGCGCGACTCGGCGGAGCTGGCGCGCCGCTACGGCGTGCGCCTCCACACCCATCTCGCGGAAACCGCGGACGAGGATGAGTTCTGCCTTTCGATGTACAAGCGGCGGCCGCTGCGGGTCATGGAGGACTGCGGCTTCACCGGTCCGGATGTCTGGTACGCGCACGGCATTCACTTCAACGACGATGAGCTCGATTTCCTCGCGAAGACGGGTACGGGCGTGGCCCACTGCCCCTCGTCCAACATGCGCCTCGGCTCGGGAATCTGCAGAGTCCGGGAGATGCTGGACCGCGGCGTCCCGGTCGGCCTCGCGGTCGACGGCTCGGCCTCCAACGATGCATCGGACATGCTGGGCGAAGCGCGGCAGGCTCTCCTTCTCCAGCGCGTGCGCTACGGCAGCGCCGGCATCACCGCTCAGGAAGTGCTCGGCCTGGCCACCGAGGGCGGCGCCAGGATACTCGGCTACGAGAAGCTCGGCCGCATCGAGGAAGGCTGGCTGGCCGATCTTGCGCTCTTTGACGTCATGAAGCTCGAGTACGCGGGCTCCCTCTCCGATCCCGCCGCAGCCCTCCTGTTCTGCGGCTACGATCACGGGGCCGATCACGTCATAGTCAACGGCACACTGGCTGTTCACGACCGGCATCTCGTCGGCGTCGACGAAGAGCTGCTTCGTTCCAAGGCGGATGCCGCCTCCAAACGCCTCCTTGAAAAGGCAGGAGTGAGCTGATGAAGAGAGTTGAGCGCTATGCCCGCCCCGCGGAGCTCTCCGCTGCGCTCGCGCTGGCCTCGGCCGACCGCGACGCGCGCTGGCTGGCCGGAGGGACGAGCCTCCTTGCCGGCGACTATGCCGACAAGCCGAGCTCGGTCATCGACATCTCCGCGGTCGTCCCCGGCGGGATCGGTCCCCGGGCCGGCTCGGGAGACGGAGGCTCGGTCGTGATCGGCGCAGGCTGCACCCTGCAGGAACTCGCCGATGCGCCCGAAATACCCGAGGCGCTCAGGGAAGCGGCCCTCGGGATGGGTTCGCGCAATGTGCGCAATCGCGCCACCGTCGGCGGGAATATCGCCGCCGACCGGCCCTGCTCCTGCCTGATACCGAGCCTCCTCGTTCTTGACGCGACATTGCAGGTGGCCGGCATGGACGGCGTTGGAGCCGGGCTGACGCGGCAGATCGGCCTGGCCGAGTGGCTGCAGGCCCCGTCTGGGCTCATTCTCGAAGTGAAGCTGCCGACCGCGGACGCCCTGGCGGCCGGGTCGCGGCGCGCAGCCTACGCCCGATGGGCCAGGACGGCCACGGACGCGGCCGTCCTGGGAGTGGCAGTCTCGTTTCGGCTGCAGGAAACGTCGATCCGCGATCTGCGCGTGGCGATCGGCGGTGTCGCGTCAAAAAGCCGCCGCGACCACAAGCTTGAGAAGCGTTTCGAGTCCTGGCCGGTGCAGGCATCAGTCGACGATCGCCCCGCCATCGAGGCGGCCGCACTGCCCTTCCTCCTCCCCGACGAGTTCGGGACCGTCGGCGCCGACTTCCGGCGCGTCCGCGGAGCAGCTCTCTTCGCCGATGTTCTGACGGCCGCCATGGACAGGGGAGGCGCGCGATGAAGACTGCGTTCACGCTGAACGGGAAGAAGGTCCTCTGGGAGGTCGAGGCCGGCGAAAGTCTGCGCGACGTCCTGAGACGGAAAGGCATAGTCTCGGTCCGCAACGGCTGCGACGGCGCCGGCATATGCGGGCTCTGCGCGGTCATCCTCGACGGGCGCACGGTCAACTCCTGCCAGCTCCTCGCCGTGCAGCTGGAGGGCAGGCAGGTCCTCACCGTCGATCATTTCTCCAGGGACCGGAAGCTTTCGATCGTGCAACGCGCGCTGGTGGACGCGGCCTGCGTCCAGTGCGGGTACTGCACGCCGGCGGTGACCCTCGCGGTCCACGATCTGCTCGAGCGCTCGCCCGAGCCCACGGAGGAGGAGATCCGCGACGCCCTGGCCGGCACGCTCTGCCGCTGCACCGGGTATGAGCAGTTCTTCAACGCCGTGCGCATCGCCTCACGGCGCCTTGCGGACCCCGGCTATTCCGAAGCCGCGGCGCCGGAGTTCCGCCCCGATCTCCGCCATGTGGGCAAGGACAGGGAAAAGGTGGACGCCGCGGGACTCGCGCGGGGCGAGCGGGCCTTTGTCGAGGACCGTGTCGACGCGAACGCCTGCCACCTGAAGCTGCTTTCGAGCCCGCACGCCCACGCCTGGATCACGTCGATCGACACATCGGAGGCCGAAGCCATGCCCGGCGTCGTCGCCGTGCTGACGCACCTGAACTGCCCCGACAAAGTCTACACGACCGCGGGTCAGGGCTTTCCCGAGCCCTCCCCCTACGATCAGCGCATGTTCTCGAAAAAGGTCCGCCATGTCGGCGATCGGGTGGCTGCGGTCCTGGCCGAGACGCCCGAAGAGGCGCTCGAGGCCCTGGCCGCCATAAAGGTCGAGTACGAAGTCCTCAAACCCGTCCTGTCCATCGAGGAGGCCCGGACGCCCGGCGCGCCGGTCATCCACTCGGGAGCCGTATCCTACGTGGCCGGGGAGGCGCCTCCAGGGACGAGCGTCGAGGGCGACGGGCGGGACGATCCCATCGTCTACCAGTTTCCGCTCCACTCGGATCCCCACCGCAACCTTGCGGCCAGCGCATCCGACGGTATCGGCGACATCGAGGCGGGACTCAGGGAAGCCGACGTGGTAATCGAACGGAGCTACAAGGCCAACCGCGTGCAGTGCACCCCGATGGAACCGCATGTCGTCTACGCCAAGGTCGACGGCGGCCGACTGATTCTGCACGCTTCCACCCAGGTCCCCTGGCATGTGCGGCGTATCGTCGCCGGGGTTGTCGGGATCCCGGAGAACAGGTTGCGCGTCATCAAGGAGCGCGTGGGCGGGGGATTCGGCGCCAAGCAGGACATCGTGGTCGAGGACATCGCCGGCTACCTCGCGTGGACGACCGGCCGGCCCGTCCTCTACCGCCTCAACCGCGAGGAGGAGTTTGTCGCCAGCCGCACACGGCATACGATGGAGATCAGCGTGAAACTGGGCGCAAAGCGCGATGGAACGCTGACTGCGATTCTCATGCGACTCGACGCCGATACGGGGCCCTACGGGCAGCACTGCCTCACCGTCCCCATGAACGCGATCTCGAAGAGCCTGCCCCTCCTGCTCTGCGACAACGCCCGCTTCGAGGTGAAGTCCTATTACACCAATCTGTCTCCCGCCGGCGCCTACCAGGGCTACGGCGCGCCCAAGGGCTCCTTCGCCCTGCAGACCGCCCTGGCCGAACTCGCGGCCGAACTCGGCATGGACCAGCTCGAGATCATCGAACGCAACAGAGTGCGTTCCGGCGCCCGCATAGAGATACTGCGCAGCCTCGGCGAGGGGCGGCCGGGGCAGGCCGTGACCCTTGGAGAGTGCGGCCTCGGCGAGATGATCGCCCGCGGCAAGAAAGCCTTCGCATGGACCGGCGGATCCGCCCGCGACCGCGGGCAGGCCGCGATGGGTCCGGATTGGAAAACCGGACGCGGCGCCGTGATCATCCAGCAGGGATCGGGTTTGCCGGGCCTTGATGCCGCGAACGCGGAGGTCCGCCTGCTCTCGGACGGCACGATACTGATGCTTTCGGGCGGCGCCGACCTCGGCACGGGTCTCGACACCCTCACGGCCAAGTCCGCCGCGGAAATCCTCGGCGTGGACATGGAAGACGTGGCGGTGGTTTCGGGCGACACCGACGTCACCCCCTTCGACAAGGGCGCCTATGCCTCCTCCGGCACCTTCTTTTCGGGCAACGCGGCGGTGCGGGCGGCGGAGGATCTGCGCGACAAGATCATCGCGGCCGCGGCCGTGGTGCTCGGCGAGAACCCGGCCGATCTCACGATAGCCCATCGCGGCCTTGTCAGGGGCAGGAAGGGCGAGGTGAGTTTCGCCCAACTTGCGCATATCTCCGGTCAGGGCGAGGGGCACGGGGACCTCATCGGCTTCGGCACCTTCAAGAGCGACCATGCCGCATTCCCCTACGGGGCGCATTTCGTCGAGGTCGC
>DATJQN010000055.1:0-34097 GCA_035505775.1 Rectinemataceae bacterium | reverse complement strand
CGGCGCCTTCATGCTCGTGCCCGCCAGTTCCATCCTCGTCGGGAGCTTCCAGAACGCCCAAGGGGCCTTCACCTTCGACAATTTCCTCCATCTTTTCAGGCCGAACATCCTGAGCTCCTACCTGATCACCATCAAGGTGAGCGCCACCACCGCGCTGCTCGGCGGAGTGCTCGGTTTCCTCATCGCCTATGCCGTCACGCTCGGCGGACTTCCCAAGCCCCTGCGCTCCTTCATGACCACCTTCTCGGGAGTGGCCTCGAATTTCGCGGGCGTCCCCCTCGCCTTCGCCTTCATCGCGACCCTGGGACGCGTAGGCCTCGTCACCGTGCTCCTGCGCACCCTCTTCGGCATCGAGCTCTACGACAAAGGCTTCAATCTCTACAGCTTCTGGGGCCTGTCGCTGACCTACACCTATTTCCAGATCCCGCTCATGGTCCTCATAATCGTGCCTGCCATCGACGGCATGAAGAAGGAGTGGCGGGAAGCCTCGGAGAATCTCGGCGCCTCGGCCCTGCAGTACTGGCTGCGCGTCGGGATTCCCGTGCTCCTGCCCTCCCTCCTCGCCGCCTTTATTCTGCTGTTCGGCAATGCCTTCGGCGCCTATGCCACCGCCTACTCCCTCACCGGCGGCCTGATCAACCTCGTCCCGATCCTCATCGGCGCCCAGATCCGGGGCAACGTCCTCCACGATCCGAGCCTCGGCTACGCGCTCGCCTTCGGCATGGTGATCGTGATGGGCATCAGCATCATCGCCTATTCCTGGCTGCAGCGTCTGAGTTCGAGGTGGGTCAAGCAATGAAGAGCATATCGAGGCGCATGTTCTCCTGGCTCTGGCTCGTGCTGGGCCTCCTGTACTTCTTCCTCCCCCTCCTGGCGAGCTTCCTCTTCTCGCTGCGCGGGAAAAAGGGCGTGCTGAGCTTTGTCGCCTACCAGCACGTGTTCGCGGATCCCCAATTCCTCAAGACCTTCACCTTCTCCCTGGAGATGGCGATCTTCACGGTCATCGTCGGCCTGGCGCTCATGGTACCGACCGCCATCTGGGTGCAGCTGCGCGTTCCCAAGGCGAGACCCATCATGGAGGTCTTCGCGCTCCTGCCCTTCGTCATCCCTCCGGTCATCCTGGCTTTCGGGCTCATTCGCAGCTACTCGAAGCCCCCCTTCGCCCTGGTGTCGAGTCCCGCCCTCCTCGTGGCCGGCTATGTGATCGTGGCCTTTCCCTACATCTACCGCTCGGTGGACGCCGGACTCCGGGCCATGGACCTGCGCGCGCTGACCGAGGCGGCGATGAGTCTCGGCTCGGGCTGGGGCAGCACCCTGTTCAGGGTCATTCTCCCCAACCTGAAAACCGCCCTGCTCTCGGCCGTATTCCTCACGCTGGCCATCGTGATCGGCGAACTCACCCTCGCCGTCCTCCTCGCCTGGCCGGCATTCGGCCCCTATATGGCACTCGTCGGCCGCAACCTCGCCTACGAGCCGGCCGCGCTTGCGATCCTGAGCTTCGGTCTCACCTGGGGCTCCATCGCCGTCATCCAGGCCCTGAGCCGTGGCGCGCCCGGGGCGCGCTCCAGCCTCGGCGGCACCCACTAGGAGTTGGCAGACATGGCTTTTCTTGAACTTCACGGCGTGGTGAAAAGTTTCGGCCGCAACACGGTGGTACGCGGTCTCTCGCTCAATGTCGAGAAGGGCGAGTTCGTCTCGCTGCTCGGCGGTTCCGGCTGCGGCAAGACCACGACACTTCGCATGATCGCCGGTTTCGAGACGCCCTCCGACGGGCAGATACTCCTGGACGGCGCCGACGTCTCCCGGGTCCCGCCCAACCGCCGCAATCTCGGCATGGTCTTCCAGAACTACGCCCTCTTCCCGAACATGACCGTCCGGCGCAACATCGGATTCGGGCTGCGCATCGCGGGCAGGCACGGTGCCGAGGTCGAGCGCCGCGTGGACGAGATGCTCGAGCTCATCCACATGGAGGAGTTCGCACAACGCTACCCGCATCAGCTCTCCGGCGGACAGCAGCAGCGCGTGGCGCTCGCGCGGGCCATCGCCATACAGCCGCGCGCCCTCCTCCTCGACGAGCCGCTCTCCGCGCTCGACGCGAAGATCCGCGTCCGGCTCCGCGACGACATCAGGGCCATCCAGCAGAAACTCGGCATCACCACAATCTACGTCACGCACGACCAGGAAGAGGCGCTGTCGATCTCGGACCGCGTCGCGGTGATGCGCGAGGGCCTGATCGAGCAGATCGGCGCCCCCTTCGAGATCTACAACCGGCCGGCCACTCCCTACGTGGCCGCCTTTATCGGGACGCAGAATCTCGTGGGCGCCAAGGTTCTGGACCCCGCCCGGGGTGTCGTGGCCGTCGAAGGCCAGACCGTCGGCCTCGGTCGCGTTCTGGATGCGCAGTCCGGAGAGGAACTGCGGCTGCGCATCCGGCCGGAGGCGCTGAGCCTGGGCACCGCGGGACCCAACCGCCTGGGCGGCCGGGTGTCCAGCCAGAAGCTCCTCGGCTCCATCGTGAGACTGGTCGTCCGCGTCGGCGATACCGAGCTGTTCATGGACGGCTTCAACGATCCCCTCGTCGCCCTGCCCCCCGTGGGCGAAGCGGTAACCCTCTCCTTCTCGCCGGACAGCTGCACGGTTTCCAAGCCGGGGGCGGAGCCGGTCGTCGCGGTGGCGGACGAGGAAGAAGAGTAGCCGCGCGGCGGGCGCAGCGCCGCGGCGGGCGCGCTCAGGCTGGCATGTTGCGCTCGAGCCAATAGCTGAACGCTGCGGCCAGACGGAGAAACTCGAGCTTGATCCGCTGCGGCTTGCGCCACGAGGTCTTGTCGGTTATCAGGCGCTCGAAGCTCTCGTAGCGGCGCACGGGCGTCTGCAGGCGCTTCCACAGCAACTCGGGAGCAGGGTCGGCAAGCACGGAACGTCGCAGCGCCTCCTTGCCTCGCGGGCTGTTGCCCCAGACGTACAGTATGTCCAGGATCGCGATGCGCTGCTCGACCTTGGCCCGCTTCGACTCTGCGCGTCCACGAAGGAGGGGGAGCAGGGCCCCGTAGAGCTGACGGGCGCGTCGCGTCTCCCTCAGGATCTTGAAGGTCATCTCGGTGATTCCGCCCACGATATCGGATGCGAATTTGCTGATCAGTGCGCCCGAGATGCCGGCCGTCAGCGAGTTGAGGTAGGAAAGCGCGATGGCGAGAGGGAAGGCGAATACGCTCCGCAGGAAATTGGTGCGCTTGACCGGGGCCGTGAAGCCCCGGAGGCTGTTGTGCCCGTACATATACGCTCCGTTGACCAGGGCGAGGAGAACGAAGCGGAGGGTGCGAAGGCCGAGGCTCCCCATGCTGCCGGACACGTCCACACGGCCGAAGGCCAGATAGTCGAAGACCTGCTCCACGATCCGCAGGAGCGGAATCGAGAGCAGGCTGAAGAACACCGAGTTGGCGCCGTTGGTGGCATCGAAGGAGGAAAGGCGCCACCGGCTCGGGTGGAGTCCGTGCATCGCGCTCTGGTCGACGACGAAGTTGCGCAGGTAGGTGATCGCGAAGAATGCGAACACCGTGGAAAGACCGAAGGCCGGCGGGAAGCCCGAGGCCATGGACAGCCCGAGCCCCACGAGGAGGGCGATCAGGCCGCCGGCAACCATGCGCGCCAGATCCCGGATCGAGGCGTTGAGGTCGCGCCAGACGGGCAGACGGCCCGGCAGGCTGCGCAGGAGTTCCGGCGCACCCGCCGTCCGGTGGCCCGCGATGCTCCGGTTCCTACCGAGCGGCAGGATGACCATCTGATGCTGGGCTCTGCGTCCGGTCGGCCTGCGGGCAGTCCCGGCACCGGCGGACGAGGCGAGCGGTACGGTCACCGGCAGCGGACTCGACCGGTTCGTCCTGAGGACGGCGCGCCAGTTGCGCACGGCGTGCTTTGGAAGAAAGCCCATCCCCGGAGCGTTGTGGTTGTAGCCGTCCGAGTTGCTGCCGATGCGCGCCTCGAGAGGGCTCGCCGCGTAGTGGGCTGCCGCCGCCGCGACCACTCCTGCATCGGGCTCCCCGATGCCCTTTGCGCCCAGGAGCTCGCCCGCGGCTCCGGCGTCGCCCGCGTTGAGCGCTCTCCGCAGGGACTCGAGGAGCTTGGTGTCACCGACATAGCCCTCCTGCCAGACGCGGTTGTTCCAGACTTCGAGAGCGTCGATGGACCGGGCATGGCCGAGCAGGTGTCGCACGCAGGATTCGAGGCCTGCGACCAGGGGCCGGGTGTAGGCAATTCGGAGTACGCGCGAGCCGTGGTCGGCGTTGGCCTCCCGGACAGCCTCGTAGAGCCGTTCCGCCCTTACAAAGGCACCCCGGCCGAGAATGTCCCGGTAGAGCGGATCGAAGTATCGCCGCCTCAGTTCCGCGGCGCCGAGCTCATCCAGGCGCTCGGCACCCGGATCGATCTCCGAGCGGACTTCGCGGAGATCTGCAAGCCGTTTTCGAAGCAGCTGGCCGAGATGCTCGTGAAAGACCTGCCGGCCCCTGGCCTGGGTCCTGAGGCTTTCCAGCGAGAGCGGCTTGAGCTCGCCGGCTGTGGTGTGAAAGCCGTAATTGATGGCGGGGAGGGAGCGACGATTGAACTCGTCGATGAGTTCGTCGTAGATGCGGTCGTATTCGGTGAAGTTGGACTCCACGAGGCGCAGCACCTGACGGAAAGGCCGGGATTCGAAAAGCGATTTCAGCTTTTCGGGGGCATGACAGTCCTCGAGGAGGATCACGTGGTAGAGCCTGCTCCGGTGCTTCCCCTGGACGAGACATTCCAGGCCCAGGGTGACGTCGACGTCCATGAGCCGTCCGGCCTCCAGCGCCTCGGTGAGCGCCTCGATATCGAAGAAATCCTCGTACACGATCGTGAGCCGGGAAAGTCCCTTGATGTAGGCATCCAGGACGAGCTGGGCGGGAGTCTTCCTCCCCGGTCCAGCATTGTCGTAAACGTGGTCGTCCCAGCCGGTAGCCTGCGCGGCGGATCCCCGGGACCTCGCCTCCGGCACCTCGGCCAGGCCGAGTTCGTTGAGCATGGTCCTCACCACATAGGCCCGTCCCGAAAGGGCCTGGTGAAAAGCCGCCATATAGCGATGCTGTCGCAGGAGATCGCCACGTGCCTTGACCGTCTCCTTCATGAGGGCGATCAGGATGCGGCGCGTGTTGTAGGGCATCTCGAGACCCTGGTAGTTGAAGGCCTCGTCCCGGAGGCGGGCCAGGGCCACGAGACGGGTCGAGCGGCTTCCGGAGCAGGTTGCGCGATAGAGGAGGGCCATGTCGATCGCCTTGTTGTAGACGAGATTCTTGATGCCGCTCACATGGCCGTCGAAGAAGAAATGTCGTTCGTCCAGACGCTTGCCGCAGAGCCGGTTGATGGCAGCGGTAGTGGCCCTGATATCGTCACTGAAGGTGAGTCTGTCCTTGAGCGATCTTCCGCTCAGGCCCTCCGCGCCGCGCCTTGGCGTCGTCGGACGCCCACTCCGCCCAAATAGCATGTGACATTCACAGTAGCATCGCGGAGGCGCGGGGACAAGCCGAGCGCAGGGGCGCTACCGCCGGCGAGGTGGCGGGCGCAGCCTCTGTCGCGGTCAGCCCACGCGATGCAGCTCGGCGCAGCCCAGGACTTCGGCCACGGTCTGATCCAGCGTGTCGTCGGCCGTGATGTCCTGGCAGCGGGCGCCGGGCCGACCCGAGGCGGGCAGCCCCCGGGCGGCCTCCAGGATGAAGGAGGTCGCGGATTCCGGGGAGATCTTCCCGAGATCGACGACGAGGTCGAAGACGGAGCAGAGGTCCCAGCGCATGCCGTACATGGTCTGGACGAAGGAGCTGCGCACCCGGTCGCCCTCGCGGACCGTATTCTCGGCCACCGCGCGCTCCATGGGTCCATTCTCGCTCATGACGCGGTCAACCCGACGCTCGAAGGGCGCCTTGATGCGGACATGGAGCACATCCGTGAAACCGCAGAGAATGGCGAAACTCCCCCGTCCGAGGATGACGGCGTCGCCGTGCCGGGCAACGGCTCTGGTCGCCCGGTCGAGCATGCCGACCATCTCCTTGATCTGGCCGTCGAAGTTTGCCCAGAACCCGAGCGGGCTCTCGTACTCGTCCGAAAAGCTGACCAGCCCGTAGGCTCCGAGTATGCGACCCAGACTCTGCTTGTCCACGAGGTGGTAGCCGAGCCGGGCGGCCACGGCTTCGGCTATCTTCCCCCCGCCCGAGCCGAACTCCCGAGAGATTGTGATTATGGACATAGGCCACCTCCCCGCCCCGAGGGCGCTGGAGGGGGAACCCGTGGCACCGACGCAGCGCAGCCACGATGCTCCGCCGCGTGGTTCCTCCTTCACCGACAAGTATAGACCCTTCACTCCTGTCGGCGGCCATCGGAAGGCCGGAATATGAAGCGGGCTTTCCGAAGGTTTGGCACGGAACCATGAAAGAGGCACTGATCGTGCCGAAGCACTATACTTGATCGAGGCGCTCATTCACTGCGCGCCGAAAGGAGCAGCGATGCCTCGAACCATGACTCAGCGCGTGCATTTCGACGCGCCGCCGTCGACAGTCTTTGCGCTCTACATGGATTCCCGGCTGCACGCGGAAACGACGGGAGCAGGGGCGGCCATAGACCCCAGACCGGGACGGGCATTCACCGCCTGGGACGGCTATATCGGCGGCGTCACCCTCCATGTGGAGCCCGACAGGATGGTCGTACAGACCTGGCGGGGTTCCGACTGGAATCGGGATGACCCCGACTCGATCTTCGTGCTCCTCTTCCTGGCGGATGGTGAAGGTACCAGCCTTCACGTCACGCATGCAAACATCCCGGATGGGCAGTTCGAGGGCGTAAGGGACGGGTGGAAGCAGTATTACTGGCAGCCCTGGAAACGGTGGATCAAGAAGCAACCGCACTGACGCTCAGCCGGCCCAGCCTCCCGAGGAGCCGAGCATGCCCTCAAGGGATTTCGGAAGATTGGCAAGCAGCTGATCGAGGTCGTTCTTGGTCAGAACCGATTCACGTTCCTGGGCAAGCTCGCGGCTGGTGGTCTGCAGACGCTTGAGGAGGCTGAAGATCACGAAGGCGAAAAGCTTGAGCCCCGCGCGGGGATTGCGGTTGCAGTAGGCAAACAGCCGTTCCCGGGGAACCGCAGCGACCAGGCAGGCCACCCGGGCAACGGCGCTGGCGGTCCGCGGCAGGTCTGAAAAGATCGACGCTTCGCCGAGCACGTCTCCCTTGCGCACTTCGCTCACATGTACCGCCTCGTGCTCCTTGCCGTGAACGGTGATATCGACCGTGCCTTCGAGGAGGAGGTGCAGGTCCGAGCCGATCGAGTCCTGCTGGACGAGGAGCTCTCCGGCGGCATAGTCCCGGAGCTCGCAGATGGCCGCAAACCGTCGCAGCTCGCGACGGCTCAGGTTCTGGAGAATGATGCTGCTCCTGAGCAGTACCAGAAGCCGATCGCTCCGCATCGTCCTCGTCTGCACCGTATGCTCCTTGTGTCGCGTTCCGTGCCGGTCACCGGGTTTCCGTCCAGGGCGCCTTTCGCCCGCCTGCACGCTTCGCCACCCAACTGTATCGCGGCCATGCCACCGCGACAAGCGCGAAGCCGGGCCGAGGAGCCGCGCCCGCGCTTGTCGCCCGGCCGGGGCCTCGGATACAATGCGCGGCATGGAATACAGAAAGCGCAGTGCCACCTGCGGCTCGCTCCGCAAGGGCGATGCAGGCACGACGGTCGTTCTCAATGGCTGGGTTCATCGCAAGCGCGATCACGGGGGCATATCCTTCATCAATCTGCGTGACCGCTACGGCATCACCCAGGTGGTCATCGACGCCGACGCCGGTGACGAGCTGAAAGCGCTCGCCGCCGAACTCAAGTTCGAATACTGCATCGCCGTGGCGGGCCGCGTCCGCGCCCGCCCGGGAAACATGGTCAACGCGGATATGGGCACGGGGGAGATCGAAGTCGTCGCGGACTCGATCCAGATCCTCAGCACCTGCGAAACCCTCCCCTTCATGGTGGACGAGAAGACCGACGCCAAGGAAGAGCTGCGCCTCAAGTACCGCTACCTGGATCTCCGCTCCTTTGCCATGCAGCGGCGGCTCGCGCTCCGCCACGAAGTCGCCTTCGCCGTGCGGGAGCACCTGTCGGCCCAGGGCTTTTTCGAGATCGAGACGCCCACCTTCATCAAGTCGACGCCCGAGGGTGCCCGCGACTACCTCGTGCCCTCGCGCCTCTATCCGGGCAAGTTCTACGCCCTGCCCCAGTCGCCCCAGCTCTACAAGCAGATCCTCATGGTCAGCGGCATGGACAAGTATTTCCAGATCGCCCGCTGCTATCGCGACGAGGACGCGCGGGGAGACCGACAGCCCGAGTTCACGCAGATCGATATCGAGATGTCCTTCGTCAAGCGCGACGATGTCCTCGCCCTGGTCGAGGGTCTCTTCGGCCATGTCTTCAGAAAGACGCTCGGCGTCGAGCTTCCTGCCACCTTCCGCCGCCTCGGATACGACGAGGCGATGGAGCTCTACGGCACCGACAAGCCCGACCTCCGCTTTGCCATGGAGATGCAGGACGCCGCGGCCTTCGCGCAGAAGTCGGGATTCCAGGCGCTCAAGGACGCCCTGGCCGCCGGCGGCGCAGTCAAAGCCCTTGTCGTCCCGGGCAAGGCGGACTACTCGCGCAAGCAGATCGAGGAACTCGAGGCCGCCGCCAAGGTCTTCCGCGCCAAGGGCATGGCTTGGATGAAGGTCGGACAGGCCGACGGAGGCGGAGCCGCCAGGCTCGAGGGAGGGGCTTCGAAGTTCTTCCAGGCCGAGCTCGCCCCGCCCGGGCTTGAAGCCGAGCTCATCGCGGGGCTGGGCGCCAAGCCCGGCGATCTCATCCTCATCGTCGCCGACGCCAAGCGGAAAGTGGCCTGCCAGTCGCTCGGAGCGGTGCGCTCCCGTCTCGGCAAGGATCTCGGACTCTGCGACCCCTCGCGTCACCCGGAGGGTTCCGCGGCCCGCTTCGAGTTCGTCTGGATTGTCGACTTCCCGATGTTCGAGTGGAACGAGGACGAGCAGAAATGGGATGCCGCCCACCACATGTTCACCATGCCCCAGGAGCGCTTCCACGCGACCCTGGAATCCGACCCCGGTTCGGTGAAGGGCGATCTCTACGATCTCGTCCTCAACGGCTTCGAACTCGCCTCGGGCTCGATCAGAATCCACGATCCCAGCCTCCAGCGAAGGATCTTCAAAATCGTGGGCTTCACCGAGGCCGACGCTGAAGCCAAGTTCGGCTTCCTGACCGAGGCTTTCAAGTACGGTCCTCCTCCCCACGGTGGCATAGCACCCGGCCTCGACCGCCTGGTCATGCTGATGGCCGGCGAGACCTCCATCAAGGAAGTCATCGCCTTCCCCAAGAACAGCTTTGCAGTCTCCCCCATGGACGACTGCCCCAGCGAAGTGGACCAGCGTCAGTTGGACGAACTGCATCTCCAGATTGTCAAGAAAGCGGATGGCTAGCCGCCCATGGTAGCCGTCGCGCGCTTCTAGCGCGCATACAATCCTTTCCTTCCGGCTCGCGGGGCGTCACGACAGTGGCGCCCCGCACGACTGCCCCAGCGAGGTCGATCAGCGTCAGTTGGACGAACTGCATCTCCAGATTGTCAAGAAAGCGGATGGCTAGCCGCCCATGGTAGCCGCCGCGCGCTTCTGGCGCGCATACAATGCTTTCCTTCCGGCTCGCGGGGCGTCACGCCAGTGGCGCCCCGCGAGCTGCTTGATGGCCCGCGATGCCGCGCTATACTTCTAGCGGATCATCGATCCATAGGGAGGCATTATGAGGAATAGTCGCGTCGGGGTGCTCCTGCTTCTGCTGCTGTCCGGCCTGGCTCTGTCGGCGCAGAACAAGGCGCTCGATTCCTACTGGGCCGTGTCGGGCAAGTCATTCGGTCCTGCCGGCCAGTTCACCAAGCCCGCGGCCTGGAAGCCGGGCCAATACGTGGTGCTCGGGACCCTGGTCAACGGGAAACGGGACTCCGTCACCACGACCCTGATCGTCCGCAAGGACGCCGAGGGCTGGGTGATCGAGAATTCTGTCATCGACAAGAATGGCAAGCGGACAGTCACCCAGATGTGCCTGGCCGGCTACGATGATGCCATGATGAATGGCGACCCTTCCAAGGTCGACCTCGTATGGATGAAGACGCTCGACGCCAACGGGAAGCTGACGGTCACCGAGGGGCAATCCCTGACCTTCGTGAAAACCATGATGAAGTCCAGCTACCAGAAGATGGTCGTGAGCGTCGGCAGCTTCACGGACGGAGGCGCCGTGGAGGTGCCGGCCGGCAGTTTCTCCGGCACGAACGTCGTCTCCTCGACGGCGAAGGTGATGGGCTTCACGGTGGAATCGACCACCTGGTTCCATCCTGCCGTTCCGGTCAACGGCATGGTCATGAGCAAGAGCAAGGACGGGAAGACCATCCAGCAGCTGCTCTCCTTCGGTACGGACGGTAAGCCCATCATCCCCTGAGTTCGCCCAACGCACGACCCGGAGCCCCGCTTCGCCGACCCAGGCGCGCGGGGCTCTTGTTGTGCCGCCACCGCGGCGATAGCATGAGCGCCGGGAGGCTTTCGGACGATGACCGATGCACAGTGGGAACTTCTCAAGAGGGTGGTCTCCGGCAAGGCGGCAGACCGCGACCGGACGAGCGAAGCGGCGATGGCGTTCATCGTGGACAGCCCCTGGCTGCCCGGTTGGGGCGGCGCGACCATGCTCGACTACTTCTCCAGCGATGATCGCTGGTTTGACATCAACAGACGGGCCCTTGAGGCCTTCCCCGAGGTCATCTTCGTACCCGGCTTCTGGGCGGAATTCGGCATGTGCACGGAGCCTTCCGCCTTCGGCGCACGCTGCAGTTTCGGGGAACGGGAGTTCCCCTTCGCCCATCCGGTGCTGGCCGACATCGGCGAAGTCGGGCGCCTGCCGCTTCCCGACCCCGCGACCGACGGCCTTTTGCCCTTTGTCATCAAGCGCATGGACTGGGCCCTTCCCCGGATGGAGGCGATCGGCCATCGTCCGCGGTTTTCCATATCGCGCGGCCCGCTCAACGTCGCCTCCTTCCTTCTCGGCACGACGGATTTCCTCGTTGCACTGAAGACCGATGCGGAGAAGGCCCACCTCCTCCTGCGGCGAGTCACGGACTTCCTCCTCTCCTGGCATGCCCTGCAGCGGAATCGCTTCCCCTCGATCGACGGCATCATGATCCTCGACGACATCGTGGGTTTCCTCGGCGAAGAGGATTTCCTGGAGTTCGGGCAGCCCTATCTCGCCGAGCTGTATTCCCCCGCCGCGAGCGTGAAGCTCTTCCACAACGACGCAGATTGTCTCTCCTCGGTTCGGCACTACGCCGGTATCGGAATCAACCTCTACAATCCCGGAATCCAGCGCAGCATCGGTGAGATCGGCGACCTGACCGAAGGCAGGCTCACGATCATGGGGAGCGTGCCGCCGCGCGACGTGCTTGCCGCCGGCACGCCTGCCGCGGTGGCCGAGGCCGTGGCCCGGCAGATCGGAGACTACCGGGGGCGCGCCCGCCTTCTGCATTCCTGCGCGGGCGGCATGCCGCCGGGAGTGAGCACGGACAACCTGCGGGCCTTTGTAACGGCCGTGAGGGAGGCGCATTCCGGCGGCGCCTCCCCCGGCGCCTCCCCCGACGGGCTGCCCGGCGCGGCGGCGGGGGGCGCGACTGTATGAGGAAGCTGCAGACGCCCCCGCCCCTCGACTGGCCCAACTTCGCGGTCTTCCTCGACGAGATGGCGGAACGCTACTCGAGCCGCGTCGCGCTTCGCTTCCGGGGCCGGGGGAGTTCGGAGTTCGAGGAGTGGAGCTATGCGCGTCTTGCGGCGGAATCCAGGGGGCTTTCCGCGTACCTGAGGAGCCGCGGAGTCATGCCCGGCGATCGCGTCGCCGTCTGGTCGGAGAACCGGCTCGAATGGGCCGCCGCCTACCTCGGCGTCGTTTCCGCGGGAATGGTCGCCGTTCCCGTCGATGCCCTCGCGGATGCCGCGGAGTTCGGCGCGATCCTTTCGGCCTCGGAGGCCGCGGCCCTCGTTGTTTCGGGGAGATACCGCGACAGCCTGGAAGGACTCTCCCGCGAGGTGAAGGGGCTCAAAGCCTGCGTGATCCTTCCCGCGCAGACCGCAGACTCGGCGCGGGCCCTTCCCGCGGGCATGATCGGCTGGCAGGAGGCAGTATCGCAGGGCGCGGCAGTGGCCGTTCCGCAACATCCCGAGGCGGCCACCCACGAGAAGACACCCGACCTGGGCCCTGGCAGCCTTGCTTCGATCATCTTCACTTCGGGTACCACCGGCCGGCCGAAGGGCGTGATGCTCAGCCATGGGGGAATCATCGCCAACATAGACGCAGCACGACAGGCCCTGCCCATAGACGCCGCGGACGTCTTCATGTGCGTCCTTCCCCTCCATCACACCTACTCCACGACCTGCAGTCTCCTTTCCCCGCTGTCCATCGGCGCCTCGGTGACGATCTGCGAGAAGGTCGTGGGCAAGGTCATCGTGGACGATGTCCGCGACTCACAGGGGTCGGTGATGATCGCCGTGCCCCTCCTCTACGACAAACTCGCCCAAGCCCTGCTTCAGGGAGTGGCAGCGCGGCCACAGCTCACGCGCGCCTTCGTGGGCCTGCTTCTCGGTCTCTCGGCCCTTGGTCTCAGGCTCTCCGCCCCGGAATTGGGAGTACGGGCTCTCGCCTTCCTCCGGAACCGGACAGGGCTCGGGAGCCTGCGCCTCCTGGTGGCCGGGGGAGGACCGCTCAACGTGTCCACCGCCGAGGTGTTTGATCGCTTCGGCTTCACCATCGTGCAGGGCTACGGCATGAGCGAGAATGGCCCCCTCATAACGACGAACCGGATCGGGCACCGCGACCATCGCTCGGCGGGACTGCCGGTCATGCGCACCGGGCTCCGGATCGCCGGCACCGGCCAGGACGGAATCGGGGAAATCCAGGTCCGCTCTCCCTCCCTCATGCTGGGCTACTGGCGGGACGAGGAGTCCACCGCCGCAGCCTTCACCGAAGACGGCTGGCTTCGGACGGGAGATCTCGGGCGCGTGGACTCCCGGGGCTTTGTCTTCATCACCGGCAGGATCAAGAGCATCATTGTCACCTCCGGCGGCAAGAACATCTATCCGGAGGAGATCGAGTCCAGGTTCGAGGGCTCTTCCATCGTGAAGGAGCTGCTCGTCGTCGGCCGGGCTCATGCAGACAATCGAAGCTCCGGCGGCGCGCGCGAGGCCGGCGGCGCCGGCGGCGAGACCGTCTGCGCAGTCATCGTGCCCGACTATGAAGCCATCGAAGCGACGCGCGGAAAGGCCTTCGCCGCCGATCGGGGCCTCGTCTTCGACCTTGTCAAGGCAGAAGTGGAACGCGTGAATCGTTCCCTGCCTCCTTACAAGAAGCTCTCCGATTTTGCCCTGCGTGAGGTCGAGTTCGAAAAGACCTCATCGCGGAAGATCAAACGCTACCTGTATCGGAGCTGGTCCGAGGCGCTCAGCCGCTGACCTGAAGGCGCAGGCCGGGCCGGGCCCACGAGGCGGCGGCCCGTCACTGCACCACCGAGAAGTCGCTCAACCATATCTCCTCGACCTTTCCCAGCGAGAGCAGGGAGTTGAAGGTGTCGCGGAGCCCGGCCTTGATTCCCCCTTCGAAAGCCGGCGCAAGCTCGCTCGCCTTTCTCCGCGAGAACCAGGCGACGGCGGCCGCCTTCAGGCTGGGGGTCTTCCTCACGATCTCCTCCGCAAAGCCCCGGTCGGTGGAATCGTAGGGAAAGGCGATCGTGGCCACGACGATCGCCGGTTTCGGGTCCATGGTCGTCGCCCTCAGGGTGCCGATCCCGGTGAAGGTGGCCACGCCGCCCGACAGTGCCGAACCGGCAGCCTCGCGGCCCTGCTTGCGCTGCCGCGATCCCGAGGCAAAGCCGACCACCGTGCCGATCGCTATCACCAGGGCGAGGGCCGCGGCCACGATGAAGAGAACTCTGACCGCCCCCGTGGCCCCGGCGCCCCTCCCCTGGTTCGGGTCGCTGTCATACACCATGTGATCCTCCTCCGGCGAGGCTCAGGGCCCTTCGCCTCGCGCTCATGCCCAGGTAAAAGGCCGCGGCGGTCGCAAGAATTCCGCTCGTGACGAAGAACACCGAAGAGTAGCCGAAACCGGTCGCGACCGCCGCGCCGAGGGCGGGACCGAGCGCACCGCCGGTGGCGGAGAAGGAGGAGGAGAGCCCGTAGGTGGAGCCCTGCCGTCCTTCCTCGCAGATCCTCGCGATCAGGGCGTTCACGCTCGGCATCGTACCGCCAAGAAAGAATTCGGATCCGAGCCGGAAGGCCAGGATGCCAAAGGGTGAATGCATGAAGGCCTGCGGAACGGTGAGCAGGGCCGAGCCTGCCACGCAGATCACGAGGGCCCGCCCGTAACCGATCCGGGTCGACACCCTGCCCACGATCGCCGCAGCGAGGGCCGCGGTGAGCGCGCCGCCGCCGAGAATGAGACCGGAGATCGAAGCCACGCCGGGCGCGCCGTGGGTCATGTGGAGCACGATGAGGGGCATGATCGGGACGGCGGTGCCGTTTGCCAGCTGCACGGAGAAGACGATGCCGAATATCCCGATGAGGACGGGGTAGGCGGTAACCACGCCGAAATCCGGCATGGCGTTGCGCAACACGCCGCCGCTTCTCGGCTTGGGGCTGAAATCCTCGTTCACGCGGCCATGCACGATGAAGGCCGCAGCGCCCAGCAGGACTGCAGTCATGATGAAGTTGACCCGGCAGCCCAGGAGGTCGGTCACGACACCGCCGAACAGCGGTCCCACGCAATTGCCGAGGAAGACGGCCATCTGGAGCAGGCCCAGCCAATAGCCCGACTCCTCGACCGGCACCATGCTGGCGGTCAGCACCGTGGCCGCCGCGACCGTGCCGGTCACGCAGCCCTGCAGTGTCTTGAGCACGAGCACCTGCCACGGCGCACCCGTCACTGCAAGGAGGCCCACGAGGATGGTTCCTCCGATCATGGCCCGCAGCAACATGAGCTTGCGACCCCGGCTGTCGGCGAGGCTGCCCCAGATGGGTGCGAAGATCGCGAGCGTGATGGCGGGGGCCGCATTGATGGCGCCCGTCCACCAATTGAGCCTGGTCAGGTCGAGGACGCCAAGCTCGCGAAGATAGAGCGGTACAATCGGATTGGAGGTCGAAAAGCCAACTATTGCCAGAAACTCCGCGATCCAGAGGGCCGTGAAGGATTTCTTCCAGGGATGCATTTCGGAATATCGTAGCGCCGAGCGGCGCTTCGAGGCAATCGGGTGGGAGGTCCGGGGATGCGCAGTCCTTGACGGCGGCGGCCGCGGCCGGATAAAGCGCCGCGAAGTCCGCCGCGGGCCCGTGCCCCCGGGGCGAAGGGCATCTCGGGAATGGGCGATGCCAAAAGTGTCAGTTCACGAACCAGGTGAGGAAGGTGGCGAATCCGAAGGTCCCGATCGTCGTGGTGGTCGTGCCGACTGTGCTGCTCGAGTCGAATCCGACCCTGGCCTCGCCTGCCCAGGAGAAATTGGGCGAGAAGAAATACTCCCCGCCGAAAACCCCGGCAATCGCGAAGTCCGTCGGTGTTGTCCCGCCGGAGCTCAGCGATTCGCCGCTGTAGCTCAGCTCGCCGCCCGCGTATGGAGATACTCCCGCCTTCGGTGCAAGGTGGTATTCGAATCCCACGCCGAGGCTGTAGAACGAGGCCGAATTGCCCCCGCTGGATTGACTCAGGAGTCCCAGCCCCGCACGGACCGCGATCTTGTCCGTAATCACGTATTTTACGCCGACATCGCCGGCCGATGTTCCTCCGACGGACGTGAAGATCACAGCGCCCTGGACTCCGAACTCGCCGGCCTTCGGAGCTCCCTGTGCGCCGACTGCGAAAGCCAGCAGAATCACGAATGCGGTGGCCAGCACCAGTCTTTTCATATGTTGTCTCCTTCGAACCGTTTTCACGTATCGGGCACGCCGCCGTGCACGATACGGCGAGGACTGTAGTCACTAATCGTATGTCTCGAACGGGCCGCGTCAAGCCGGGGGCGCCGCACAGCGCTGACCGGTTCTGCCCTGCGGCCTGCCCAGGGTCAGGCCGCCTCGCCTAGTCGTCCAAGCCCATCCCCTCGAGAATCCTGGGGATGAACTTCTCGATTCTCGACTCGCGGGTCTTGGACTGTTTTGGCTGGGAGAAGAAGAAGAGATAGCCCCGTTGCCGCCCGGGAGTGAGGGCTTCGAATGCGGTCCGCAGGGCGGGAAGCTCATCCAGCTTGACCTGCAATTCTTCCGGAACAGGATAGTCGGCCGTTTTTTTGCGCTCGACGTTCAGGCCGGCCCGCTCGATCTCGATGGCTTCCAGGATATAGGACTTCAGAGTCTTTTCCAGCCTGGCGATTTCCTGGACCTTCGTGAACCGGATCTGTCGCGCCGCCTGAACGTTTTCCGTCTGCTGTATCAGGATACCCTTGGCATCCTTCATCAGGGCGCCTTTCATGAAAAGCAGGGCGCAATACTCCTTGAACCCGTGCATCAGCACGATGTTCTTGCCCCCGAGCGTGTAACAGGGCTGGCCCCACTTGAGCTCCTCGGTCAGCGCACAGTCGAGGATTATCCGGCGCAGCCGCCTGAACTCTTCCTGCCATTTGCCCTCCCCGGCCAGGAATGCATCTACCTTGGGATTCGTCATTCGACCTCCACAGCCACGCGGGCCCCGGCGCGACTCTCCGCCCTCCCCGCCACCGGCTATAAGCTACCGCCCGGCCTTTCCCCGGACAATGGCCTGTGCCGCGGAAACTAGTCCGGCTGGTCCTCGTCAAGCAGCGCCAAGTCCAAGCCCCCCTGCGCGCCGCTTTGGGAGTCGTAGAGCTCGCGATAGAGCCCCGGCACGGCGATGAGCTCGTCGTGGCGGCCACGTTGCGCGATCCCTTCTTCGGTGATGACGATGATCTCATCCGCATCCTTGACGGTGGAGAGCCGGTGCGCGATGACCAGTGTCGTGCGGCCGTTCACGAGCCGCCTTACGGCTTCCTGCACTGCACGCTCGCTGCGGGCGTCGAGGGAGCTCGTGGCCTCGTCCAGAATCAGGATCGGAGGATCCTTCAGGAAGGCCCGCGCTATGGCGATGCGCTGCCGCTGGCCGCCGGATAGTCGGACTCCTCGCTCGCCGACCTGGCTCTCGTAGCCCCGATCGAGCTCCAGGATGAACTCGTGGGCGTTGGCCCGTCGGGCGGCCGCCTCCACGTCGGCCTGGCTCGCTCCGTGTTTCCCATAGGCGATGTTGTCGCGGATGCTTCCGTCGAACAGGAAGACCTCTTGCTGGACGATGCCGACCGCCGCCCGGAGCGACGCCAGCGTGTACTCCTTTACGTCGACCCCGTCGATGGTCACCCGTCCCGATTGCGGCTCGTAGAAGCGCGGGATCAGATTGCAGAACGTGGTCTTCCCCGCCCCCGAAGGTCCGACCAGGGCAACTGTAGATCCGGCGGGAATGACGAGGTCGAGATCCCTGAAGACGTGCCGGTTGCCGTCGTAGGAAAACGTGACAGTCTCGAAGCCCAGCTCCCCCCGAACGCGGGCAGGCAGGCTCCGGGCTCCCGGAAGGTCCGCGATGTCGGCTCGCTCGTCCATGATGCCGAAGAAGCTCCTCAGGCCTGCGGCGAGCCGCTGGATCGCTTCCACTGTCCGCGTCAGTCGCTCGATGGGCTCAAGACAGATGCCCACGTACGTGACAAAGGCGACGAGGGAGCCTGCGCTCAGCCGACCGCGCACGGCGAACAGTCCTCCGGCGGCTATGATGACGAGCCTCGCCAGGTCGCGCAGGAAATCCACGCCACCGAAGTACCATCCGAGCGTGTTCAGCACTGCCCGCCACGCCTGGTAGTTCTCCTCGTTGAGCTGCCCGAAGCGCCGGGCCTCCTCCGGCTCGCGCGCGAAGGACTGGACCACCCGGATGCCCGCGAAGATGTTCTCGATCTTGGCATTGATGGCCGCGACGGCATCGTTCTGGCGCTCGAAGCCGCGCAGAATCCTCCCGCCCAGCAGGGCGGTGTAAAAGGCCATCAGCGGAATGGGCGCCAGACAGATCAGGGCGAGCAGAGGGTCGAGCGCGAACAGGACGCCGTAGGCGCCCGCGACCGTCACGACCGCAAGGAGGAGGTCCTCGGGGGCGTGATTGACCGCGTCGGAAACCTTGCCGATGTCGTTTGTCATCCTCGACATGAGCTCGCCCGTCTTCCGTCGGTCGAAAAAGGAGAAACTCATGCCCTGCAGCTTCCCGAAGAAATCGCGCCTCATGTCGCGCTCCATCCTCGCCGCCAGGGCATGTCCCCAATACAGGCTGTAGTAGTTCACCGCGTACTTCGCGAATGCCAGCGCCGCGACAAAAGCCGAGATGCGCAGCATTTCCGCGAAGTCATGGCGCGGCACCGCCTCGTCGATCATCACCTTCAGGAGATAGGGGAGCGCAAGCCCGAGGGCGGAGAGAATCACCACCGCGGCCAGGTCGGTAAACAGGATGCTCTTGTAGGGACGATAGTACTGCCACAGGCGCCTTGCGAGACTGCCGTACGTGACAGTCCGCCTCTGTTGATTGCTCATGTTGAAGCCTCACTGTCCGCGGGGGGCCGGGGATCGGCTCGGGGCGGACGGTACAACTCACTGGTTACATCGTGCCTGGACAGCGCGGCCCATAAAAGGTCGCGAGAGGCAGATGCTCGACCGCCCCGCAGACAGGGGGCGGGCCCGCGCGGTCACCGCGTGCGGACAGTGGGCTTGGCTCGAATGCTGGGAAGAGGAGAGAAGGAGCCGGCCTTCAGCTGCCCGAACGAACCTGGAGGGCGGGCGTTCTGATGCAGACAACGTGCATGTTCGTCATTGGGCACTGGCTCCTTTCATCGAGACTGGACGGGACGGAAGGGATCTGTCGGCCCCCTCCGTCTCGCTACCGGTATATTCCGCGGGCGGGCGAGCCGTCAAGCCCGGCGGCGCCACAGCTCCATGCGGGCGGCGCCACAGCTCCATGCGGGCGGCGCCACGGATCCACAAGGGCGGCGCCACGGGTCGATGTTTCTATAAATAATTACGGCACATGAACATATCGGCGTTTCGCCCTTTGACATGCCCAGGACGCGAGGCTAGAATGCGGCCACCCCAGGAGGTTGCCATGGATCTGCCCTTCGCCGAGCCCTACAGAATCAAGTCCGTCGAGATCATTCGCCGCAGCACGAGGGCTGAGCGCGAAAAGCTGATCGTGGAAGCCGCCTACAACCTGTTCAACCTGCGAAGCTCCGACGTTTTCATCGACCTCCTCACCGATTCGGGTACGGGGGCGATGTCCGCGGCCCAATGGAGCGAGATCATGCTCGGCGACGAGAGCTACGCGGGAGCAAGTTCCTATTTCAAGCTCAAGGATGCGGTAAAGGAAGTCATGGGCTTCGACTGGTTCCTGCCCGCCCATCAGGGGAGGGCCGCCGAGAATGTCCTCATGTCCACCCTCATCGGCCCCGGACAGGAAGGCGCCGGCAAGGTGGTTCCCGGGAACAGCCACTTCGACACGACCAAGGGCCACATCGAGAGCCGCAAGGCCCACGCGGTCGACTGCACCGTCGATGAGGCTTTCGATCCCGAGATCGACCTGCCCTTCAAGGGCAATGTCGATCTGGGCAAGCTGGAGAAGGTCTTCAGCTCGCACAGCCGCGAGAACATTCCGCTCTGCATCCTGACCGTGACCTGCAACTCCTCGGGCGGCCAGCCGGTATCGATGGAAAACATCCGGGCCACCTCCGCTCTGTGCAAGCGATACGGCATCCCCCTCTTCCTGGATGCGGCCCGCTTCGCGGAGAACGCCTACTTCATCCGCCTGCGCGAGCCGGGCTACGCCTCCAAGGACATCCGCGAGATCGCCCGGGAGATGTTTTCCTATGCGGACGGCTGCACCATGTCCAGCAAGAAGGACGGCATCGTCAACATCGGCGGCCTCATCTGCTTCCGCGAGGAGGAGCTTTACCGCAGGACCTGCACCTACAACATCATGTACGAGGGCTTCAACACGTACGGCGGCATGGCGGGGCGCGACCTCGGTGCGCTTTCCGTCGGGCTGCATGAATCCACCGAGCTCGACTATCTCGAGGCGAGGATCGGCCAGGTGGCGCGGCTCGGCTCCAAACTCGTCGGCTACGGCGTCCCGGTGCTCAAGCCCTTCGGCGGCCACGCGATCTTCGTGGACGCCAAGCGCTTCCTCCCACGAGTGCCGAAGGAGGAGTTCATCGCCCAGACCCTCGGCATCGAGGTCTATGTCGAGGGCGGCGTGCGCGGCGTGGAGATCGGCACCCTGCTCGCTGACCGCGATCCGGACAGCAGGGAGAACCGCTACCCCGAGCTCGAGCTGCTGCGCCTCGCCATCCCGCGGCGTACCTACACCAACGATCACATGGACTACGTGGCCGCCACCTGCGCGCGGGTCCGCGACAGAAGCGATCGCATAACGCGGGGATACAGGATCGTGAGGGAGGCGGCCATCCTTCGTCATTTCACCGTTGAGCTCGAGCCTGCCAAATGACGCGTCACTTCACCGTCCAACTCGAGCCCGCGCGCTGACGGAGGGGTGATGAAGCACGAGATCAGCTGCGCCTGGAGCGGCGGCATGTCGTTCGAGGCCGAACTCATGGGGCATCGTCTCCGCATGGACGCCTCGGAATCCAGCGGCGGTGCCGACTCGGGATGCCGCCCCAAGCCCCTCCTGCTGGCCGCACTGGCAGGCTGCTCGGGCATGGATGTCGTCTCGATCCTCAAAAAGATGCGCGAGCCCCTCACGTGGTTCAACATGCGGGTCGAGGGAGAGCTCTCCGACGAGCTGCCCAACCCCTACGAGCGCTTCGTCATGGTCTACGAGTTCAAGTCCACGGACGGTCTCAACCCGGCGAGCGTGAGAACGGCCGTGGAGCTGTCGCAGGAGAAGTACTGCGGGGTCGGTGCGACGCTGCGGCAGGCCGCGGCGCTCGAATGGAAGATCGCCTACCTGTAGCGTGACGGGGGCGTCCCCGCCGCAGCGGGCCACACTTCCCGAATTACCGCGACCCGGCCGGACTACCCTTCGTCGTGGAGCGGACGTCTCCTTCCTTCCCCGTTCCCGCGAGGTAAACGGTGCTCGAGGGGAAGGCGAACTGGATTCCGGCGCGGTTGAACTCCTCGACCAGCCTCAGGTTGAAGCGTTGGGCGTGCTCCATGTGGATGACGAGTGCGCCCACGATGACGACGAATATCCTGAGGGACTTGCGGATGAGCGGAACGACCATCGACTGCAGCTTGGTGTCGGAGCGGGCCGCGAAACGCTGGAGGCCGAACTCCGCGAGACTCACCAGGCTGAAGGCACACCAGAAACCGGCGACATATACCGTTGTCGACGAACAGGCCGCTCAGCGACAGGCCGCTGAGCCAGTCGGGCAGCCCGTTGCCGGATGCGGCTGCCGTTTTCGCGGACAGTTGGTTCTGTATCGCGGGGTTCATCGGTCGCAGTCCTTCGGTCTGGCTTATTAAATGATAGGGGAATTACGATACGGTCGGCATTCGAAGTGCGGGGTCAAAAGTATACATGCTTTTAACAATCGCGCAAGCTGCATCCTGCCATGGATACTTGAACCTTCCCAAGCTTCTCACTATACTGCGGGCAGGGCAGTACTTTTTCAATCAAATAGTGAAAAACCGCAGAGCTTTCAACGTCCTGCGGATCGCCCGGGAGAGGTAGAGACCGACATGGCCATCGATATCCACACGATGCGTAACATCGGCATCAGCGCCCACATCGATTCGGGCAAGACGACGCTGTCAGAGCGCATCCTTTTTTATTGCCAGAAAATCCATGCCATCCACGAAGTCAAGGGCAAGGACGGCGCCGGCGCGACCATGGACTCCATGGACCTCGAGCGCGAGCGCGGTATCACGATCCAGTCGGCAGCGACCAATGTCGAGTGGAAGGACTACACGATCAACCTGATCGATACCCCCGGCCATGTCGATTTCACGATCGAGGTGGAGCGCAGCCTCCGCGTCCTGGACGGCGCCATTCTCGTCCTCTGCGCGGTGGCGGGCGTGCAGTCCCAGTCCATCACCGTGGATCGCCAGCTCAAGCGCTACCACGTGCCCCGGCTCGCCTTCATCAACAAGTGCGACCGGACCGGCGCCAACCCCTTCAAGGTCAAGGCCCAGCTCGCCGAGAAGCTCGGCTTGAATCCCGTCTTCATGACCCTCCCCATCGGGCTCGAGGACAAGCTCGAGGGCGTCATCGACCTCGTCGAGATGAAGGCCATCTACTTCGACGGAGCCAACGGCGAGGATCTGCGCTATGCCGAGATCCCGGCCCATCTCGTCGCGGACGCCGAAAAGTACCGGGAGGAGCTGATCGAGTCGGCCTCCATGTACGACGACGAGCTCATGGAGGCCGCCCTCGAGGGCAGGGCCACCAACGAGCAGATCATGGCCGCCGTCCGCGCGGGCTGCGTCGCCGAGCAGCTCGTGCCGGTATTCGTCGGCTCGGCCTACAAGAACAAGGGTGTCCAGATCCTCCTCGACGGCGTCACGCGCTACCTGCCCGACCCCACCGAGGTCCGCAACGTCGCCCTCGACCTGGACAACAACGAGACCGAGGTCACGCTCAAGGCGGACCCGACGGAAAAGACGGTAGCCCTCGGCTTCAAGCTCGAGGATGGACAGTACGGCCAGCTCACCTACGTGCGCATCTACCAGGGCGAGATCAAGAAGGGTACCGAACTCTACAATACGCGCTCGCGCAAGAAGTTCAAGGTCGGTCGCCTCGTGCGCATGCACGCCAACACGATGGAGGACATCAACGAGGGCTACAATGGCGACATCGTGGCGCTCTTCGGCATCGAGTGCGCATCGGGCGACACCTTCTGCGATCCCTCGCTCAACTACGCGATGACCTCCATGTTCGTGCCGGAGCCGGTCATCTCGCTCTCCATCGAGCCCAAGGACAAGAAATCCTCCGACCAGCTGGCCAAGGCCCTCAATCGCTTCACGAAGGAAGATCCGACCTTCCAGACCTTCGTCGACCCCGAATCCAACCAGACCATCATCAAGGGCATGGGAGAGCTTCACCTGGAGGTCTACATCGAGCGCATGCGGCGCGAGTACAAGTGCGAGGTCGAGACCGGCATGCCCCAGGTAGCCTACCGCGAGGCCATCACCCAGCGCGCGGACTTCAGCTACACGCACAAGAAGCAGACCGGCGGCTCGGGCCAGTACGGCAAGATCGCCGGCTACATCGAGCCCTGCGACACCCAGAACTACGAGTTCGTCGACATGATCAAGGGCGGGGCCATCCCCAAGGAATTCATCCCGAGCTGCGACAAGGGTTTCAAGGAGGCGGTCAAGAAGGGCTCGCTGCTCGGCTTCCCGATCGTCAACACCCGCGTCACGATCAACGACGGCCAGTCCCACCCCGTCGACTCCTCGGACATCGCCTTCCAGCTCGCCGCCATAGGCGCCTTCCGCGAAGTCTACGAGAAGGCGAAGCCGGTGATCCTCGAGCCGATCATGAAGGTCGAGATCGAGGGCCCGACCGAGTTCCAGGGCAACTTTTTCGCGTCGGTCAACCAGCGACGCGGGATCATCGCAGCCTCCTCCGAGGACGGCCAGTTCTGCAAGGTCGAGGCCGAGGTCCCGCTCTCCGAGATGTTCGGCTTCTCCACGGTGATCCGCTCCCTCTCGCAGGGCAAGGCCGAGTTCACGATGGAGTTCCTCAAGTACGGCAGGGTGCCGACCAACGTCTCCGAACAGCTGCGCAAGGAATACCTCGAGAAGCGCCGGGCGGAACAGGGACGCTGAGGCGCGAGGGCCGGGCGGGGGCGCGGAGACGGAGAGCTGTGCCGGGCGATGTGAGTGCCGGCACGGCTCGGCCATTCCGGTGCTCTGCAGGCTCGGCGCTTCGCGACCATCGCGCCCTGCGGCGCTCCGTCCCTGCGCCTCTGTGATTCGATTGTGCGGAGTTCTTCGCCAAGAACGGTTTTGCCCGGATGGGCGAATTGGCGTATAATGACCCTAATGAGGAGTGCATATGCTTAAAGAGGAGCTCATCGCAAAGAGCCCGGTGCGCCTCCTGGAGAAATCCATCGAAGGAGGCCTCAAATCCGGGAATATCGGCGTCATCGCGAGCCGCAAGGGCATCGGCAAGACCAGCGTGCTGGTGCAGCTTGCGCTCGACAAGCTGCTCCAAGGCGAGAAGGTCATACATGTTTCCTTCACCGCCCACACGAGCTATGTCATTTCATGGTATGAGAACATCTTCGGCGAGCTGGCCAAGCGGCGGAATCTCGAGCGGCTCGGCGAGGTGAAGGATGATCTCGTCAAGAACCGCGTCATCATGAACTTCGCCCAGGAGGGCGTGTCCATCGACCAGATTCTCCGCTCGCTCAAGGCCATGATCGTGGATGGAGGGTTCAAGGCCTCGACCCTCATCATAGACGGTTTCGACTTCACCCGCGCCACGAAGGACCAGATCGACAAGGTCAAGCGTTTTGCCGCCGAGATGAGCCTGGAAGTCTGGTATTCCTGCACGCTGATCGGCGAAGAACCCCTGGTGGACAAGAACAACATCCCCGTCATCCTGCGCGAGTACATGGGCTCGGTTTCCGTGCTCATCCTTCTGGAACCCAAGGCGGAGTACATCCATTTCACCGTGGTCAAGGATCATGAGCGGCTCAATCCCCAGGACCTCAAGCTCAAGCTGGATGCCAAGACCCTGCTCATAGCCGAAACCTGAGCGGCCCCGTCGGCGGCAACAACGAGAGGAGGGCCACCATGAGCCTCTACGATCTGTCCCCGTCCGAACTGAGCGTGTACAGGCCCGCGCGGCAGGAAGAAGGCGATTTCGACGACTTCTGGAAGCGCAGCCTGGCCGAGAGCCGGTCCTACCCCCTCGATCCCCGCTTCACGCAGACGCAATCCGGTCTCGCCAATGTCGAGGTCTACGACCTGGACTTCGCGGGCTGGCGCGGCCAGCGCGTGAAGGGCTGGCTCATCCTCCCGCGCGCCCGCGGCAACTCGCCTCTTCCCTGCATGGTGCAGTACATCGGCTACGGCGGCGGGCGCGGTTTCCCCTGGGATTGGCTCGTCTGGAGCGGCGCAGGCTACGCGAACCTCGTCATGGACACGCGCGGCCAGGGCTCGTCCTGGTCGCCCGGCGACACCCCGGACGACGCCCCCTCGGGTCCTTCCCATCCGGGCTTCATGACCCGCGGCATCGAGTCCCCGGCCGGCTACTACTACCTCCGCCTCATCACCGATGCGGTGCGCGCCGTGGACGCCGCGGCCGCCCACCCGGCGATCGACGCCGAGCGGATCGCCGTGACGGGGGCAAGCCAGGGCGGGGGACTGACCATCGCCGCTGCCGCGCTCTCGGACAGGCTGCGCTTCCTCATGCCGGACGTGCCCTTCCTCTGCCATTACCGCCGGGCGACCGAGATCAGCGACAAGGAACCCTACACGGAAATCTCCAGCTACCTGAAGATCCACCGGGACGCCGAGGAGGGCGTGTTCCGGACCCTGTCCTACTTCGATGGCCTCAACTTCGCCGCTCGCTGCAGCCTCCCCGCCCTCTATTCGGTGGGTCACATGGACGAAATCTGCCCGCCCTCGACAGTCTATGCCGCCTACAACTGGCACGCGGGGCCGAAGGAGCTGCGCGTCTACCCCTACAACGGTCACGAGGGCGGCGGCAGTTTTCAGGTCCGCGAGCAGCTCGCCTTTGCCCGGCGGCAGTTCGGGGACTGAACCCCCCGGAGATCTCGGCCGACCCCGCGCTACGCGACGGCTCACCCGCCCCGCTAGTTCAGGCAATACAGAATGGCCCGGTCCGGGACAGCCACGCGGCTTGCGGGCAGCTCAGTCTCCTCCGCAGCCAATCTCCTGACAATGTCGGCCTTGTCCCTGCCGCGCACGAGAAAGCGCAACTTCTGCGCCCCCGCCAGCAGGGGATAGGTAAAGCTCATCCGTACCCGGGGCTCGCCCGGGGCCAGCGACGCGCCACAGAGCCGCCCGAGCTCCGCAAGTATGGGCTGCCCGGGGAAGAGACTCGCCGTATGCCCGTCCGGACCGAGCCCGAGGAGGGCGAGGCTGAACCGGGGCTCGGGACCGAGCTCCGCTCGCAGGAGGGCCTCCTGCTTGAGGCAGAGCTCGCCGGCCGCGGCCAGATCCGCCGCCAGACCCTCGGGAGCGTCATCAAGCCTCCGGGTGAGCGGCGGGAAGGGCCACTCGTGGATGCGCGGCGGAGGGTCCCATATCGAGGCGGCGAAGGCGGCGGCGACCATGCGGCCATTGCGCGCGGGGTTGTCGGCCCCGACGAAGCGCTCGTCCCCGAGCCAGAGGGTCAGCTCGAGGCCGGAAAAGGGGTGGGCGGCGAGCGCCCGGTAGATGGGAGCGGGCGTCGCGCCCCCGGCGAGCACGATGTCCATGCGCGTCTCCCCCCGCTCGAGACGGGAAGCATGCGTGGCCGCGACCTCTGCTTCAACGAAGGCGACCCATGAAGCTTCGCTGTCGAATTCGATCACGTTCATGCTCTGAATATAGGGTGCCGGCAAGCCCGAGTCGATGTCTCCGGACCCTTCCCGCGTGCCCGCCGTCCGACGGATTTGAATTGCGGGCAATGAGGCGCTATCCTTGCGTGTGGAAGACATCATCTTTCAAAAATGCGTGCGGCCCGCCCAGGCGGAACCAATCGAGGAACCATGAAGCAGTCTTCTCGAGCGGCCTCATGATCGAAGACCCATTCGGCGTGCTCGACGCCATGCCGGTCCCCGTCGGGTCCACGGACGCGGGCCTGAAATGCAGATTCGCCAACCGCGCCTATGCCGGTCTGCTCGGCCTCTCCCAGGATCGCATGCAGGGCATGTCCATCCGCGAGCTGTGGGGCGACGCCATCGTCGACGAGGTGCTTCCCTATCTCCGTCGCGCCCTTGAGGGAGAACGGGTCACCTTCACCAAGCGTCTGCGCATGGAAGACGGCCGGGACCTTTTTGGCAAGGCCGAGCTCATTCCGGACTCCACGGGCGGCTACATCATCGTCATGCAGGACCTCGGCGCCTATGAGCGGAGCGTCCGCGATCGCGACGCGCTCATCCACGAGCTCGATCACCGGGTCAACAACATCCTCCAGATTCTGCACTCGGTGATCGCACTCGAGCTGCAGGCGGCGGAGGGCCCCTCCAGCTCGGTGCTCGAGGCCATCAAGTCCCGGGTGGACGCACTCGGCCTTTCCTACGAGATACTCCGCGAATCGGAGGTGGGCAGCCCGAGCCACGCCCATACGGTGCTCAAGCGAGTCGCCGCAGCCATCGGTCCAGGACTTTCCGCCCGGATCGAGGCGGATGAAGACCTGGTGGTGAAGCCCGGATGCCTCGACGCCTTCATTTTCATCGCTGCGGAGCTCGCGCGCTGGGTGGGCTGCGAGGGGGACGGCGTGCTTCTCGTCGCGCGCCGGGTGCCCGACGGCCTGGAACTCTATGCCGAGGGGAAGGCGGACCCCACCTCATGCGCCGGCGCGGCGGGCCTGGCCCTGGTCGATTCCTTCGCGCAGAGCTGCGGCGCCGGACCCCTGCGCGGCGGGCGCCGCCCCTCCATCATCTTTCCCGACTGAATCCGCCCTACCGCGGCACAGCCGGGCCCGAAGAGCCGGCGGTGTAGACCTCCATCGGGGCACCCTCCTCCTGCCAGGCACCGACGATCGAGTCCACGAGGCGCCAGGCCTCCTCCGTCTCGTCCGCGCGGATGAAGAGCGTCGGGTCCCCCGCGAGCGCATCGCCGATCAGGCGCTCGTAGGCTTCGGGGAAGTAGTCCTTGTTGCTCTCCCTATAGGAAATGCGAAGCTCGTGGACGGAGATGCGTTCCGCGCCCGGAACCTTGGCATTGAAGCCGAGCCACATGCCCTCGTCGGGCTGGATCCGGATGGTCAGCATGTTGGGCACGAGCCGGTCCCCGCAGAAACCCTGGAACAGGGTGGAGGGCGGTCGGCGAAAATGCACACGGATCTCGCTCACCTGCCGGTCGAGAGCCTTGCCCGTTCGCAGGTAGAAGGGGACTCCCGCGAAGCGCCAGTTGTCCACCTCGACGCGCACGGCCGCAAAGGTTTCCGTTCGGGAGTCGGGATCGATCTTGGGCTCGGCGCGGTAGCCTTTCGACGACGTTCCGTCGATGAGCGTGCCCGGCCCGTATTGCCCCCGCACCGACCGGGCGATGATCTCCTTGGGCGAGTAGTCGTGGACCGCGTGCAGCACCTTGACCTTCTCCTCCCGGATCGACTCGGGGCGGAGACTCGAGGGCGGTTCCATCGCCGTCAGGCAGAGGAGCTGCACGAGGTGATTCTGCAGCATGTCTCGGGCGGCGCCGGCATGGTCATAGTAGCCCCCCCTCGTGCCTATGCCGCCCGACTCCAGGACATCGATCTCGATGTATTCTATATGGTTGCGATTCCAGACCGGCTCGAAGATCGAATTGGCGAAGCGCAGGTACAGGAGGTTCTGGACCGTTTCCTTGCCGAGGTAGTGGTCGATCCGGAAAATGTCGCGCTCGGAAAAGCAGCCCTGCAGCGTCTTGCTGAGGGCACGGGCGCTGCCCCGGTCGTAGCCGTAGGGTTTCTCCACGACGAGGCGCCGAAAGGTGCCATCGGGGCAGGCTCCCCGATCGGCGGTGCCCAGGCCCGCCGCCGCGAGCCGCTCCGCGGTCGGCCCGAACTGATCGGGGGAGACCGCGAGGTAGAAGAGCTTGTTCGTGGGCATGTCGCGCTCCGCCAGTCTGCGCGCCAGCCGGTCGAAAGAAGCGGCGTCGTCGAGCTCGCCGCGAAAATAGGAACTCCGCCCGGCGAGGCGGCTCCAGGCACTTTCGTCCAGGGGCTTGGTGTGGGAAAAGCGCGCACAGCCCTGCTTGAGCCAGGCGAGAAACTCGTCCTGTCCGAGGTCCTTGCGCGCGAATCCGATGACGCGCGTCTCTTCGGGCAGCACGCCGGAGCGTTCCAGGTTGTACAGCGCCGGAAAGATCTTGCGCAGCGAGAGGTCTCCCGTCGCCCCGAACACGACAATCGCCGCCGGCTCGAGTCCCTGAATGTCGTCGTCCATGACACATGAGCCTTCAAGCTCTCTCTCGGTGGCCATGCTTCATTCCTTTCGGTTGAGGGTGCCGCGACGTCCAGGCGGCCCGCCGCGTCCGGGCCCACGCCGTGCATCCGTCCGCGTGGGGCGTTCGGAGCCCCGCGCGGCGGCCGGCGGCGCGGAGCCGGCAACCTGCTCGCTGCCCGCCGGATACCAGTGAAACCACTGTTCCTCCGCGCCGTTGAGGATCCTGCGGATGGATGGCGCATAACGTCCGAAGAACTCCCCGAAATCCGGTCGGTTGGTCACGAAACCGAGCCCCCAACCCGAGAAGCGGGCCGCGCTGCGGGCGAGCTCCCGATAGAGCGCCTCCGCTTCCTCCGGGGATCCGAGGCGCTCGCCGTAGGGAGGGTTGCAGAGCAGATAGCCGGCCTCGTAGCGCGGTCGTGCCGCTTCCACGGCCCCAACATCGAAGCGCAGTGCCGTGCCCAGGCCGGCATGCGTGGCGTTGGCCCGCGCCGCCGATATCGCCCTGGGGTCGATGTCGCTCCCCTCGATTCTGAAGTCCACATCTTCGCGTACGCGCCCGAGGGCCTCGTTCCGCTCGGAGGCCAGGTCCGCCTGGTCGGCGAAGGGCATGGTCTCGAAGCCGAAGCTCCGGCCGAGCCCCGGCGCGCGTTCCGTTGCGAAGAGCCCAGCCTCGATCGCGATGGTGCCCGAGCCGCAGAGGGGATCCAGCAGCGGGAAGCGGTGGTTCCAGCCGGAGAGGAGGAGAATGCCCGCGGCGAGGGTCTCCTTGAGCGGCGCCTCTCCCGGCACCCGGCGGTAGCCGCGCTTGTGGAGGGCCTCTCCGGAGCTGTCGAGGCCAAGGAGGCACTCGTCCCGATCGATGTACACGCGCAGGGAGCGCAGGGCCCCGGTCTCGGGCAGCCTGCTCAGCTTGTAGACGGTCCCCAGACGCTCGTAGATCGCCTTGTGCACGATCGCCTGCACCGAAGTCTGGGCGGCAAGACGGGAATCCTTGAGCCGGACCCGCTCGATGACCAGCCGATCCTCACGTGCAAAGTAGGCTTCCCAGGGCAGAGCGCGAACCTGATCGAACAGCTCGTCGAAGTCCAGGGCCGGGAACTTTCCGACCTGGATGAGAACGCGCTCTGCGGTGCGGAGGCAGAGGTTGGCCCGCATGAGGGACCGCGTGGGGGAGGATCCCAGGGGAAACGCGACCCTGCCGTTCGAGCGCGCCGGCTGAATGGCCGAGGCTGCATGGCCGCTCTCCGCGCTGTCGGCCGGTGCCCGACCTTCGGTCCGCGCGATGCCGAGACGGGTGAGCTCGGTGCCACATACTTTCTCAAGACCGAGGGCGCAGAGCGCCAGGGCGGAGCCAGCTTCATTCACTCTGTTAATATCGCCCGGCCGGGCTGGGCGGACAAGCCTGCTGCTCGTTTGTAGTCAATTCGTCAGAGCTTTTTTTGCCGGGTCGCCCTCCGGAAAGCCCCCGGTCTTGACATTGAGCTCTCCGCTCGGCTATCCTTTGGCCGCCTGAGTCGGGGGTGTAGCTCAGTTGGCTAGAGCGCTTGAATGGCATTCAAGAGGTCGTCGGTTCAATTCCGATCACCTCCACGACCGCAGCGGCCGCCTTTACGGGCGGCCGTTTTCATGTGCGACGCGCCGCTCGCTTCCCCGGGCGGGCCGGCTCGGCTAGAATCGTCCCGAGGCCCTCAGGGCGGCCGCAAGGACGAGTACGATGAAAAGCCTGGACGAGTGGAAGCCGACCACTTCACCCTATGAAGTTCTTTCCCACCTGAACGACAAGATTCTGACCGGCGAGCTCCTCACCTTCGAGTCGCTCCGCAGCTACGCCTCGCGCCTTCCGGACAACCAGGGGACCGCAGCGATCCTGCGCCGGGCCTTCGAGCTCCAGAAAAAGCTGCACTGGGGCTTTTTCAGGGGCATCAGCGCCGAGCAGTTCCCGCGCGTCTGGTCCGAGGTCGTCCTTCCGGACCGGAAGTACCGTTTCGCCGGCGACCTCAAGCGATTCATGTCGATACCCGACATCTACATGGCGCTGCTCGACATCCACGGCTATACCCGCTTCTGTCACCGGCACCGCGGCAACGTGTCCATGCTCGACCTGCTGGACACGATGATGCAGGAGGTCGTGCCGAGGCTCGTGGCCAAGGTCGGCGTGGTCAGTCGCCGCGCCCATGGGGACGAGATTCTCCTCCTCGGCCCTTCGGCGCAGGACATCCTCGAGGCGACCATTCTCGTCATGGACTACTTCTCGACCCGTCGGCGGGTGAGCGAGGATCTCGAGCACAGGAAACGAAACTTCGACGTGATCCTCCCGGGCTTCCAGCTCTCAGCCGGCATCGCGGGCGGCCAGAAGTATACGCCGCTCATCATCACCAAGGACGGCGATCTTTCCGGCGATATCGTCAACACGGCAGCCCGCCTCCAGTCGCGGGCGGGCAGGATTTCTCCGGACCGGAACAAGATTCTCATCACGAGCCACGTCTATCAGCGGCTCAGATCGGCGGAAGACAAGCAGCAGAGAAGCTACAAGGGGAAGATCGACTACTTCAACACGGGGACGGTCGAGTTCAAGGGCCTGAGCCTGGCCGTCTACGACATCGTCTTTCTCCCGGCCGAATCATACAGGATCGCCTATCGCGAGACCATGGAGGAACTCTATGAGTCCCTGGACCACGGCCTGTGGAAGTCGAAAGTGTTCGAGGATGCGGTCAAGCTCGTCACGAGGATCGCCATGAGCCTGCCCGAGCTCAAGGCCCGGGACCAGCGGGCCGCCACCCGTGATCTCAGCCGCAACGGCATCCTCGGCCTGGCCAAGTCCGCACTCGATCTGTTTCTCGGCGAGCGATTCGAACGCGCGATCGGCGCCTTCGGCGAGCTCGTCCAGGACCTCGCCTCGCTTCAGGGGATGGATGAGCTGGCGCTGGACTACCTGGGCGAGATCCACCGGAACTATCTCACCATACTCAGCACCTTCGTGGAGAATCTCGACCGGGAGGTCGACGAGCACCCCGATTCGATCTATGGACCCGCCGAAAAGCGGACCTTCCTGACGCTCAAAAAGCATCATGCGATGTTCGACGGGGTCCGAGAGGCCGCGCGAATGCGCGTGAAAAACCGGAAAGCGGTCTGGTATCGAGTCGCCGAATTCGCCGCACCGCAGCTCGAGATAACGATCCAGTCCAAGAAGTGAGCCGGCGCCCCCGAACGCTCCCTCGGCCTTGAAGCCGTGGACCCGGGGGGCTAGAATACTCTCGAGAGGGCTTGGCAGCCGGATCGGGAGCACTCCCGACGCAGGCCCATTCGACCGCCCTTTCGGAGATGCACTGTGCCCGACGAAATAGATCCGGAGATCGCCGCCCTCATAGGCGGATCGGTTCAGGAATATACGCCCAGCGGCCGCCCGCCCACCGGGGCCGGCCGCGGCCCGGGCGGGGCCGATCGCGGCCCCGGGCAGGCGGTCCCTCCTCCCGACTTTACCACCCTTTTCGACGACATGGGGGTGACTGCGGAGGCCAACGAGCGTCGGGAAGGGGACGTGGACCTCTCGCGCAAGTCCTTCGCTCCGATCGAGCGGATAGAGGCGGAGAAGCCGGCGACCTGGTTCAAGGATCCGACCTACTACAAGACCGCACTCAACGGCGAGGGTGACGAAGCCCAGAAGGTCCACGAGGTGCTCGGGAAGCTCTTGAAGGCCGCCGACCCCAAGGACAAGGGTGTTTACCGGCAGCAGCTCATTCCGGCCTATTGGTATCTCGCAGCAAAGGTCGCCCTGAAGGTGGCAACGAACCAGGCGCCCCTGCCCAAGCGGCTCATGATCCGGCTGAGCGCCCTCCTCCCGAATCTCTTCTCGCCCGAGATGGTCGACACCTTCCACAAGATCATCTTCGAGCGGAACACCGACGAGCCCATCTACTATGTCGACGAGTGGATCCGCGCGGTCGCAGTGGGGCAGATCACCCAGAGCGCCACGGACGAGGTGAAGCCGCGACGCCAGAACGGCGACGACCATGCCCGATTCCAGGTGATGATGCAGCGGGTCCAGGGCAAGCGCGATTCCGCCGAGGGCATCATGAAAGCGAAAGCCGAGGAGCGGCGCGTGCTCGAGACCGCCCTCAAGGAACGGGTCGAGCTGATCTGCGAGCACGGCAGCCACCCGGGGCTCCTCCACGTCCCCTCGCCCTACAGCGAGTCGCAGAAGAAGACGATGAGCGAGTTGAACGACATCATGCGACGGATGGTCGCCGCCGACAAGGATCTGGTCGCGAGCATCAACGACTTCGATCGGGCGAATGAGGAGCTCAAGAGCGCTGCGGAGAAGGCCGCCTCGGGCGGTCAGGAGACCAAGACCGACTTCCAGACCCTCGCCCAGGAATTCGAGACCATCCGACAGATGACCAAGCTCTGCATCGGCAGGCAGGGCAATCACTTCCCCCTGCTTTCGCGCGAGTACTTTCACGGCAATATCAAGGACATCGGCACGCGGGAGAACGTGATCAGACTGCTCGCCTGGATCGAGTCCATCGATTGCGAGGCCTATTGCCGGCCGTACAAGAACACCCTGCATCGGATCGTGCCCTTCATCATCCTCCTGCCCTGCTATGGAGACTCCGGCATCTGCTGGGAACCCTTCGACCGCTACAATCGGGCGACGAGCCGGGGGCGGGTGGCGCTACCCATGTACCCCAAGAACCTTACCCAGGCGGTCATCACCGCAGTGGCCGACCTGCGCTGGCAGGTGGCCAAGGAGAAGGCTTCCTACTATTGGATGGAAGAGGGACTCACCGGGAACTATTACCAGTGGTTCACGGCAAAGAAGATCAGGGGCGATGTGAAGGAGTTCTTCATCCAGGACTACGCGACCTGGATCACCAAGGAAAGCGAGGGTATCCAGAAGCTCGAGAAGGA
>DATJQN010000054.1:0-5660 GCA_035505775.1 Rectinemataceae bacterium | reverse complement strand
CGATTGTCGAAAGACCGGTAAAGGCCAGGAATTGAGGGCGCGGCCACTGCGGATGGTCCGGCCAGATCGCCTTTCCCTCGCTCTGCGGTTGATATGCTTCCCAGACGCTCGGCTTGTTCTCCGTGGAGGCCTTGCTGCGCTTCTCCTCGAATTCGTCTCGTTCCTCATTGCCTTGGTGCATTGAGTCGAGGACGAAGTAGAGATGCCTGATCGCGCAATCGCGTGCGAGCTCGTACTGGTTGTACTTTTCGAGCCCCTTGATGACCATATAGGTGAAGGGCGGAACGACCGAGCCGCGATAGCCCATGCCACGCTTGTCGTAGGCCTTCTGATCTGCCGCCAGGGTCGGGAAGGGATGCTCGGTGCCAAAGACCTTGGGGTCCTTGAGGTGGGCGATGAGCCGCTCGGCACGCTCCTCGTTCGGGATCTCCGCGAGCAGAGGCCAGTAGCCGCCCACGGTTTTGGTCGCCACTTGTTTCTCGTTCTTGTCGAGATCGTAGTAGAAGCCGTCGTCGGCATTCCACATCTTGGAGTTGATACGGGTCTTGAGTGAGAAGTAATTGCGCTTGAACTGGAACGACACTTCCTTGTCGTTCAGTATGTCCCCCATCGCCGAGAGGTAGAGGGCGTTCATGGCCATGGCTGCGTTGAAGTCCGCCAGATAGACCGCGGCGCCGCGAGGTGAGTTTTCCATCCCGCTGGCGGCCACGGGAACAGCGTAAAGGCCGTTTTCGTGCTTGAAGGTGGCCTCCATCCAGGCCCAATGCTTCTGGAGGACGGGCATGACATCCTTCACGCGCTTTTTGTTGGCGGCCTTGTGGTACAGATTGTACTCGGCCCAGGCAAAGAGCGGCAGGCCAAGCCCCTCCGGATTGTCCTTCGTAAGGATGGGCTTGGCGGTCTGCGCGTTGTAGCGGGAGCGTATTGCGCCGCTGGGCTCCTGCAGGGCGTAAAGAGCGTCGAGCCCGCTCGCAGCCGCAAATATCCGGTTGGAATAGACCAGAAAGAAAGAAGAAAAAACGGCCTCCATGAGGTCGACGGTGGGTTCGGGAGGATACTGGAAGAACTTGACCTTCTCGATCGGCGAGCCGACCGGCCCGGTAGCCCAGCAGTCGGCGATCCAGGCCCAGGTTCTATCGTAGATCTCCACGAAATCCTGATCGTAGAAGTGTACGCGTGGAAAGTCTCTCTTGTTCAACAAGGATCCCCTTATGACATGCCTTCGGCCCGAATCGGTCGCCGCGAAATACCGCAAACCTTTCAATCAATTTCAACGATATGGCGAATTTGCGTTAGTTACTCACTATAGTGTCCTTTACGCGGCTTGTCAAATTGAAAGGCGGGGAAGAGTCACAAACCGCGGGCGGCTCAGTTCCCCTCGCCCTCTTCGGTCCGCTCCCGGGGGGTCACCATCCCGGTGAGCAGCATCAGTCATGCCGTAGACCCCGAAGCCCGCAGGGGGAAAATACTAAAAAGTGACGATTTGGAGCTTGCTTTTCGTGGCGCGGGAAGTAGTTTTTAGGCAGAGACTGATCGTGTGGCTTCCGCTGGCATGCAGGTAACGGAAGCGGGAACGTTTCGGAGAGGAGGTCCTTTATGGAAGTCCCGCCCGAGGGTTCCGGACCGGCCTTGGCGTGTAGGGTTTAGGCCTTTTCGGACTTGTCTTCGTTTTCGGATCAGTATGGGGAATGGCGCCGAGGGAACCGGTCTTGAGTCGGAGCGATGCCCCGGATCGGGCTATGACCGCCGGGTCTGTCGCTCTGAAGCGTTCAACCTGCCAAGCAGGGAAGTGATCCGCTGGCAGGTGCGCAAGGGATGGGTCGAGCCCGTAATGGCTCGAGAATGCTTTTTTCAAAGCATTGCCCCGCGTAGCCCATCGGACCCAAGGAGAGTCCCGGACGCGGTGAAAGCAAACGTCAGGGAGTCGGCCGACCTTGCAATCGGCGACTCCCTTTTTTGTCGCCGTACGAGCTTCATCAAGGCCCGCTTTCTCATGGCCGATACACTAGGTATCCATGCTCATCACCTTCATCAAGACCGGCAGGGATGGTCGCACGCAGTTCTACACCATCCATGATCGCCAGGCGGCCCTGGACGCTCCTTTTGCCCTCTGCGCGGCGTGGCGGGTCGGCTCCGGTCGCGAGCGTGAGCGGCTTCATCGCTTCCAGAGCGTGGGCGAGCGCGATCGCATGCTGAGGGAATTGATTGCCCGGAGGTTCAAGGCGGGCTACAAGCTACTGTACAGCTTCTCGCGGGCAGGCTTCGCCGGTCAGACCGATATCGCACTCGAGCAGGCTTTTGGCGCCCGAGGCGGCGCCTTTGGCGACGCCCGTGGCGACGCCTCGGCAGAGATCCCTGGCGGCGGCCCAGGCGGCGCCGGTCTGCCTACCCCGCGGCGAAAGTCCGACCGGGGCGCCTCGGGGAGCGGCTTCAGGGGAGAAGAGCCCCTGGACGCTCTGGGCAGCTGATCAGAGCTCCCGATCCAGGCCCGGCGGGTTGCGCTCCTCGAGTGCGAGGAGCTCTCCGGCGAGCTTTCTGACGTTCTCCCGCAGCTTGAAGATGCAGTCGGTGGCCACGGCGGATCCTCGCACGACATCTTCCGCGAGAGCGTCGCAGCTCGGCGCGCCGCACGACCCACAGTCCAGTCCCGGCAGTCCCTTCGCAATCATATCGAGCTCTTCCATCATGACCAGGGCGCGCGCCATGTCCGCATCGAGCACGAGGGCGGAGCGCGGCTTCACCGGCTCGCTCCAGGCCAGCGGAGAGAGTCCTTCGTAGGTGCGGGGGCGGGCTGTCTGAGGAGGCGCCTCGTCTTCCCGCTTACGCAGCCGGGTCCGGGCTATGAACGGATTCTCCACCGTGAGCGGCCCGCCGACGCATCCGGCCGGACATGCGAGCGCCTCGATGTACTTGAGATCGCCCAACTTGCCCTTCTCAAGCGCCTCGAGCACGCCTATCACATTCGCGATGCCGTCCACCGAGATTGAGGAGCGCTGGCCGACAGCCTCGCTTTCGCCTTCGGTACGCGCCCATTCCAGGCCGATCCGTCCCGCGCGGGCGAGCTTCCTCAAGGGGGCCGCGCTCATGGCGTTCAGGAGCGGGAGATAGATGTCCTTCAGACCTATGACACCGTCGAGCGCCGAGCTGGGATAGCCCAGAGGCGACCGCGTCACGGTCACCTTGCCCGCGCAGGGGGTGATGAAGAAGACGCCCACCCCCGGTCTGTCTCGATGAAGGGTTTCCTTCACGATACGCGCCGCGGCCTCCATGGGAGGGATGAGGGGAACCAGGTGGGGTATGAGACTCGGGAATCGCAGCTGCACGATTCGCACGACCGCGGGACAGGCGCTCGAAATAAGCGGCCGCGGCAGGGCTCCTGTCGATTGCGAATCGGCAAGGAGCTGTTTGGTGGCCTCGGTCACGAGCTCGGCCGCCTCGGCCACCTCGAAGACTTCGTCGAAGCCCAGTTCCAGCAGTCCCGAGAGTATCAGATCGACACTCTGGCTCTCATCAAACTGGCTGTACAGGGCGGGGGCGGGCATTGCGACCCGGTAGCGGAATCCATCGATGATCGAGAGCGGGTCGGAGACGGCCTTCTTCGCTCCGTGCGGGCAGGTCCGTATGCATTCCCCGCAGTCTATGCAGCGCTCGGCTATTATGCTTGCGCGCCCCTTGCGCACCCGTATCGCCTGTGTGGGGCACTTCTTGATGCAGGTGGTGCATCCCACGCACTTGTCCGCGTCAAGCCGGACAGAGTGGAAAGGAACCGAAGCCGAAGACATATCCTTAAAGTCGCCGGAAAAACTCATGCCCTCTCGCCCTCCCTGTCCAGGCGTATGACCATTCTCACCGTGGTGCCCACGCCGAGCCGGCTTTCGAAGCTGATCTCGTCGCTGTTGCGTTTCATATTGGGCAGGCCCATGCCCGCGCCGAATCCCAGCTCGCGATAGACGTCGGGGGCCGTGGACCAGCCCTCACGCATTGCGAGTTCCAGATCGGCGATTCCCGGGCCGCAGTCGGTGAGCGTCATCGTGATGCGGTCGGGGAGTATCTCCGCTTCCGCCATCCCGCCGCCGGCATGGATCGCCATGTTGATCTCGCCCTCGTACATGGCCACGGAGGCCCGCTTGACAAGCGCGGGGTCAATGCCAAGGCGGGCAAGCAGGCGCTTCAGCTCGGCCGAAGCCTGGCCCACCATCGAGAAATCGTCCCCCGGCACCAGGTGGCTGAATTTCATCCCGGCCTAGGCTATGTCCCTGACTCCACCCGACCGGAGTCCGGCCTCGAAAAGTCGTCCGCAGGCGAGGAACATCGAGTACCTGGTCGTGAGCAGGATCATGCCGTTCTCTCTGGCCATGCAGAGCAGGTCAGGCGTCGGCACCTTGCCTCTGACAAATACGATGGCCTTGATGTCCATGAGGTCGGCCGTACGGATGGCCTGCGGCGTCACCAGTCCGGTCAGGAGCACGACACTCTCCTTGACGAAGGCCATGACATCGCTCATGAGATCGGCTCCGCAGGCGGCGGATACCTCCCGGTCGAGGTGTTCCTCGCCGACGGCCACGGCGGCCTCCAGGATCGCTTGAATCTGTCGCAGGGTCATAGCGCAGCGGGACTGTAGCATGAAAAGTCCCGATTCTCAAGCGGCTCCGAAGCCGGTCCCGGGAAGCCCGATCGCGAAGCCTCCGGTCTCGCAACGCTTTCTCTTAAGTGCCGGAGCCAGTTTCCGATACTCGGAGGGTAGAGCCCCGGGAAGAGCGGCGCGATCGCTCGGACCGGGATTCTGCAGCGTCGACGCCGCGGAAGGATTCGCGGGAGGACGTACGCGGGACCGGCGCATTATGCAGCCGGCACGGATGCCGAGACGGCCATGAGGCCGTCCCTAGCCAGGAAAGGAGTAAGGGCATGATTATCAATCACAATCTCAGCGCCATGTTCGCGGATCGTTCGCTCAGAAGCACCAATCTAGCGGTGGACAAGTCGATGGAGAAACTGTCTTCGGGCATGCGGATCAACCGCGCGGGTGACGACGCCTCAGGGCTCGCCGTCTCCGAGAAGATGCGGTCGCAGATTCGCGGCCTCGAGCGGGCTTCGAAGAACGCGCAGGACGGCATTTCGTTCATCCAGGTGACGGAAGGCTATCTCCAGGAGTCGCAGGACATCATCCAGCGGCTCAGGGAGCTCGCGGTGCAGGCGTCCAACGGCATCTACACCAGCGAGGACCGGATGCAGATCCAGGTCGAGACCAGCCAGCTCGTCAGCGAGTTGGACCGGATCGCCAGCCACGCGCAGTTCAACGGGCTCAATCTCCTCACGGGCCGCTTCGCGCGCCAGACGGGAGAGAACACGGTTACCGGCTCCATGTGGTTCCATATCGGCGCCAACATGGACCAGCGGGTGCAGGTCTTTGTGGGCACCATGACCTCCAAGGCCCTCGGCGTGCGCAACGTCGGCGACAACTCGATCATTTCGCTCGAGGATCCCGACGGCTCGAACCGCGCCATCGGCACTCTCGACGCGGCGCTCAAGAAGCTCAACAAGCAGCGCGCCGACCTCGGCGCCTACCAGAACCGCCTTGAGCACGCCGTGCGCGGCATCGATGTCGGCGCCGAAAACATGCAGGCAGCCGAGAGCCGCATTCGGGATACCGACATGGCCCA
>DATJQN010000053.1:0-9693 GCA_035505775.1 Rectinemataceae bacterium | reverse complement strand
CTGCCGGAATCGCCGTCGCACGCGCTCCCACGCCGGGAGCCTGAACCGTCTCCGGGCACTCACGGCCGCGGGAGTTCGGCCGCCCAGGAACCGTCCGCAGCGATCCGGATGTCGTTGTCTTCCATCAGCTCCACGCCTTTCGGAGGAACCGTCTTCCAGAGTCCCTTGACGAAGGTGTTGTAGGATGCGACGACGAGCCGGCCCATCAGGCCAAGTCCCCGCGTAGTCAGCATGTCTCCCCCCGGGAAGTGCGCGTCTCCCTTGTAGTGCGCCATCATGGCCTCGACTATTTCCGGCGTGAGTGTCTCGATATCATGTTGCGCGACGCGGAACTTATTCATGGTCGTGGCGGCTATGTTGCCGATTCCCTCGCCGATTATCCGGCGCCCTTCCACGTCGAAGCTCTTCCCTGCCCGTGCGTAGGAGGGCAGCTGCTCCACTCTCGAAGTGCGGATGTCCAGGCTGCCGTCGGCCCCGAGCTGGACGGTCCGGAAGGAGCAGGGCCAGGTGACCAGAGAACCAGTCTCGACGTCCACTATGGCTCGACCCGCAAGTCCGGTTCGGTCGCTGTCCTCCCAGCGGTGTTCCACAATGCTGCTCGCGTGATAGTGCCCCGTGAAGATCATCCGGACGTTATGCGCCGCCAGGAGAGCCGCCAGCTTCCAGTTGTCGTCGATCACGTACTCGGGGTATTTCGCTTTCATCCCGGCGAAATGTTCCATAAGCGGATGATGCTCCGCGGCTATGACCGCGACCCCCAGTCGGTCCGCTTCCTCGAGGCGGGACCGAATCCAGGCGAAGGTGGCCGGCCTGATGGCCCCCGAGGTCTCGGGATGGTGCAGCGCCTCGTTGCGCTCGTACCTGGCGCTGTCGAGGAGGAGAAGCCAGAGCCCCGGTGCAGGGGACGCGACATAGCTGAGGCTCGCGGGGTCCCGCGCCATCGCCTGATCGTAGCCATAGGCTGCGTAGATCCGTGCGAAATCCCCCGGCGAGACGGAAGGGACCCGCTCCGTGCCGCCCGCGAGCAGAAACCGCGCTGCGTCGGGATTGTCGATATCATGGTTTCCGGGAATCACGTAAGCCTGGATGCCCGCATCGGCGAGACCCTTCAGATACGACGCGAACTTCTCATGACAGAGTTCCTCTCCATCCTTGGTGAGGTCGCCGGTCACCAGCACAAAGCCCGGCCTGACTCGCCTGACCTGTTCGAAGGCGAATTTCAGAGTCTCCTCGCTGTCCGCGAGCAGTTTGCGATCCGCCGCCATGTACGCGTCCCAGGCGGCACCGCTGGTCCCGAGACTGGCATCGTACAGATGCGTATCGGAGAAGACCATGAAGGTGAGGGCCGGGTACCTGGGCGTCCGTGGCGCCTGCAGCCCCTCAGGGGCTGATCGGGCAGTGTCTCGACCACAGCCGGATACGAGAAAAGCGCTCAGGGAGAGCAGGGCGAACACGCAGGAAATGAAGAGCCGGGAGAGATGTCGACGTTGCATACCACAGTATAGACCGACCCCGTTCAATCTGCGTGAGACTTCGATCAGTTCGCCATGAAGGCCGGGCAGGTTCGGGTGCCCCAACAGGGCATTGATCCTGGCCGGCCCCAAGAGAGCGCATAAAAAAGAAACGGCCCCAGATTGCTCTGGAGCCGTATCTCTAGGCTTCATCGGCTGTTAGACCGATTCAAGTAGAACTTGGAAGTGTCACGGAAGCCTATAGCAGGGGCAGGACTCGAACCTGCGACCTCCGGGTTATGAGCCCGACGAGCTGCCAACTGCTCTACCCTGCGTCGTGGTGAGGGGAATCTACATAAAACGCGAAAAAATGTCAATAGATGTTAAGGTCTCCAGGCCGCTCCGAACGGCGCGATGGCGCCCGCGGGGCGCCACGACAGGGGGACGAGCCTCTTACAACCGGAACAGTTTCCGCAAATTCGATTTCTTGGTGACCCGGTGATGGAGATAGAAGAGAAAGCCGGAAACCGGGACAAGTGCGGTCGCCACAATTGCCGACCACTGGAGGACGAGCCGGCCGAAGAAATAGAGACTGATGGTCGCCTCGATATCCATGCACAGCAGGGCGACCGCCAGGAGACAGAAACCGATCACATTCGCCCCCTTCCGCTTTGCCCGGCTGGTCGCGAAGGCGACGACTGCGGCCGAAAGCTCGGCGACCAGGGCGATGGGCAGGGCGATCACCGGCGCCCAGCTCAACCTCCCTTCAATGAGGTTGAGGGCGAGAAGAAAGCCCGGAAGGGCCACTGCGGCCCCGAGGGCGGCGAGAAGCGGACGCTTGCCGAGCCGGAGCGGCATCGTGAAGAGCACCCAGATGAAGACTAGGGACACGATCGGGTAGAGCGACCAGGTAAGCCGCCGGTCGACAAACAGGTTGACGGCACAGACGACCACCGCAGCGATGCCCGTGGATACCGAGAGTACCTCCCAGGCGATGGTGCGCCGTTCATCTTCCGTGAAGTTCTCCCGATCCTCGGGATCGAACATGCTCTCCCGCGAGCTCGAATGCGCTTCCGGCTGCACGGCGGCGCCGCAGAGGGGACAGAACTGCACCGATGCATCGAGCTCGACTCCGCACTCCGGACAAAGGGCCATCGTCGGCCTCCTCTACATGTTGCTTTCGATCTTCACGCTCAGACCCAGCGAACATAATCGCCTGAAGAACAGTCGCTCCAGCTGGCGGGAACGCGCCAGGCTGCCGAAGTTTATGTACAGGAAACCGCGCCAGCTCACCACCGCCGCCGAAGTCTTGTTGTAGGTGCTGGGGGCAGGCAGGAAATCGAAGCGCTCCACGTGTCTTCCCATCTCCTCGGGCAGCCGGACCTCGCCGAGGTTGGAGACGAATCCCGACACCAGATCCTCGCCCAGGGCGGAAAAGAGCAGCTTGGCGAAGAAGTCCTTGATGAACAGTGGAACGAGACGCACGGCCAGCTTCCTGCTTCCGGACACGTTGCGCGAAATTTGCTGGGCTATCGTCCTTCCGTCAGTCTCGAACCGGAGCTGATGGTGTGCGCGGGACACGATCTCCGGGAATTCCCTTCGGCCCAGGCGCATGTCCTGGGTCGCGAGCACGAAGAGGCTGAAATTGCGGTTGGTCTCGGTCGGATAGAACTTGCGCATGTTGACCGGGACCTCGACGGCCAGGCGCGACCGCCCCCGGCGCTGCCGGGGAGGCGTTTCCAGCCAGACGTCCTGCAACGAATCGAGGAAGACCGCAGCGAGAAACTCGGTCAGACTCACGCCGTACCGTCGGGCCATGGCCAGGATTTCCGCCAGCGGGACAACGCCGCAGATGATGCGGTAGTGGAACCGGGGAAGCTGCTGCGAGGCGATGTGAAAGGCACGGGGGATCCTGGACGGCTTGGGGTACTCCTCGACAAAATGCTTGTGGTAGGCGTCCTCGTATTCCCGAGGGTCCGGCGCCTCGTCAAGGGCGTACAGATCCGGATCTGCGCTCCCGGGCGTCCCCTCGACATCCATGAGGCCCCTGACCCGGAAGTACTCGGCCAGGAGGTTCTTCAGGAAACGGAGTCCGCCGGTGCCGTCGCTCAGGGCATGGGAGAACTCGCATGCAATCTGTCTGCCTCGGGCGCGGACCCTGAAGAGACAGGTGCCCCGACGGTTGATGTTGAAGTCCTGACTGGGATGGACCGAGTCGCTCTCGACCCGGAGCGCCCGCTCGTGGGGCTCGAGGTAGTACCAGAACAAGCCGCGCCTCAGCTCGACGGCGAAGTAGGGAAATCGCCGGGCGCAGCGATCGAGGGCGGTCTGGAGGGCGGCAAGATGGACAGGCTCGTCGATACGGGCCGAGATCCTGAACAGGGAGGTGGAAACCTGGTTCGAGACGGCCGGCATGATGACGCCGGCATTGTCCAGCACGTACCACTGGCCGGTCTCGTCGTGGAAACCGGTGAGGGCCTTGTGCAGGTTGACTTCATTCCCCCGCATCGCCCCTCCTTCCGTCTCTCGACAAGCGCAGCGTCGGCAGGGTTGCGGTTCTACTTCGCGAGGAAGGGAACGTAAGGCATTGCCACTACCAGAAGTATGGTGATCACGAGGGCCGGGAGGAAGTCCCCCGTTTTCATTTTTCGCAGATCCAGGAGACCGATGCCGATCATGAGAATGAGGGCACCGCCGACGCCGGTCAGCTCGTTGAGCATGAGGGTGGTCACGTAGGGCTTGGCCCAGACCGAGAGCAGGGTGAGCGCGCCCTGGTAGGCGAAGACGGAGAGGGCCGAGAAGGCGACACCGGCGCCCATCGCGCTTGCGAAGAGCATGCTCAGGAATCCGTCGAGCACGCTCTTTGTCAGGAGCAGCGAGTAGTCTCCCTCGGTGCCGGCGCGGAAGGAGCCGAGGATGGCCATGGCGCCCGAACAGAACAGCACGGAAGCGGACAGGAAGCCGTACGCGAAGTTCCCGTCATCCTCATGCTTCGCGAATCGGCTCTTCAGGAACTCCCCGAGCCGGAGTACCCCTCCCTCGATGTCGAGCACCGTGCCGATCAGCCCGCCGATGATCAGGGCGAGGGCAAAGGCGAGAATATGGGTCGTGGCAAAAGCCATTTTCATGCCGAGCACGAGGGTGATCACCCCGGCGGCGGCAAATATCGCGTGTTCGTAGCGCTTGGACAGACCCTTCTTGATCAGCAGCCCGAGCATGGAGCCGACCACGATGGCGAGGGCGTTGATCACGGTTGCAAGCATGGGCATTCCCCTTCGTCGCTCGGCTCGGCACGCGCCTTGACCGCGCCGGAGCGAGTATAGCATAATCCCTTTGGTAAGGGGGCAGTCGGGCATGGGCAGGACTATTCCGAACGCTGACGGCGCCGCAGTGGACATCGAGGAACTCGAGCAGTCCGAAGCCGCCGCAACCGCCGGACGAATCTACTGTGCAAATTGCATTCACTGCAAGCTGGTCCCCACTCCAGCCGACGGCGAGGGTCGATACCGCCTCCGTGTGCGATGCGATGCGGGCAAATGGCGGAAAAAACTCGGCGAGGAGAAGATCTACAAGTACTTCACGGTGGCCCGGCGCAGCATCCCGTCCTGCGATTCCTACGAGGACATGGGCGAGGCTGCGGAGTTCATGAAGGATCTCAAGGAAATTCTGCCCACGGCCGACGAAATCTACAGCAGCTGACGGAAGGAAATCATGCGAATCAGGCAAATCTTCATCGGGGTCGCGGTCGCGGCCTCCGCGATCCTCTTTGCGGCCTCCTGTGCGACCGTACCCAAGTCGATTCCCCAGGACCTGAGCGCCCAGGAAATCATCCAGCGCGCCCAGGAGGCGAGCGACGTCTACAACTACAAGGCCGCAACCGTCTACTACCAGGCGCTCATCGACCGCTTCGGTTCCGATCAGGCCTATCTCTGCGAAGGTGACTACGAACTCGCCTTCATCGCCTACAAGGAGGACCGCCTGGCCGATGCCCAGGCCGGCTTCGAAAAGCTGCTCGCACTCTACTCCTCGCCGGACGGGGACAGTCTGCCGCAGGCATACAAGATATTGGGAGAGAAAGTGCTGGCCCACGTGAAGGAGCTGCGCGCCGGGCAGAAGTGATCCCGCTCTCTCCTTGGAGGATGGGCCCCGGACCGGGCTTTCTCTAAAATCTTCAATTGCTTAAAAACAAAGAGCGGAACCCTTCGGTTCCGCTCTTTCTATCCGCGGCGAGTGCTTTACCACCACTTGAACGCGGTGCCGACCCGGGTGAGATACCAGACGAAGACTATGGAAACGACGACGGCATAGGAGGAGAACCAGACGGCGAGCGCCTCGCCGTTCTTTCCGGCCATGACCCCGTTGAAAATCGATGCCGCTATGCAGATGACGAAGCCGATGAGGGCCAGAACGCCGTACAACGTATTGGGGATGGCCAGAGCATCCAGGCAGAACACGAAGCTGAAGGCGAAGAGCAGCACGAAAAGTCCGAAGGTGATCAGGCCGTTCCTGGTTTCCATACGGTTACTCCTTTATCTCGATTCGCGAAGCAGGTTTTCGGGCTTGAGTATAGTCCGCCCTTGTCAAAATGTAAACAATTCCCATTCTTTGGGAAGCCCCGCCCCGGCGGGATTTTCCTTTCGGGCCGGGGCGGCGGCGGGTTCGCGCTGCTCACTGCTCGCCGAGGCTCTCCGCAACACGCTCCCACTCCTCGTTGAGCTCGCGTGCCTCGCGCTCCAGCTGCTCGACAGCCTCGGCCAGGCGCTTCATCCTGGCTCCGTCGGAGTAGTTGGAGGGCAGGCCCATCTCGTGCTCGGCCGCGGCCTTCTGGGCCGATATCCGTTCGAGACTGCCCAGTATTTCCTCCTCGCGCTTCTGGAGTTTCCTGATTCTCGCCTTCCGCGCCTTCTCCTCCTCGTGCGATACCGCTCCCCCCGATGGGGCGGATGGGCCCGCCTCCGGGCCCTGGGAGCGTTGACTCTCCCCCATGCCGCGATCGGGGACTGGGCTCCTCCCCGGACTGTCGGCCTCGAGGGCCGCGCGTTTTTCGAGAAAGTAGCGGTAGTCGCCCACATACCAGCGCGGTGTGCGACCTGACTCCAGCTCGAGAACCCGATCCGCGAGCTCCTCGATGAAGGACCGGTCGTGGGAGACGAACAGGACCGTACCTTCGAAGGACCTGAGCGCCTCGAGCAGGACGTCCTTGGAAGTCAGGTCGAGGTGGTTCGTCGGTTCGTCGAGGATGAGGAGGTTGGCGGGATGCAGCAGCATCTTGAGCAGCGCAAGCCGGGAACGCTCCCCGCCGGAAAGGACCCGAAGACTCTTGTTGATGTCGTCGCCCCGAAACAGGAAGGCTCCGAGCAGGTTCCGTATCTTGGGGATGAGCTCGGTGGGACAGACGGACTCGGCCTCCTCCTCCACCGTCCCCTCGCCTTCCATGTTGTCGGCGGTGTCCTGGGCGAAGTAGGCGACCTCGATGCCCGAGCCGAAGCGGAGCTCGCCGCCGTACTCCCGATCGGCGCCGGCGAGGATCCGCATCAGCGTCGACTTTCCGGCGCCGTTGGGTCCGACGAAAGCCACCTTCATGCCCCGTTCGATTTCCAGATCGAAGTCGGAGAAGATGCGATTGCTGCCGTAGGATTTCTGGAGCCCGCTCAGTTTCACAGCGACCGTGCCCGATCTCGGAGCGGGGGGAAAGGAGAAATGAATCCGCTTCATCCCTTCGGGGATCTCGATCGGGACGATCTTCTCGAGCTGCTTTACGCGGCTCTGGACGGCTGAGGCCTTGGTCGCCTGGTAGCGGAAGCGCCGGATGAAATCCTCGAGCCGGGCCACTTCCTCCTGCTGGCGTTCCCAGGCCTCGAAGGTGGCTGCCAGCTCCTGGGCGCGCCGGGCCTCGTAGGCGGAGTAGCTCCCGGGGTAGCGGCTGAGCCTGCCGTTCCAGAGCTCGTATACCTCCCGCACCGTGGTGTCCAGGAAATAGCGGTCATGCGAGACCACCAGGACGCCGCCCCGATAGCTGGCCAGGAAGCCTTCCAGCCAGGTCCGGGCCTCGAGGTCCAGGTAATTGGTCGGCTCGTCGAGCAACATGACGTCCGGATTCTCGAGGAGGACTTTGGCCAGCGCGATGCGCATTTGCCAGCCTCCCGAAAACTCGCGAGCCGGCCGCCCCATCTCGCTCTCCCTGAACCCCAGCCCCCTGAGCACTTCGCGAACGCGCTCCTCGCGACGCCAGTAGCCCGAGCCCTCTACGCTCTCCTGGATATGGGCGTGCTCTTCGAGCAGACGCCGGGTTGCGGCGTCGTCGCTGCTCGATGACTCGAGGAGGCGCCCGATCTCGTCCTGGCGCGACAGCAGCTCCGAGGCGAAGGAATAGGCTTCTTCCGCCTCTTCATAGACGGTCGACTCCCCGCCACCATCCGTGCCGAGCACGGTCATCTGCGGCAGGTAGGATATCCGCGCTCCCTTGGTGACGGCGCGGTCGCCGGTATCCGGAGCCAGAATGCCCGCGGCGATCTTCATGAGGGTGGACTTGCCGGCGCCGTTCGGCCCCGCGAGGGCGGCCCTGGTCCCGTCGGCGAGGAAGAGACTCGCGCCGCGCAGGATGTCCCGCGCCCCGAAGGCGAGGCTGACATCGGTGAACTGGACGAATGCCATGTACGCTATCGGGAAGCAGCCGAAAGCGTCGCCGGCTCGAACTGCGGATCGATGCCGCTGATGGTCAGGCCGTTGATCGGCGGCGAAGCCGGCTGCAGTTCCAGGCCCTGTTCCGTGAAACGGTACACCATGTTCACCCAACCGCTCCGCTGCGGCGCATCGCCCGTTCCGCTGGCGAAGCTCAGGGAGAATGCCCCCTCCCAATCGGTCAGTCTGGGGTCGATGAAGAGCCGGAAGGCGATCTGTCCGGTGTCACCGACGCCGTCAGGGAGGAATCCCGCGGGCAGCTGGTCTTTCCCGCTCCAGGTGAATCCCCCGCTCCTGAAGAGGCTCAGTTTTCCCGCCGCAGGCGAGAACCACTGCGCCCCGCGCTGCATGAAGGCGTCGAGAAGCCGCTGTTCGCGGACCTGCTCCTCGCGGATGGAATCGCGGGGCTCCACCGAAAGTTCCACAAAGACCGCATGGCCGTCGACCCCCGGGGGCGAGCTGTACACGCTGATCGCGCTGGCAGTGGCGGTCATCGATGGTTGGGCCACAACCGAAGCCGCCCCTCCCGCCCCGGACTTGGGGCTCTTCGCCGGAGGCTGCGCCACAGGCGGCGCCACAGGCGGCGCTTTCGGGGACGCATTGGGTGGCGCGGCTGGCGACCCGGTAACGGGACCCGCGGGCAGGGTTGCGTCGCCGACCTTGGCCGTGTCCCCGGTCCATGAGGCCTCGATCCGCCGGTCGTTGTCGATGGTGATCCGCAGCGCCGTGCCTTCGAAGATGAAGGTCGCGCCATCCTGGGATACCGAATCGTAGTTGAATACCTGGGAGACCGTCGGAAGCTCGATACGGATCTGGTGGCGGACCGCATCGGTAAAGAGGCCATAGCGGAGCGAGAACAGGTCGAGATCCACACGCTGATCGTCGAGCATTTCCTGGAAATATTCCGGGCGCCAGGACTGCCCGAAGATCAGGTCCACGCGTGCGGAGGCTGCGTCCTGACTGGAGGCGACTGCAGGCGGGCCCTCTTTGGTCTCGTCATATATGCGCATGGCATAGCTGAACACGTAGCCCCGCGTCCCGTCGTCTGCCATCACGAGGTACCAGTCGCCGGGCAGGACCTGGCCTCCGGTGCTCACCTCCTCCCCGGTCACCTTGGCGAGAATCTTCACCGATTGCCCTTCACGAAGTCGGTAGACGCGTCGGGAATTGTTGGTCGAATCCTCCCTGATGGGCAGGCCGTCGCGGATCGCCACCATATACAGGCTGGTGTTCGGACCGAGTTCCTTGAGCCGGGCGGCCGCCTTCCCATGGGACGGGAAGAGTTCCACCTGCCAGAGGGGCAGCTCGAGCTTCTTGGAGCTTCCGGGAATGCCCACAACGTACAGCTTCTCTATATTGGACTTGATGTAGACAGGGACAATGGTTCCGGCTGCCAGGGGACCCGCCGGGGCCGTCCAGAGCACCAGTCCCCAGCCGAGGCGTGCGGAACAGGACGTGAGCCCCGAGCACAACAGCAAAGCCGAACACGCGACGGCCAGAGCGAGGGATCGAGTCTTGAAACGGCGAGTCATGAAGCGAGTCTACACTCCGCAGCCCGGGC
>DATJQN010000052.1:0-20018 GCA_035505775.1 Rectinemataceae bacterium | reverse complement strand
CCGACGGGGCGCGAGGCAGAGCGATCAAGGCGCCGGGGCCCCACGAGCCCCTGGTCCCGCACTGCGCCGATCTCGTGTTCGGCTGTGTCGGCCTCGACGCCATAGGCAAGCCCCTGTCCGGGGTGGCCGTCCACCGCCCGGAGCGGCTCGCCGAACTCGCCGCCGCAGGGATGAACTCGACCATCACGCCCGAGGTCGTGGAGCGACTCGTGCGGAGCCGTGACGGCCTGTTCAAGTCCGCTCCTCCCGCCTCGCTCCGAGTCCTCCTCCTGAACAAGGCCGATCTCCTCGAGCCGGCGGAAGGGGCGGCGATTCTCCATGAGCTCTTCGGCAGACTCGAGCACAGCGTGGATGCGGTGGCGCTCTGCAGCCTCGCCGATCGAAGAAGCCCGGTCGTCGCGTTCTGCGAAGGGTCTCCACGCTGACGTCGCCGGTCGCTATACTAGGCCCATGAACCGACTCGTCGTCGTCAGGGGAGCGGGGGATCTCGCGACCGGCACCATCGTCCGCCTCGTGCACGCAGGCTTTCGCGTCGTGGCCCTCGAGACGGCCAGCCCCACGGCGATCCGGCGCAGCGTATCCCTGGCGGAGGCCGTCTTTGGCGGAGCGACGAAGGTGGAGGATGTCGAGGGGCGGCTCGCGAAGGACCCGGCCGAGGCGCTCGCGCTGGCCGGCCCCCGCGTCGTCCCCCTCCTCATAGACCCGGCGGCGGCGAGCCTCCCGGAGCTGCACCCCGCCGCCCTGGTCGACGCGATCCTGGCCAAGCGCAATCTCGGCTCGAGGAGGGGGATGGCCCCCGTCGTCATCGGACTCGGGCCGGGCTTCACTGCGGGTGGTGACTCGGAACTCGATGTGGATGCGGTGATCGAAACCAACCGCGGCCACGATCTCGGGCGCGTCATCGTGGAAGGCTGCGCAGCCGCGGACACCGGCGTGCCCGGGGAAATCGGCGGAGTCACCGGCGAGCGGGTCCTGCGTTCCCCCGCGGCCGGTCGCTTCCGGGCCCGAAGCGAAATCGGCCAACGCGTGTCCGGCGGCGAGGTCGTCGCGGTCGTCGAGGGCGAAGGCTGTTCCGAAATCCGCTCAAGAATAGACGGAATCGTGCGCGGGATGCTCCGTTCCGGCACGGAGGTAAGCGAGGGATTCAAGGTGGCGGACGTCGACCCGCGGAGCAGGCCCGAGCACTGCTTCAGCATCTCGGACAAGTCCCGGGCCATAGGCGGGGCCGTGCTCGAAGCCCTACTCATGTTCGGGGCCGACCGGCAGTCATGATCTACCTGGACAACGCGACCACAAGCTTTCCCAAGGCGCCGGGCGTGGCCGAGGCCGCCGCCGCCCAGTTGGCCAGCCTGGGAGGCAGCGCCGGCAGATCGGAGCACGGGCCGGCGAGGGCGGCGGTGCAGGTCCTGTACGAAACCCGGGAGCGGCTGGCGGCTTTGGTCGGGGTGGCGCGGCCGGATCGGCTCGTCTTCACCAAGAATGCCACCGAGGCTCTCAACCTGGTGATCAACGGCTGCGCGCGGCCTGGCGGTCTCGTGGTGACGACCGCCCTCGAACACAATGCGGTCATGCGCCCGCTGCGCTTCCTCGAGGCGCGAGCGGGTCTGCGGCTGCGCGTCCTCGAGAGCGACGCGAGCGGAGTTCCGCGCCGCGATGCCCTGGCCCGCGCCCTCCTCGAGAGGCCGGTCCTGATGGTGGCGACCGCGGCAAGCAACGTCACCGGCCAGATGCTGCCGATCGGCGAGATGGCCGAGGCCTGCTCCGCCGCGGGCGTGCCGTTCTGCGTGGATGCCAGCCAGTTCGTGGGGCATCGCCGCATCGACTTCGAGGGGCTCGGGGCCGCCGCCCTCTGCTTCTCCTGCCACAAGGGTCTGCTCGGACCTTCGGGGCTCGGCGCCCTCTGCCTGCGCGAGGATTTCGCGCCGGAGCCCCTGATCCGCGGCGGAACGGGGAGCCGGTCGGAGAGCGAGGAGCAGCCGGATTTTCTTCCGGACCGCTACGAGGCGGGGACGCAGAACCTGGTTGGTCTCGCCGGCATGCTTGCCGCCCTGCGGTTCTTCGAGGAAGTCGGCATGGAAAGCCTGGCCCGGGCTGAGAGCGCCGCAGTGGATCGCTTGATGGAGGGACTCGCCTCCATCGGTGGCATGCGGCTCCTCGGCCCGCCCCCCGGCTCAGCCCGGGCGCCCCTCGTTTCGCTCGTTTCGGCGAGCCGCCCGGCCGCCGACCTGGCGCTCGAGCTGGACCGTCGGGGCATCGCGGCACGGCCGGGCCTGCACTGCGCGCCGGCGGCCCATAGATGGGCGGGGAGCCTCGACCGCGGCGGCGCGCTCAGGCTGTCGCCCGGGCCGTTCACCACCGCCGCCGAGGTGGATGCCGCCCTCGCGGCACTGAAGGAGATCCTGGCATGAGCGACCATCCCGGTCTGACAGCCTACACCCGCTTCTCGGGCTGCGGAGCAAAACTCGGCCCCGGCCTCCTCGACGAGGCGCTCTGCGGACTTTCCCAGCCGAACTATCCCGACGTCCTCGCCGACTTCTCCGGCGCCGAGGATGCGGGCATAGTTCGCATAACGCCCGATCTCGCCCTGGTGCAGACCGTCGATTTTTTCCCACCGATCGTCGACGATCCCTTCCTCTTCGGCCGGATCGCCGCCGCCAACGCCCTCTCGGACGTGTACGCGATGGGTGGGCGGGCCATCAGCGCGCTCGCCCTGCTCAGCTATCCGGTGGAGAAGCTGAAGCTCGACAGTATCCGCGCGATGATGGAGGGAGGGCTCGACGCCCTCATCGAGGCGGGCTGCGCCCTGGTCGGAGGTCACAGCATCGACGACCTCGAGCCCAAGCTGGGCTACGCGGTCACCGGCCTCGTGCATCCGGAGCGCTTCTGGCGGAACGACAGCGCCGGGCCGGGCTGCGGCCTCATCCTGACCAAGCCCATCGGCACCGGACTCGTGAACACCGCGCTGCGAGGCGGCGTCGCCACAGCGGCCTCTCTCAAGGCGGCCGAGGAGTCGATGCGGACGCTCAACCGGCGCGCATCCGAGCTGCTCCGCTCCTTCGCAGTGGCGGCCTGCACCGACATCACGGGATTCGGGCTCGCCGGGCACGCCTGCGAGATGGCCGCCGGCGAGCCCGGCGTGGGCCTCCGCATCAGTCTCTCCGCCGTGCCCAAGCTCTGCGATATCGAGCGCTATGCGGCGATGGGCCTCGTGCCGGAGGGCACCTGGAGGAACCGGAGCGGCCGCGCGCGTTTCGTGGACGGGCTGGATGCGATCGACCCGGTGAGCGTGGACATCCTGTTCGACCCCCAGACCTCCGGGGGTCTGCTCGCCGCCCTGCCCCGTGACGAGGTCAAACCGGCCCTTGCCGCGTTGCGCGATGCCGGCATCCCGGCAGCCCTCATCGGGGAAACCGTGGATCGGCCGGGGAGAGTCGAGATTGTCGCTTGAGCTTCGTTTCATCATCCTGACCTTCCGGTCGACGCAGGCCGTACTGGACGCCGAATCGCAGCTGGGGATGTTGGGATTCACGAGCGAGTTCATCGCCGTGCCTGGTGAGATCGATTCCTCCTGCGGATTCTGTCTCAGACTGCCGGCGGCGGCCAGTCTGCGGGAGGACGGGACGTTTCAGGCTGCACTGCAAGGCGTCGAAAAGGAGGCCATGTGGAGACTGTTCGAAGGCTCGAGTTGGAGGGAGCGTCGCTATGAGCGAATCGACCAAGCGGATTGATGCGCGTGGGTTGGCCTGCCCGAAGCCCGTGCTGGCAGTCAAGCGCGCCCTCGAGGAGGGCGGCTATGAGCGTATCGAGGTCCTCGTGGACAATCCTGCGGCCCGCGAGAATGTGTCCCGGTTCGCGACCTACTCGGGGCACAGGGTCATCTCCGTCGCCGAGGAGGATCGGGGCACGATCAGCATCCTGCTCGGCATCAGCCGGGATGCTGCCGCCGCCGGCTCTGCGGCTTCGGCGAGGGTCGATGAGGCGGCCGCCCGCGCCCTCGCATCCTGCGCCGACGCGGAGCCCGCTCCTTCGGCGCAGGCGCAGGGCGCTGTCACGCTGTTCATCGGCGCGGACCATATAGGCTCGGGCGACGACGAACTCGGTGCCCTCCTCATGCGGGCCTTTCTCTCCACCCTCGGCGAGACGGAGCCTGCCCCGCGCCGGATCATCTTGATGAACGGCGGCGTCCGGCTGGCGGTGCGCGGGGCGGAGACGGTCGAGAGTCTGCGCAGGCTCGAGTCGGCGGGGATGGAGATTCTCGCCTGCGGCACCTGCCTCAAGTACTTCAAGCTCGAGGACCAACTCGCTGTGGGCAGGATCTCCAACATGTACGAGATCGCGGGCGCTCTGCTCCAACCCGGCTGCCTGACGATCCCCTGACCCGAATGGTCGCAAACACCGCAGCGGCCGGCACCGCGTCGCCTCCCCGTGGGCGGCGGACGGCCCAGTGCCGCGGGCTCACCACTAAAGGGACCTACTCCCCGTCCATGAACGGGTATCGCCATGAACGGGGCGGATCCAGGTTCTCCTTGACCGCCCCCGCGCTCGTCCAGCGGATAAGGTTGAGGAGACTGCCCGCCTTGTCATTCGTGCCGGAGGCGCGCATCCCGCCGAAGGGCTGCCGCCCCACGACGGCCCCGGTGGGCTTGTCGTTCACGTAGAGATTCCCCGCGGCGTGTCGCAGGGAGTTGAGCCCCCGGACGATCGCCTGCCGATCGCGCGCGATGATCGAACCGGTGAGCGCGTAGGGCGAGGTGGAGTCGACGAGGCGGTAGGCGGCCTCCATGTCATGCTCGTCGTAGATATAGGCGGTGAGCACCGGACCGAAGAGTTCCTTCTGCATGGTCTCGTATGCGGGATCCTCGGCGACGAGCAGCGTGGGCTGTATGAAGTAGCCCTCGGTCTTGTCGCCCTTGCCGCCGGCAAGCAGCTTCAGCTCGCAGGATGCACGTGAGGCGGAGCAGGCCCGATCCAGGTAGGGGAGGATCGAGTCGAAGGAGGCCTCGTCGATGACCGCGCCGACGAAGTTCCTGAAGTCGGTCACGGGACCCATGCGCAGCGAAGTGACCTCGGCCCCGAGCCGCTCCAGGAAGGCCGTGGCCAGACTGGAAGGTACATAGAGCCGCGAAGCCGCCGAGCACTTCTGTCCCTGGTACTCGTAGGCGCCGCGAAGCGCGGCCACGAGGGCCACCTCGGGGTCGGCGCTCGGATCCATCAGGATGAAGTCCTTGCCGCCTGTCTCGCCGACAACCCGCGGATAGGAGCGGTAGATCGAGAGCCTGTCCGAAATCTGCTTCCAGAGGGAGTTGAAGACCGCTGTCGATCCGGTGAAATGGAGTCCGGCGAACTCCGGCCTGCCGAGCAGGACCGTGGAGATCGCGCTTCCTCCTCCCGGCAGGAAGTTGATGACGCCGGGAGGCAGCCCCGCTTCTTCGTAGACCTTCATGAGAAAGTAGTTGGAGAGGATCGAGGTCGAGGCGGGCTTCCAGACGACGACGTTGCCCATCATCGCGGGGGCGGTGGCGAGGTTGGCGGCGATCGACGTGAAGTTGAAGGGCGTCACCGCGTAGACAAAGCCTTCGAGCGGCCGATACTGGAGGCGGTTCCACTCGTTCTCGTCGCTCTGCGGCTGCTCCGCATACAGATGCTCCATGAATCGCGGATTTATACGGAGAAAGTCGATGACTTCGCAGGCCGCATCGATCTCTGCCTGATGGACGGTCTTGGACTGGCAGAGCATCGTCGAGGCGACAAGGAGGGGACGGTAGCTGCCGGCGATGAGTGCGGCCGCGCGCCTGAACACCGCCGCGCGTTCCTCCCACGGCATGTCCTCCCATTCGGCCTTGGCGGCCAGGGCCGCGTTCACGGCTGCGGTGGTCTCGGCCTCGCCGGCCATATGAAACATGCCGAGCGGCCTGCGCCGATCGTCCGGTCTGACGATCGGCGACCTGCGCCCGGTCCGCACTTCCCTGCCGCCGATGATGCAGGGAATGTCGAAGGTTTCTCCGAGCAGGCGCTGGAGCTCGGACTTCACGCGCTCGCGCTCGGGACTGCCCGGCGCGTAGCCCAAGACCGGCTCGTTTTCGGCCGGGGGCGCCCTGAGAATGGCGTCGTTCATGGATACTCCTTTCCAAACACGGGAGGTCGGCTCCTTTCGAAGCCGGCCCATCGGTCCTCGCCCTTGGCGGCGCCCGTGGCGGCGCCCGTGGCGGCGCCTCTGGCTGCGCCCCTGGCGGCTGTAGGTACGGGGACTCGGGGTGATCCATCGCTGATGATGTTTTCGTTCGAACGGTGGCGTTCGACCAGGCCAACGGCCCGGCATCCCTTGATGCTGTTCGATGATCCTCCTTGGCTGGCAGCGGGAGATGGGCGACGGAGCTGTGGATGGGCTCGGCTCCGCTTGCCGAGGGACTCCACTCAAGGTACCCTTGGTTCTCGCGGAGGGGCAAGACCTTGCCGCCGGCCGGAGTGCTTGATGCAAAATAACCAAACGCGGGGACTGAGAACCTTTTTCGTGATCTGGGCCGCGCAGATAGTGTCCGTCCTGGGTTCCCAGCTTTCCGGCTTCGCGCTCGGGGTCTGGGTGTACGACACCACGCGCTCCGTGACCTACTCGGCCCTCGCCTACTGGGCCTTCAACGTGCCGCAGGTGCTCCTGTCGCCGCTCGCCGGAGTGCTGGTCGACCGCCTCGGCAGGCGACGCTCCATGATCCTCAGCGACCTCGGCGCCGGTCTGGCCGTCCTGACCGCGGCCCTCCTGTATTTTGCCGGCGCTCTGCGGCCCTGGATGATTGTCCCGATCAATCTCGTTCTCTCCGCCTTCAACAGCCTGATGTGGCCGGCGCAGTCCGCCTCGATCACCGTGCTGGTCCCGAAGGAGCAGTACGGTCGGGCCAACGGTTTGCTTCAAACGATCGAGGCTTTCTCCCAGCTCGCCGGTCCCGCGCTGGCCGGCAGTTTGTATGTACTCCTCCAGGTCGGGTATCTGGGCTTGATAGACTTCGGCACCTACCTCTTCGCCATCGCGGTCATGCTCCTCTTCGTCCGCATACCGGAACCCTCGCTCGAAAGCCGGGCCGCTTCTCCGAGAAGTTCGATATTGGCCGAGATGCGACTCGGCTGGGACTACATCGTCGAACGCAGGGGGCTGGTCAACCTCCTCCTCTACTTTGCCCTCATCAACCTCCTCGGGAACCTGGTCTTCCCCCTCTTCACGCCCTACATACTCGACAACTGGTCCGCAGCCGTGCTCGGCTATCTGGGCACGACACTCGGCGCCGGGATGCTCGCCGGCACGCTCTTCATGAGCGCGTGGGGAGGAACGAAGCGAAAGATCCACACCCTGCTCGGAGCAGGGGTGGCCAGCGGCATCTTCCTGGCCCTGGCCGGGATCCGTGCGTCGATCCCCCTCCTCGCCGTGAGCGGGGCGAGCATGATGTTCGTCGGCCCGATCATGAATGCGGCGAGCCAGGCCATCTGGCAGAGCAAGGTGCCGCCCGAGATACAGGGACGGGTCTTCTCCGTGCGGCGAGGCATCGCATGGTCGAGCGGCATCGTGGCGCCGCTGCTCGCCGGACCCCTTGCGGACTACGTGTTCAAGCCGGCGATGGCCCCGGGGCATGCGCTCGGAAGACTCCTCGGCCCCATCGTCGGTGTCGGCTCGAATCATGGCATCAGTGTCATGTTCATCCTGATCGGGCTGGCCACGAGCCTCGTCAGCCTCGTCGCGTTCCGGATCAGGCGCCTGGTCCGCGTGGAGCTCGACCTTCCGGATCACGGCGCCTAGGACCGGCCGCGGCGATCCGCCCGGTCCGGCAGCCGGGAGCCTGCCGGCGCGGCAGCGTGATATCCCGAAAATGGGCGATATATTGGGTCGAAGAAGGGGGGTTGCCATGAGAATATTACGCGTCGTGGCGCTGCTGCTCCTGGTGTCCGCCACGTTCCTGGCCGCTTCGTGCGCACTGAGGGACTACGTGCTGGACTTCGCCATCACCTCGGCCACCGTTGCCGGCACTACCATCACGGTGGGCTATTACCTCAAAAACGACGGCAACAAGGATCTCAAGAACGCCACGATCGAGATCGCCGCGCAGGCACAATATGCTACAGGGCAATACACCGGCACGTACACGGCGTGGACTCCCTCCGTTGATCTTGGAGTCGGCGACTCGGTGTACAGTTCGATCCTGATCGGCCTTCCAAGCGGGTCCTACCAGGCCACAGCCAGCGCCTCCGTCATCTCCTCGGCCTGGGACGACTCCGGCGGTCTGTTTGGGCCATAGGGCTCACCGCTGCGGGTCGCATTGACAGCCCCGGCAACATCGCGGGAGAATAGTAGCACCATGAACACCAAGATCACCGGGCTCGGCACCGTCAAGAGTGTCGGCCTCCTCGTTCTCCTCTGCGCGGTTCTCCTGTCCTGTTCTCCGAGGACGCAGGGTTCCGCGCCCGCAGCCGCGGCGCAGACGGGCGCAGCTCCCAAGGTCAGCGTCGTGTACTTTGACGGGACGGTTTCGGTGAACGGATCGCCCGCGCAAATCGGGGAGCTCGCCGGCACCATGGTGCGGGTCGAGACCGGGCCAGGGGCGAGCTGCCAGCTGGAGTTCGGCGACAAGAACATCGTGGGCATTTCGCAGAACGCCGTGGTGAGCTTCGATTTCTCCAAGGCCGTCCTCGAGGTCGGCCTCAAGAAGGGCGGCCTCACCTCGGTGCTCAAGGGATTGGCCCAGGTCGCGGGCAAGGACAGCTTTGTCGTGACGACGGACTTCGCCCAGGCGGGGGTCCGCGGCACCTGCTTCTGCATCTGGGCCGATGACGGCGGCACCTATGTCTGCGCCTGCAACGGGACGGTCCGCACCATTGACGCCAAGGGCAGCAACGAACAGCTGCTCAGCGCCGCCCACCATGTGGCACGCGTGTATTCGCGGAAGGATGGAGCCATCTCGGTCGAAGGCGCCGGTGTCCTCCACCACAGCGACGCGAGCGTGCAGGCCCTCGCCACCAAGATCGGCTACACGATCGACTGGAGCAAGGTAGACTGAGCGTCGCCCGGACTCACGGATAGCGTGCTTTCGATCATCCCCGCGACAGGATCCACTTGAGCGCTATCGAGACGAGGCTGTATCGGTCCGTGTTCTGAAACAGCGAGCTCAGGGACACATTCAGGGGCTTGTAGAGCAGATCGAAGCCGAGAACGGTCGTGGAATAGCCATGTATCGAGCCGGAGCCCGAGGGATACGCATAGGACATCGAGGAGATCTGGGAGTACGAGTAGCTCCCTGCGGTGTAGGTGTATATCCCGAAGGGCGAGAGAACGAATTTCCCGAGTGTTATGGTGCATTGACCACCGAAGGTGGCGCTCCCCGTCAGGGTGAGCGTGTCGAACGTCGTGTCATCGGTGACATTGGCGGCTACGGGTATTCCGACGGTCATCGAACTCAATCCGACCGAGCCGCCCGCCCCGCCAAAGAGAAAATACGAAGTCGCATCGGCCTCGAATGCCTTGAAAACGAGGTTGGCGTGCACGGGAACCTGGGTCAGCAGGAAATTGTATTTGTCGCCCAACATCCCCAGTATCGCTCCCGAACCGTTCACGGCCAGGCTGTCGCTCAGGCAGAGCTGGTAGGTCGCGAACCCCATCGCACCGAAGGCATGCATCGTGGAGCCCTGCAGGGGCGTGCCCAGGTAGACCGCATCACCCCCGCCTCGAGACTGTGGCCGCCTTTCTCGAAGAGCGGGTAGCCGACCGGCGGAGGCGCTATGACGAAGGACAGAGAGCTGTCGTCGGCACAGGCGGGCAGCAGCGTGGCCAGCATCACGAACAGAATGCAGGCAATTCTCCACGCTGTCACGTAGCGCCTCCCCCTCATCGGTTGGGATGCCGGCGGAATCAAGTCTCGGTCGTGGTCGGGCTGCTGTCAAATCAGCACAGTGTCTCCCGCGGCACAGCCCTCACGTTCCTGAGTGTGGGAAGGCCGCGGTGTCGTCAGTCTCAGGCCTTCCCGGCAATCCTTGCTTCAGCGACCGCGATGACCTCCGGCAGGTCCATGCCGATCTTCTTCAGGTGTTCGGGCGTCGGGCATCCGTCAGGGGTCCAGCCGCGGCGTCTGAACACCGCATCTATGAGCGAGTCGTACTGCTTCATGCGGTGCTCGCGCGTTATGCGAAGCTTTTCGGCGACCTTCATGCCGGCGGGGTCCACGCCGATCTTCTCCTTCATCTGCTTGTCGTAGCGCTCGGCCCGCGCCTCGTACTCGTCCTCCAGGACGGGGCCCATGGCCCGGTAGGGCGGGTAGTCCTCGGCGCGGTGGCCGTGTCCCTGGCGGACGTTGAAGCTGCGCTGGAAATTGTAGACCCGCTCGGACTGGAGGATGAGGTCGTCCCAGGACAGGCTCTCGCCCGTGATGGCGGTGTAAAGCTCGCGATAGTTGGCGACGTGCTCGGGTACCTTGTTCGGTTCCTGCCATTTGGCGTTGTCCGCGGGCTCGATGTCGTTCCAGGGCAGCTTGCACAGACCCTGAAGACCGAACCAGGTGCGGAACATGGGGAAGTAGTGGAGGGCCTCGGCCTTGTTTTCGAAGGTCGGGATGCGGTTGTTCACCATGTCCATGAAGATGAGCCAGGCCTCGTCGTGCTGGGGTCCCTTGTTGGTGAGATAGTAGCCACCCTGCTGCGCGAGCGATTCCTTGGAGATGTATTCGGACTGCTCGAGTCCCTTGCCGTGCAGGGCGATGTCCTTCATGAACTGGGGATCGGCGCCGTACTCCTTCGCGAAGTGCTCCGCCAGGAACTTGACGCCCTTGCCGGCGAGCAGGCCGAAGCGCTTGCCCTCGACGAGGTCGTGCAGCACCTGCACCGCGCCTTTCCAGTTGCCCCAGGTGAGGTCGATACCATCCGTGCGCTCGATGTTGAGGATACCGTGCTCCCAACACTCCATCAGGAAGCCGCAGGTTGTCCCGAAGCTTATGGTGTCGATGCCGTAGGTGTCGCAATAGAAATTGATTTCCAGGATGCCGTGCGTGTCATAGACGTAGAGGTTGGATCCGACGCCGGCGGCGGTCTCGTACTCGGGACCGTCCACGCAGACTTTCTGGCCCTTGTAGGGACCGGTCAGGAGCTCGAAGCGGTCCACGGAATGCGCGCAGGCGAGCGTGCAGCCGTACCAGCAGCCGTCGGGCAGGTGCTGGGACAGGAGCTTTTCCCAGACCCAGCTCGCGATCTCGGGGCCCTTGGGATCCTGGCCGTACTTGTGGTTTTTCGTGGGCAGGAGGTCGTAGTCATTCATGACCTCCATGAGATGGGCGGTGCCCTGCCTGCGCATCTTGCACTGGAGATCGTCGTTCTTCACGATCTCGCGGTGGAGCTTGAGACCGATGCGCTGGACGGCCGCGGGGTCGGCCGCGTCATTCAGGTTCTGGTCCACGCCCTTGAACCTGCAGACGAGGGCCCGGATCTTCTTGTCGCGGAAGACGGTGCCGATGCCGCCGCGTCCCGCCTGCTTGACTCTGATGCCCTGGCGGCGCTTGTCGTACAGGGAGAAATTGAGGAGGCCCATGGGCGAGCGGTCCGCGCCGCGGCCCGCCGAGACCACCGCCACGGCCTGCAGTTCGGCGGGGTTGGAAGTGTCAGCGGCGAAGGTACGGGTCAGTACTTCGGCGAGCAGGTGCGTGTCCTCGGGGATGCCGGCCGGCGACTCGTAGAACTGGACGACACCCTCGTTGCCGTCGATGAATACGATCGTCTCGCGATCGGCCTTGCCCTGCAGTTCCAGGGCGTCGAAGCCGGAGAACTTGAGGTAGGGGCCGAAATATCCGCCGACGTTGGAGTCGATGGGCACGCCGGTCATCGGGGACAGGGAGACGACGAGGCTCTTCCCCGAACCGGGGTAGTTGGTGTTGCCGCAGATCGGACCCATGGCGATGACGATCTCGTTCTCGGGATCGTTCCACCTCGTGACCGGCTTGGTGCCGTCCCACAGGAGCTTGAGCCCGAAACCCTTGCCGCCCACGAACTTCTGCTTCATCTCCGGGGAGACGGCTTTCTCCGTGACGCGCCGCCCACCGACATCGAGGTGCAGGGTACGCATGTTGTAGCCCCGGTGTACGCTTCCCTTTTCGTAGCGCTGTTCCGCCAGAAGCCTGAGATTCTTTTTCTCGATGTTCACACTGCCTCCCCATCCCGCACGGCGGAAATGATCTCCATCCACGCCTTCGATTCGGGGCTTTCCTCTTTCTCCGCAATCTCGAGCGCTCCGCTGGGGCAGTGCGGCACGCAGGCGGCACAGGCAGTGCATTTGAAGGGATGCTTGGAAGCCGGGAAATAGCTCATCGCGTCAATGGGACAGACTGCCACGCAGGCGAGGCAGCCGACGCAGAGGCTCTTGTTGACCAGAACCACGCCGTTCTTGGCGACGGAGATGGCCTGCGTGGGGCATTCCTGCACGCATTTGCGGCATTCCTGGTCGCAGGCGACGAGGTGGAATTTGCCCCCGCCGAGCCCGTTCACCTGGATGGCGGACTTGGCGGGGTTGTCCTCTTTGAAGTAGAGCTTGGAACAGACCGAAGTGCAGGTCATGCACCCGACGCACTTTTCGTCGGTGGTCTTGAGGTACTTGATCACGGAAGGGACCTCCTGGAGCGGACCGCGCTGTCGAGGCACGCGAAGGGCGGCCCGAGCGGTCGGTATGTTCGCGCTGCCGGGTCGCAGCGAAGGAGACGCGTGCGCCTCTTCCGCTCAGCTTTCGGAAGTCGCGCCCGAGCGGGCGTGGCTTCCACATCGGGACTCCGGGACCGCCCACAGCCCCGGGCAGGCATCGCCATCGGTGAGGCGTCCGCTGCTGGTGGAAGCTGTAGGGAGATAGCACACTATATAGCCGTTTGCCGGTTTTCGCAACTGAAAGCAGCCCGGCGCGTGTCCGGAGCCGAGGAATCCGGCCCGGCGCCCCCGCTTTCTATGATCCGAACCTGAGGGTCACCCTCGTACCCCGAGGCGAGCTCTCCACTTCCATGGAGCCGTGGAGCTGCTGGCTCAGGCTTGCCACGAGCTGCGCCCCGATGCCGCCCCGCCTGCCCTCGGGGAGAGCGGGCTCCATGCCGATCCCGTCGTCCGCCACCGAGAGGAGATAGCCGCCCTGTTCAGCCTCTATCGCGACCTCGACGCTGCCCTCCCGGCGCCCGACAAAGGCGTGCTTGATGCAATTGGTGACGAGCTCGTTCACGATCAGCCCGCAGGGCAGGGCCAGTTCGAGGGGGAGTTCGACGGAGGGTGCCCGGGCGGCGACATGAAGCAGGCAGCTGCCGCCCGAGCCGGCCGCGAGGGACTCGGCGATTCGCGAAAGGTAGCTGTCCATATGGACCGAGCCGAAATCGCCCGAGCGGTAGAGATCCTCGTGGACGAAGGCCATCGCCTGGATCCGGTCCTGAAGCCGCTCGAACGAGTCTCCCACGGAGTCGGGCTCGCAATGGCCTTCTTCGAGGCTCAACATGCTGGAGACGATCTGCAGATTGTTCTTTACGCGATGATGGACCTCCTTGAGAAGGACCTCCTTTTCACGCAGGGAGCTCTTGATGTCCCGATAGCTTTCATCCAGGCGGGATCGCATCTCCGCAAAGGCCCTGGCCAGATGGCCGATTTCGTCGGGCCGAACTGCAAGGCGATCCGTCATTTCACGGGCGCTCAAGTCCCCCGGCTCGGGGCCCCGGCTCACGGCTTCAAGGCTGAGGGATTCGATCGACGCGGCGAGGAGCCGCAGCGGCGAGGCGATGCGGGCGGCGGCCAGGAAGGCGAGAAGGATGGTGACCAGGAGCATCGCCGCCAGGATCAGCAGCGCCAGGCTGTCAGTGGCCCCGAGGGGGGCCGTGAAGCGATGTTCGGGCAGGGCCGCCACGATACGCCAGCGCTGGCCGATCCCGACATCGCGATCCAGGGCCGCGGCCCGCAGCCGGCCACCGGCTCCCGACAGTACGAAGACCCGACCGGGGGGAAGCGCCTCGGCCGCGGCAAAGAGCCGACCGATCCGGTCCGGGGCCTCGTCAGCCCGGATGCGCTGCCCCTTCCGGTCGGTCACCGGACCGCCGCTTGAGACAGCCAGAAGCAGGCCATCCTGGTCTGCGATGCCCGCCAGCCCACCGTCGAGCGTGTCGATCCTGGCGATGAAGGTCGACAGGGCGTCCAGCCGAAGATCAGCCGTGGCCACTGCTTCCAGTCGATCTCCGCTGCGGTACGGGACGACTGCAGCCATCGCGAGCTCCCCGGTCGAGACGATGGCATAGGGGCTCGTGAACACCGGCCCGAGGGCCGCCGAAGCCGTGGCCCACCAGGGGCGTTCCCTCGGATCGTAGCCCGGGCGCTCCACCTCCACCGCTCCCGGCGATCCGAGCGGCCCCACCCGCTGCAGCACGAGCTTTCCTCCGGTGGCCTGCCCGGCTCTCCCGATGCGCACGTAGCCCTCGGGCATCCGCTGGGCCTCGGCATACTCCCCGTCGGCAAAACCGATGCTGACGATGTCGATGTCGGTTCTGCGGAGCAGCTCCGACCGGAAGGTCCGTTGCATGTCCGTGACGGAGGAGGAGGGCTTCTCGAGGGAGCCGAAGAAGGCTGCGTTTGCGGAGGCCAGGGCCGCCGCCGAGTTCAGGTAGTCGGCCACGCGGTCGCCGACCCTCATGGCCGTGTCGTTGACCAGGGCGTCCACCGCCTCGAACAGGGCCGCGCGCGATCCTCGGAGATAGAGCACCCATCCGGCCAGAAACCCGAAGAGGAGGAGGCAAAGGAAGGGAATCAAGATCGTCCGCTTGAGCCCACCGGTCCCGAAGAGCCATCCGAGGAACGAGGCCGACTTTCGGGTCATGACAGCCATATGCCTGGAGTATAGCACCATGAGACAGGGACAACTCCCGCTCGCCGGCGGAGATCGCTGGCTGTTGTCGCGGATCGATCAGTGGCGCTATCCTCCAGACGTGACCTTCACCCTCAACTTCAGCCCGGAATCGTGGCAGGACCCCGGCCCCACGGTCACGGAACTCATAGGCTCCCGCCATTGGACAGCCCCGCTCGTGTCGGTACTCATCAACGGCTCGCCCGTTCCGGCAGAACGCTTCGGCGAGCGCCGGATCCGTGAGGGCGACCGGGTGGAGGCTTTCTTTCTGGTCAGCGGGGGCTGAGCCCGCGCGCGGGCCGGTCCCGGCCGCGCCGGAGCCACGGGGCTCAGCGGCCCCTGCCCAATTCCGTCAGGACCACGCGACCGACGCGGTCGAACAGTTCCACCGCGCCGAGGCTGTCCTCGCCGGGTTCGCCGAAGACCGGATCGAAGCGGATGGAGGCGCACCAGGTCCCGCAGTCGACACTGTCGCTGTGCAGGCCCCGGCGCCTCCATCGCGTGAAGGCTATCAGGGCGTTCCAGAGGCATCGGAATGCAGTGACCGCCCGTGCGTAGCGCAGCATGCGCCCCAGTCGGATGCCGAGGAACTCGAAGTATTCCTCGAAGAGGGAGCCGAGCTCCGGGTCATAGGCCGCCGCCGCCTCGACCACGGATTCGACCAAAGGGGTGGCCGGGCGGGATGCAAAACAGTCCCCGCTGAGGGCCTTGAGAAAGTCCGCGTACTGGCCGAGGGCGTCCAGGAAAGCCGAGCGACGGGAATTGGGCGGCCCCTCGGGATCCCTCCTCGGCGGCGGCGGGCGATCGGGCGCGGCCGGAGGCAGGTTGCGGCCTGCAAGGATGCCGCGGGCTTCTTCATATTCCGCACGCAGCCAGCGAAAGGTCCTGCCGCCGTCGGAGGATCCCCGGTCCGGATGACTGGCCTTGCACAGGGCCCGGTAGAGCCGCTTGAGGGACTCGAGATCGGCCGGTCCCTCTCGCTCGAGATGATCGAGCAGCCGGTTCACGCCCGGTGCCCCCGCTAGTTCCCGGCCCGCTCGTACTTCTCGACGATCTCCACCTGGCTGCCGAGGGTGAGCCGAACCGGGCAGGCCTTGCCCGCGGACACGATCTTCCGGAACTCCTCCTCGGAAAAGCCGCCCGCAATGCGGAACACCACGGAGAGCCGGGCGATTTTCCGGGGAGGGGGGCTCATTTCCTTGACCAGGTCGAACTCGATGCCGGTGACGGCGATGCCGTGGTTGGCCGCGTACTGGTTCATGATGGTGCAGCCGCAGGCGCCGAGCGAGACCGCACAGAGATCCGTCGGCGAGAACCTGGAACCGTCCCCTCCGTTGTCCCGGGGGGCCATCGTGGCTATGACGGTGCCGGATTCGTGGACAAGTTCGACCGTGTGGATGCCGGTCGAGTGACCATGCATGGTGACACTCATGCTCTTTCCTCCTGGATGCGTGCGCGGCCGGACAGCTTTGTTCTTTTCCGGCGAGTCCGCCGCGCCGATAACTATAGCGGACTGGTCGCAGCCGCGCCATGGATTCGTCTTGAAGGGCCCGGCGTGAGCGGCCTATACTAGCGCGCGAGGTACCGCATGAATCTCGCTTCAGTTATCGGCATCCCCGTCGGCATCGGATGCCTCCTCGTCGCCTTCCTGATAGAAGGCGGAAATCCCGCGAGTCTGCTCCTCCCCTCGCCCTTCATCATCATATTCGGCGGTATTACCGGGGCGCTCCTGGTCTCCTTCGACATGAGCGACATCACCTCGATCCCGAAACTGATCGGTAGGGCGATGCGGAATCCTCCGACGCGGGAGAAGGACCTGGCCCTGCGCTTCGTGGCCCTCGCCGAGAAATCCCGGCGCGACGGACTCCTGTCCCTCGAGGAGGACATGCAGGCTCTCGACGCCTCGGAAGATGCGCTGCTCAAGAAGGGTTTGCGCTACGTCATCGACGGCACGGACTCGGATGCCCTCCACGAGCTCCTCGAGAACGACATCGCCATCTACGTCAAGCACCGCAAGCACGAGGCGGAGATCTTCGAGGCGGCGGGCGGCTTCTCCCCCACGATGGGCATCATCGGAACGGTTCTCGGACTCATCATCGTCCTTTCCAAGCTCAACGAGCCGGACAAGCTCGGAGAATCGATAGCCGTGGCCTTCATCGCGACCCTCCTCGGCATCGCGATGGCCAACCTGGTGTTTCTCCCGCTCGCCAACAAGCTCAACCTCATCCTGGCCAAGGAACGGAACGTGAAGGAGATGATCGTCGCCGGAGTGCTCGCCATCCAGCAGGGCGAGAGTCCCAAGCTCGTCGGCGACAAGCTCGCTGCCTATGTCTCCGAGGAGGAGCGGGGCGCCCTGGAATCCTTCAACGAGGAATAGCGGATGGCAAAAAAGGGCAGCGGATCGCAGCGCAGGAAGCGGCAGGAGGAGCCGGAGAAGCCGCAGAATCACGAGCGCTGGCTTCTCACCTACTCGGACATGATCACGCTTCTCATGGTCTTCTTTGTCGTCATGTACGCCCTGTCCAAGGTCGAGGCCACCAAGTTCACCGCCCTTGCGGAGTCCCTTTCGGAGGCCTTCAACATGCCCGGGGTCCAGCTCGAGGAGGGCCTGGGCGGCCACTCGCAGTCGCCCACGGACGCGCCCCTGCGTCCGCCGCCGGGAACCGGACTCTCGCCCAAGCCATCGGACCGGCGTGATCCCTTCATCGAACGCGCGCGTTCCACCCTCGCGACGGAGATAAAGACCGGGGTCATCCGCATGAATACCGAAGCCAGGGGCGTGGTCCTCGCGCTGTCCGGCGACGTCAACTTCCGCGAGGGCTCGGCCACGCTCGAGCCTGAGGCCATGAGTACCATGGAGAAGGTCGCCGAACTGCTGCGCGACATGCCCAATCCCATCTCGGTCGAGGGGCACAGCGACAACACTCCCGTGCCGAGCGGATCCCGCTTCGACTCCAATCTGATGCTGTCCGCCGCACGCGCCGTGTCCGTGGCGCAGGCCCTGGAACTGCTGGACTTGCCCAAGGAACGCCTGTCGGCGACAGGCTTCGGGGATGCCAAGCCGGCGCGGCCCAACGATACGCCGGAGGGACGCGCCTACAACCGGCGGGTCGAGATTCTCATCCGTTTCGACTCCCAGGATTAGGGCCGGAACCGGTCTTCCGCCCGCGGACGAATGATGCCCAGCTCCGTGGCTATCGCATCCATGGGCACGTCGTGACTGTCCCTGGGCAGAAAATCGAAGACCTGGATCGAGTAGCAGAAGCCGCACAAGGTGAGTCGTCCGCTGCCCGACGTCTGGACGTCGTGCAGCGAGGCCAGGAAGCGGTCGTAGTAACCTTTTCCGCGGCCGAGGCGGCCGCCACCGCGGTCGAAGGCCAGGCCCGGCGTCGCGACCAGCAGCTCCGTGGCGCGAAGCTGTTCCGGAGAAAGCGTCGTGAGGGCCGCGGGGGGCTCCGGGATGCCGAATCGATCGCGAGGCCACGAGCGATAGTCGGGTGCGAGCGTCACGAAGCCGATGTCCGCCCCCTCGATCCTGGGTACGGCCACCCTCTTGCCCGCGGCGAATGACGCTTCTATGAGACTGTCGGTCTTTATTTCCCCGGGCATGGACAGAAAAGCCAGAATGAGCGCGGCGGGGTCGAACTCGGGAAGGCTCCGGAACTGCTCCGCAGCGCGCCTGCTCAGCTCCTGGGCGGAAGCCTCGTCCAGCGAAGCCAGGGCCGCCCGAGCCGCCTTCCTGGCCTCAGCCTTGGTCTCAGTCCGGTGCATCGCAGCTCTGACCCCGGCCGGCGAGGCAGTTTTCGATCGCCCGGTAGAGCTCTTCCGAGCGCCAGGGCTTGCGGATGCAGGCACAGAGCCCCGAGTCTTTCCAGGCCTTTTCAGAGTCCTCGTCCGAAAGCCCGGTGATGAGAATGGCCTTGATACCGGGCCGCTTGGCGTGGAGCTCGACCAGGAACTGGTCGCCCCGCATGCCGGGCATCATCCAGTCGGAGATGACGAGCGCCGTGCTTACACCACGGGACTCGAGCTCCTCGATGATCGCCTGGGCCTCGGCGGCGTCCATTGCCGTTTCTATGGTGTAGCGCCCGCTGAAATGCCGGCGCAGCTCCTGCTTGATGGCGAGCAGGATCACCGCCTCGTCATCGACGCAGAGGATGGCCTCGCTGCTCATGTGCGGGCCGTGGCGAGCTCCACGCCGCGGGCCCTGTCATGCTCGTCGATGTCGAGGGCATCCCAGGGATAGCAGACCCAGCGATCGTCGATCTGCTCGCCGGCAAAGTAGCGCGAGACTTCGGGGGGTATGACTCCCCGTTTTTCCTTGCGTTTGTCGTGGAGCACGGCGACGGCGATCTCCGCGGGCTTGTGTCGCAGCAGCTCCCGGATACAGTATTCGAGGGTCGTCCGCGAGTCGTCGACCTCGTCCACGAGGAGAATGCGCCTTCCGGCGAGCTTGCGCTCCGCCTCCTCGATCCATTGCACGGTGCGGGGAAGCTCCGTCGGGCGGTCCTCGTCGTCGTAATACGCGATGCCCACCGCAAGGATGGGCTTGCCGAGGTAGGTCCTCAGTATACGCGCCGGGATGAAACCGCCGGATCCGATGGCCACGATGATGTCGGGGGAAAAGCCGGAGGCAGTGACGCGCTCCGCGATGCTCTGGGCGGTGCGGTGTATGTCCTGGTACGTGAAATGCAGCTTTTCCATGGACGGATACTAAAACAGAGCGGCTCCTCGTTCAAGAGGAGGCTGGATTCTCCGGTCTCCGGCCCCCGGGACCGAATCCGCGAGGTTTCCCTTGACCCTGACGTTACGTCATAGAGTAGGCTCTATCCGGGAGGACAATCTGAGCTACACGGTGAAAGAGGCTGCCGCCCTGGCCGGCGTGAGTGTCCGGACACTCCATCATTACGACGCACTGGGTCTCCTTGTGCCCGAGTCCCGTACCGCGGCGGGCTACAGGCTGTACGGAGAGGCGTCGCTGGTAAGGCTGCAACAGATACTTTTCTTCCGCGAGCTCGACATGTCCCTGGAGGAAATTCGCGAGCTTCTCGACGCACCGGGCTTCGACCCGATCCGTGCCCTCGGGGAGCATCGTCGCCTCCTGGCCCTTCGTGCCGAGCGGCTTGCCCGGCTCATGCAGACGGTGGAC
>DATJQN010000051.1:0-8065 GCA_035505775.1 Rectinemataceae bacterium | reverse complement strand
CTTGTTGGCAGTGACTGTATACTCTACAAAGAAGGCAGAGTTCGAATCTGGACCCGCTGTCCCTCCGGGATACCACGTTCCATCACCGTCAGAGAGCTGATACCAGAAATAGTAGGATCCGGGCGAAACTTGGTAATAAGTCGCGTAGCTAGCCCCGTTGGGGAACCCAGAGGAGGGCGGATAGCCATCGAATAGGCCCCATCCATATATATATTCGTAATCATACCAGTCATACCCGCCATACACCTTACCGTCTTTCCCCATGAAAATGTCGCAACTCCCCAAGAGAAGAATCGCCGCCAACAAGATCAGTGCAATGCCAAGTTTCTTCATTTATCCTTCCTCCTCTGTTGCCCGAATCTCTGTTTACTTGCGCCACGCCTCGGACGATGGCATGTCACACAGGCCACCTTCGAGTTGCGTAGACTCTTACTGCGCTGGCTGGTTGTTCAGAAGGTGCAGCTTTTTTCCATTTCGCCCTCGCCGATGCGTCCCTTTTTACAAAAGATCCGACTCATGGCTCTGCATCTGGTTCGACGCGCTCGCGCCCGAAACGTCCGCCGTCTCAGCCTCTGTTCGATCATTATAACCCGCTAATGTGGCAATCTCCAGCCCCATTGTCATGTCTCCGCACCTGGTACATCCTGTGGCCATGCACGCTGCCGCTTTCAAGACCTTCTGCGCCGTCAGGGAGGAATTCCGTTCGCTCGTGGCCGCATGGAGCGCCGAGCACTCCTATCTCCGCGGGCTCCAGGATCGCCTCAGGATGGAACTCGGCTACGATGACTATGAAGTGGAAACGCCCATTGTCTACAACGAGGCGCTGGATGAGGTCGCGCCCACGGATAGGATCCGATGCGTTCTGGTTGCCGACAATCCCGGCAAGAACGAGCAGAAAGCCGCAAACCGTCGGTATCTCGTGGGACAGTCCGGTAAGCTGGCGGAGTCGTGGTTCCGGCGTGAACTCGGCGTCGACTTCAGGGCTGAGGTCTTGATCCTCAACAAGACACCCATACATACGGCCAAGACGGCGGAACTCAGGAGACTGGTGAATCTGGCGCGGCCTGGAGAAACGGCACTCGAGTCTCTGCTTGTGGAAAGCCAGACTGCCATGGCCCGTCTCGCATGGCGCCTTCATCTCGCCTTAAATGAGGGGTCTGGAGCCAGACCCGTGCCCCTGTGGGTCTCGGGCTGCGGCGAGCTGCGGCGCGGCGGGCTCTTCCAGACCTATCGAGACGAACTGGCAGCCCTGGCCCGATCCTCCCCGCAGCGGGAGCGCGAGATGCTCTGGGCTTTCAACCATTTCTCCATGAACCAGTTCGCCATCGAGATCAAGAGGAAAAGCGATCCCCGGCTCGGAACCTGGGAGAACCTCCGGAGCATCGGCTCCGCGAATCGGGAGCGGATCTTCGGACCTGCATCGTAGAGGGGAGCTTGTGAGAGATGGCGCTGCGGCCGAGCGCGCGAGCGGGTCGAGCCAAAGCCGCGGGCCGAGGGACTGCCCGGCCGGCGCGGGGTGGCCGCCCGCCTCAGCCCGCCCGCGGGTGGCCGCGCTCAGGCGAGGTCCAGCACCATGTCCTCCCCGAGGGTCCGAAAGCCGCGGCCCTCGTACAGGCGACGGCCCTCCTCCGTCGGCTGCAGCCTGAGTCGCCCAACGCCTCTCGTGCGGGCCTCTCCGATGCAGCGGTCGAGGAGGGCGCCGGCGATGCCGCGGCGCCGGTATTCGGGCACGGTGTACATGTTGAGGATCAGCGCTTCCGATGAACCGGCTTCGCCGGCGCCCCGGACGGGCGCGGCCCGGACTGGGGCCGGAGCGCGGTCGCCGAAGGCTACGCCGCTCGCCCCCACCAGGCGGTTCCCGACCGCGCAGACCCAGCAGACCAGGCTTCCGCGATCGAGGTCCCGGGAGAAAAGCTCCTCGAGCTCTGTCCGCCAGGCCTCTTCGTCGTGCTGTCCTCCATTCTTGACAAGACGCATGAAGTCCAGCCGCAGCTGGGCGAGGCAGGGCGCGTCGCCCGGCAGGGCCCGACGGAAGAGGATGCCGTCGGGCAGGACCGTGCCGGCCTTCATGCCCTAGCGGCCCTTGGCCCGGGAGCGGATGTAGATCTGCTTTCCCGGATCCGTGGGACTCGCCCGCTCGTCGATCTCGAAGAGTGCCGATGCCTTGATGAGGTCTCCGAGCTTCCGGTAGCCGTAGTTGCGCGGGTCGAACTCGGGCTGCCGGTTGGCGATGTAGGTGCCCACGGCGCCCAGGTAGGCCCAGCCGAACTCGTCGGCGGCATCCTCCACGGCAGATCGGAGCAGGTTGGCAACCCTCCGGTCACCCTTGAGGTCCACCGACGCCTTCGGGGCGCTCTCGCGTTCTCCTCGCTCCTCCTCCGGTTCCCGCAGGATCTCGGTGTAGACGAACTTGTCGCATGCGGCGACGAATGGTTTCGGGGTCTTGCGCTGGCCGAAGCCCAGCACCATCTTACCGTCCTCCCGCAGCCGGGCGGCGAGTCGCGTGAAATCGGAGTCGCTCGACACGATGCAGAATCCGTCGAGATTTTCGGTGTACAGGAGGTCCATGGCGTCGATGATCATGGCGCTGTCGGTGGAGTTCTTCCCGGTCGTGTACGAGAACTGCTGGACCGGCTGTATCGCGTACTCGAGCAGCTTGTCCTTCCAGCTCCGGAGATTGGTGCTCGTCCAGTCGCCGTAGATTCTTTTCACGCTCGCGACGCCGTACTTGGCGATCTCCGCGAGCAGTCCCTCGACGATGGAAGCCTGGGTGTTGTCGGCGTCCACAAGGACGGCGAGCTTGAGTTGGCCTTCGTGGCCTTGGTCGTTCTTCATGTTTCTTCTCCAAAAAGTGATGCGCGCAACCGCCGCACCGTGCTTACGGCGCCGAGCGGCACGCGGATGGGGTTGCCGGTGGCGAGGTCTTCGCCCTCCAGAACAAGTCCCCGATCGTTCCTGTCGAGCTTGACAGGCCTGACAACCGCCCGTTCGGGGGCGCCGCCGGGCAGGCGGTAGAGCAACTCGAGCCGATCGCCCGAGGAGCGGAGCGCGCGCTCGACGACGCGCACCTTTCCCAGATAGTCGAGGCCTCCGGCTTCGAGTCGCTCGGGACGAAGTTCGGCTTCCTCGATCTGGCGCTCGGTTAGCACGAGACGGCGGGAGATCCGGTCCTCGAGTTCCCTGGCCTCCGCGGCAGTCCTGAGCTGGGCCCGCACAGCCTGTTCCAGTGCGCTCCTGAGCTCGGCAAGACGTCGCGTCGGATCGGGTGGATGGGCGCGACCTCCCGCCTGGGGCTGAAGCTGCTCCCTCATCGACAGCAGCTCCTCGATCCGCGGACTTGGCTCTTCGGCGAAGGAAAAGGCCCGCTGCCCTTCCTGGCTGCCGGCCTCGCCGGGCGTCGAGCCGGAGCCGAGCGAAAGCACATGGCTTCCCGCCGTTCCAACGCGCGGCGAAGCTTCCAGCCCGACGGCGGACAGGGCAGTAACCGCGGCCTCGAGGCTCGAAGCGGACAGCAGGTAGGCGCCGGGCGCCAGCACCTCGGCGACCACCTCGCCGAATACGGCGGAGTGCTCGATCACCGGCCGGAACCGTTCTTCGGCCACGAGCACGACACCCCTGTACAGTCTGAGGGCTCGGTACTCCTCTTCCCATGCGGCGAGGGAGAAGGTGAGGCTCTGCGGAAGTGCCGCTCCCGAAAGGCTGCGCAGGCACTCCGTGATTTCGTCCGAGCTCAGGCCCGATCCGAACCCTCTCCGTACGCTGTTTCGCTCAATCTCGAAGGTCCACAGTGTGCCGAGCGACACCGGGCGGGCGATGCTGCCGATAAAAAGCCGATCTTCCAACCCCGCTTCGGGCATCAGATGGATGGCATGGGCCCCTTCCGCGACGATGCGCGCCCCCTTCCCTTCCGGCTCCCCGCTCTTGGGAGGCAGCGCAAGGACGAGTCCTTCGCCCCCCTCACGGAGCAAACCCAGCGTCTCGAGCGCGTTCGCACAACGTCCCGCGTCGCCCCGAACGCCCGCCCTGCGTAGGGCCAGACCGAGCCATCTCCGCAGGCCCTGCCTCGAATAGCCCGGCGGCGGCGAATCGCCGCCGGCAGAGGCCGGGGGACGGAGCGCAGGAGCCAGAAGCGACGCGAGCGCGGCGATCCTGGCCCTCCGCCCCCCGCCCCCGCTGCGCTCCTCGGACCCAGGCTGCGCCGCAAAGCTGATCGTTCCCTCCGCCGCATTTCTGCCGCGCTCCTCGGTCTCGGCCAGGACGGCGGCGAGGTAGAATGGCAGATCCTCGCCCCAGCGCTGCACCAGTTCCCGAAAAGCCGCCCGGTCGGGCACGCGATTCTCGCCGTCGCTGACCAGGAGCCCTGCCGCCGAGAGCGCCCTCGCCAGCTCGGGCAGCCGGGACTCGAGTCCTGTGTCCGCAAACAGGGCGTTCAGCTGTTCGGTGGCCCGCTTGGTGAGACCGCCGCCTTTCCTGAGCGCCCCGGGGAAATGGAACAAGAACGAGAAGAAGGCCACCACATGCCGCGCGTCGCAGGCCCCTCCGGGCCTGACCTGCGGCACCGCCTCATCCGCCGCTCCGGCTGGGGCCTCGCCCATCCCCCGATCCGAGAACAACAGCCCGGGATCGAGAACCGTCATCGCAAGCCGTCCCGCAAGCAGCGGATTGACGGCCACGAGGCGCTTCTCGCCCGTCGCGTATCTGAAGAGGATGAGCCTGTCATAGAGGTTCGCGATCCGGACGCCGAGGTCGAACAGGGCTATCTCCCCGACGAACAGGTCCTTGAGCTCATGTTCAGCGGCCGGGCCAAGGAGCAGAGAGGTGCCGACAATGCGCGCGTCAATCGGGTCCAGCAGCGCGACGAGGGAATCCTGGCTCTCTTTCCTTTTGACGAAGGACTCCAGCCTGCGAACCAGGTCATGCTTGTCATAGGGCGTGCGAACGGGCCCGATGTAGTTGCGGACGGCATTGAGCAGAGCCTCCGAACCGGAGGTCAGCAGGGCATCGGTCCATGTCTCGGGGCCGGGACCGGGCACGAGCCCGGGTCGAAGTTCGGAGGAGCGGCCGGCCCGGGGGCCGGACCTGAGGTCAGGGTCGCCGCCGCTCGGCTCGGTCATTCCCAGGCCTCGATGTGGTAGCGGTAGCCCTGTTCGGTCAGGAACTTCCGGCGGTTCGCCGCATATTCCTCCTCGACCGTATAGCGCGATACCAGGGAATAGAAGTACGAGTTGCGCGATTTAGGTCTCAATATCCTCCCGAGCCGCTGGGCTTCCTCCTGCCTCGATCCGAAGGAGCCGGAGACCTGCACTGCCACCGAGGCGTCGGGCAGATCGATGGCGAAATTGGCCACCTTGGAAACGACGATGACGCGCACCCGTCCCATCCGGAAATCTCCGTAGATCCTTTCTCGCTCGGGATTCGGCGTCCTTCCCGTGATCAGCGGCGCGCCGAGTTCCTCGGCTATCGTGCCGAGCTGGTCCAGGAACTGGCCGATCACCAGCACCGGCTCGTCCGGATGGTTCTGAACGAGCTCCCGCACAACTTCGTACTTGGCCCCGTTTTCCGCGGCGAGTCGATGCTTCTCCCGCTGCTCGGCCACGACGTAGCGCACGTGTTCCTGCTCGGGCAGGGGTATGCGGATCTCGCGACAGTACGCCTCCGCGATGAAGCCTTTGCGCTCGAGGTCCTTCCAGGGAACGTCGTAGCGCTTGGGCCCAATGAGGCTGAATACGTCCTCCTCCCGGCCGTCCTCGCGGACGAGGGTCGCCGTCAGCCCGAGCCGACGGACGGCCTGAATTTCGGCGACAACCCTGAAGACCGGCGCCGGCAGCAGGTGCACTTCGTCATAGATGATGAGGCCCCATTTCTCCCGTCGGAAAAGGTCGAAGTGGGGAAACTCGGCGTTCTTGTCCGGCCGCCAGGTGAGGATCTGGTAGGTCGTCACCGTCACCGGCCGGACGGTCTTCTCCGCTCCGGTGTACTCGCCGATCGCGTCGTCGCCCAGGTCCGTCTTGTCCCGGAGCTCGTCCATCCACTGATGCACGGCTGCGACGTTGGTCGTGACGATCAGCGTCTTCCGCCCGATCGCCTCCATGGCCGCCATTCCCACGATGGTCTTGCCCGCTCCGCAGGGCAGGACCACCGCCCCGTAGCCCGCGCCGGGCTTGCCGCCACCGAGAAAGGCGTAGAGGGCGTCCAGCTGATAGGGACGAAGCGCGAAGCCTCCGCCCGATCTTCGAGTCGGAAGGAGGTGCAGCTCGAGCGGATCGCCCGGGGCGAGCGGCGCCTCGTCCTTCACGGGCCAGCCCAGCTTGAGCAGCTCGCGCTTCACCGTGCCCCGGTCCGTCAGCCGGACCGAAAAACCGCCGGGAACCGGTGCGAGCCATTTTGCCAGCTTCTTGGATGTGGCGATCTCGCGCTCGATATCGGGATCATCGCAGCCGAGGAGCAGTCCGCTTCCATCTCCATCTTCCGAACGCAGCACGAGCCTGCCGAAGCGGGACATGGTGTCTCGCACTATGAAGGCGACGTCGCGGGGCACGTCATAGCGGCTGAAGCGTTCCAGCACGGACTCCACGTCCTCGCTGCCCAGTCCGGCGCTTGCGGCGTTCCAGAGCGACAGGGGTGTCACGCGGTAGGTGTGGAGATGCTCGGGGCTCTTCTCCAGGGCCGCGAAGGAACCGATGGACTCACGGGCCTCCTCGAAGGACGCGTCATGAACGTCGAGGAGGAGAGTGAGATCGCTCTGGACGATCAGAGGCTTGCCGTCGGCCATATCCGATCAATCATACTCCCAAGGCTCGGTCAGCGCCAAGGACCGCGGGATTCGCCGTTGCCTCGATGCGGATCGAAGGGTACTCTGTGTTCACGATGAGACACGGAAGCAGGTCCAATGAGATCCCGAGATTCCGCATCCTCGGCGTCGTCGTGCCCGGCCTCTTGCTCTACCTCATGCTTTCGCTGTTCTTCGGCTTCTACTTTGTCGTCGTCGACGAGGTGAAACGCGACTTTCAGACCGATGCCAGGGCGGTGCTGGATTTCGCCGAGCGTCACGAGCAGCTCATGCGAAGCCCCCACGGCGCCACTCTCGCCCTCGTGGACATCTCCTCCGCGGGGCAGCGCGCCTCGCTCGATCTGGCGGCGCTGGCGGTCATCCTGGGACTCGGAAGCTCCTACGCCTACCATGCGCCGCTCCTTCGCTTCTTTGCCCGGGCGCGACGCGGCCGGCCGATACCGGGAGAGCTCATCGAACGGGCACGCAGACGCGCGGGACGTTCGCCGGGCGTACTCGCGCTTGCCGTTCCCGCATTCGTCCTGCCGCTGGGAGTCCTCCGTCTCTGCATCGGCGCTGCCGGATACCGGGATGCGATGATGCTGCCCATCGAGGCGGTCTCGCTTGCCCTCTCCTCCCTGTTCACCTTCCTCTGGCAGCGTCATCGACTGCAGATTCTCTATCTTCCGCGCCTTTTCTCGCGGGAAGAACTGTCCACCCGGATGCCGGGCGGACACCGCACCAGGGTGCGCGGCGATCTCTTCCTGCTGGTGTCCTTGTCCACGGTGTTGCCTATCCTGGTGATCGGGCTTTTTGTTGGGACGAGCATATCGTTCGCCGGAACCCTTTCCAGCCTTAGTCCCGACCAGCTGCAGCTCCTCTTCGGCGCCGATGCGCCACGGCAAGCAGATTTCGACCTCCAGAGTCCGGGCGGCGCGCAGCTCCCCTTCCTGGACCCCAGCCGCCTGCCTGTCTATTTCATGGGACCGCTCGACGTGGCCCGCACGGTATCAGGACTCGTACTGGGCCTTTCGATACTCCTCGTATATGTCTTTTTCATCGCACGCTGGACCGCCGCCGACATCGTCCTGCCGGTCCAATCCCTTCGTGCGAACATGAGCCGGGCGAGAGAAGGCGATCTCGCGGCCCTCACTCCGGCCCTCACCACCAATGAACTCGGAGAGCTCACGCTGGGTTTCAACGACATGCTGCGCGGCTTGGCGGAGCGGGAGAGAATCAAGGTACTGTTCGGACAGTATCTCACCAAGGAAATATCCGAGGCCATTCTCGACGGCA
>DATJQN010000050.1:0-3431 GCA_035505775.1 Rectinemataceae bacterium | reverse complement strand
CTACGACTACCTCCGTCTCCTCTACGCGTCGGTCGGCACACCCCACTGCCCCAATTGTGGCAGTCCCATCGCCCGCCAAACCGCCGATCAGATCGTCCAGCGCATCCTTAATCTCGGCACCGGCGAGCGCGTCACCATCATGGCTCCCGTCGTCCGCGGCCGCAAAGGCGAGTTCAAAGACCTCCTCGATGAGTTGGACCAGCAAGGCTTCCGCGCCCGCGTCGACGGCGAAATCGTCGATCTCTCCGAGCCGCCATCCCTCGACAAGCGCAAGAACCACACCATCGAAGCCATCGTCGACCGGGTCATCCTCAAGTCCTCCGAAACCGCCTCTTCTGCCAAGGCGCTGGGTGCCCCCGGTCTCGACTTTGAGACTCGGGAGGGAACCAAAAGCAGCGCCAAGCCCTCCGTCGAGAAACGCCTCGAAGCTGCCGTCTCCAAGGCTCTCCAGCTTGCCAACGGCCTGGTCCTCGTCTCTGTTGCCCGCGCTTCCGGCGAAAAGCCCGACGAGCAGCTCTTTTCCTCCTCGATGGCCTGCCCCGACTGCGGCCTCGATGTCCCCAAGCTCGAGCCCCGCAGCTTCTCCTTCAACTCCACTTTCGGCGCCTGTCCTGAGTGCCACGGCCTCGGTTCGCTCTACGACTTCGATCCCGCCAAGGTCATCACCGACTGGTCCAAGCCCCTCCTCGACGGCGGCCTCGGTCCGGGTTCGGCCTCGCAATATCTCCTCAAACTGGTCCAGCTCGCGGCCGACCGCTACAAGATCGACCTGAAGACCCCTTTCGAAGATCTTCCCCCCAAGCAGCAGCACATCCTCGTCTACGGGCCGCCCAAAGGCGAAGCCCCGCGTACCGGCTTCCACGGCATCCTTGCCTATCTGCGCGACTCCGTCGAAGAAGCCCGCAGCGAAGGCTACCGCGAGTACATGATGAGCTTCATGTCCGCGACACCCTGCCCGGTCTGCCGTGGCAAGCGCCTTCGCCCCGAGTCTCTCGCCGTCAAGATCGGTGGTCTCTCCATCGCCGACTTCACGGCTCTTCCGCTCAACAAGGCCCTCTCCGCAGCCATCAATCTGCAATTCACCGCGCGCGAAGCCCTCATCGCCGAACGCATCCGCCGCGAGATTGCCGAACGTCTCGAGTTCCTCTGCGCCGTTGGCCTCAGCTACCTCTCTCTCGACCGCAGCGCCGCCACTCTTTCGGGCGGCGAAGGCCAGCGCATCCGTCTCGCCACGCAGATCGGCTCCCGCCTGCGCGGCGTCCTCTACGTTCTCGACGAGCCCTCCATCGGTCTCCACCAGCGCGACAACGAGCGACTCATCGAGGCCCTCGAAAAGCTCCGCGACCTCGGCAACACCGTCCTTGTCGTCGAGCATGATGAAGACACAATCCGCCACGCCGACTATGTTCTTGATCTTGGCCCCGGGGCGGGCCGCTTGGGAGGCAATGTCGTCGCCCAGGGAACGCCCGAGCAGATTATGGCTTGCCCCGAGTCCCTCACCGGCCGGTACCTCTCCGGCGCGACAGGTATTCTCCATCGCGCCGAGCCGCGCTCCCTCACCGGCAAGTGGCTTACCGTCACCGGCGCGCGCGAACACAACCTCCAGGATCTCACGATCCGCGTGCCTCTTGGCGTCATGACCGTCGTGACCGGAGTTAGCGGCAGCGGCAAAAGCACCCTCATTAACGACATTCTTTACAGGTCTTTAGCAAAAACTCTTTACGGTTCACGTGAGGAACCCGGCGTCCACGACGACCTCTCGGGCCAGGACCAGATCGACAAAGTCATCCGCATCGATCAGTCCCCCATCGGCCGTACGCCGCGATCCAACCCGGCCACCTACACCCAGGTCTTCTCGCCGATCCGCGATCTTTTCGCGATGCTTCCCGAAGCTCGCGAGCGCGGCTACAAGCCGGGCCGCTTCAGCTTCAACGTCACCGGCGGGCGATGCGAAGCCTGCCAGGGCGACGGCCAGCGTCGTATCGAAATGAACTTCATGCCCGACGTCTATGTACAGTGCGAAGTGTGCAACGGGCGTCGTTATAACCAGGAGACCCTCGCCGTGAAGTTCCACGGCTACTCCATCGCCGACATCCTCGACCTCACCATCGAAGACGCGCTCAACGTCCTTGCCGACGTCCCCACGGTTCGCCAGAAATTGCAGACTCTCGTCGATGTCGGCCTCGGCTACATCCACCTCGGCCAGAGCGCGGTCACGCTCTCCGGCGGCGAAGCCCAGCGGATGAAACTGGCCCGCGAATTGTCCAAACGCCAGACAGGCCGCACCCTCTATCTGCTCGATGAGCCAACAACCGGCCTCCACTTCGACGACGTCCGCAAACTCCTCGAGGTCCTGCACCGCCTGACGGACCTGGGCAACACCATCATCATCATCGAGCACAACCTCGATGTCATTCGCAACGCAGACTGGATCCTCGACCTCGGCCCCGAGGGCGGCGAAGACGGCGGCCAGCTTGTCGGAGAAGGGCGCCCCGCACATATCGCTCATATCTCCGAGTCATATACGGGACAGTTTCTCAAGCGCTATTATGGCTCCCACAATGGCCATCTCGAACCCGTTGACGACACCGCTGCCATGCTGGCGATCAAAAATGGGGCATCCCCAGCGAAAAACCCGTCTCGCGTCCCCCAATGTCCCTGGGAGAGCGATGAAGCACAGATACTGCCGAAACGTCCCCGCAAGAAGACCGGCATCCCGGAAAACGCATCCGTTCGCCCCCCTTCTGAGCCCCAAAAGAGAGCACGTACAAGGAAGCCGGTAGCTTCATGAACGAATTGCCCGAGCAGCCGCCTCCCGACCTGAACCCCATCTCCAACGCCGACGCGTACCCTTCCGAACCTTTGCTTGAAACCGAGCCGCCATTGCTCAAGCCAGCGTTGGAACCCATCGCCGTGCATCCCATTCAGTCCGAGGCGCAGAATTCATATCTTCCCGACGGAACGCAGTCGAATGATTCTCCATATCAATCGGATACGCCCCAACTCTTCCAGCAGTACATGCGACCTTTACAGGACCGCATTCCTCACCTCGGCCATCTCGCCCTGCTTGCCCTGCTCGCCCTCAGCGGACTCGCCATTGTCGCGGTTCTCGCCCAGCTCGCGGTGATGCGCCACTGGTTTGGCGTCTCGACACTCGCCGAGGCAACCACCAATGTCCGGTACCTGCTCGGCACGCAGGCATTGCTCTATCTCTTCACTTTCATCGGCAGCCTCATCGTCTTTCCTCTGGTCTGGCACAAAAGTCTCTTCTCCGGTCTGCAATGGCGTGGCAGCCGTGCGCTCCAGAACAGCGGCTACCTCATCGGAACCGCCGGCTTCTGCTTCGTCCTGGCTATGATCGACGGCTACTTCTTTCCCGGCCCGAAGGATGCACCCATCGATCGCATCTTCCGCATGCCCGGCGCCGCCTG
>DATJQN010000049.1:0-9025 GCA_035505775.1 Rectinemataceae bacterium | reverse complement strand
CCGGCTTCTTGCCGGCGCCCTGGCCGAGGGCTGCCCGCGCTATCAGCCGGTGGGTGATCCTAGCCGCCAGCTCCAGGCACGGCCGCTTCAGATTGCTTCGCTGCGGGCAGGCACGGAGATCGGCTACCACGAGATGCGCCTCGAAGGGGCGCACGAAACCATCGTCATTTCACACGAGGCAAAGTCGCGTGAGCTCTTCGCGGAAGGGGCCATTCGCGCACTTCGCTGGATCAAGGGAAGGAGGGGCGTCTTCAGCTTCGACGATCTCGCTTCGGAGCTCCTTGCGCCGCTTTTTCGCATCGAATAGACGGCGCCGGCGACGCCTATGGTCGCGTTTCTGGCGCTACCTCTGGTGCGCCCCTTGCGACGCCCGGCGGCGCCGATCCTGTTCCGTCATTCGAAAGGAGTGAGCCATGAAGACTTTCGAACAGATTGCCGGTCTCGGCGTCGCGGTTGCGACACCTTTCATTTCCTCCGTAGGTGGTACTCCGGAGCTCGACCTCCCGGGCTTTCGGCGCCTGGTCCGGCATATCCGCGACGGCGCTGCCGATTTCCTCGTGGCGCTCGGTTCGACCGGTGAGGCAGCCACCCTGACGCCGGAGGAACGCGACGCGGTCATTCGCGCTGCGCGGGAAGAGTGCGGTTCAATGTTGCTCGTGGTCGGGACAGGCACGAACGCGACGGCAAGTTCCGTGGACTTCAGCCTGCGAGCCGCTGCGCTCGGAGCCGATGCCTTCCTGGTCGTCGTGCCCTATTACAACAAACCCCAGCCCTCCGGCATCGAGGCGCACTTTCGCGCGGTGGCCGACGCGGCCCCTGAGCTGCCCATCGTTGCCTACAATGTGCCCGGACGGACCGGAATCAATCTCACGCCCCGCGACCTTGCCCGCCTCTGGACCATTCCCCAGGTCGTCGCCGTCAAGGAGTCCTCGGGAAATCTCGCCCAGATCGGGGAGATCGCCCGTACCTTGCCGGAGGGCAAGACCCTTTTGTCCGGGGATGATGCCCTGGCCCTCCCCGCGATCGCCGTCGGCGCCCGCGGCCTCGTGTCCGTGGTTGGCAACGTGCTTCCTGCCGAGACCAAGGCTCTCATCGACGCCGCCATGGCCGGCCGCATGGATGAGGCGCGGAGGCTCCATTATCGCCTCCTCCCCCTAATGGACGCTCTGTTCCTCGAAACGAATCCTGCACCGCTAAAGGCTGCCCTGGAGCTCGCCGGCATTGCCTCTGGCGCTGTCAGGCTGCCGCTGGTGGCGGCCGGCGAGACCACGCGTGCCCGTCTGGCCGAGCTCCTCGCCCCCTTCGGCGTGGGAAAGCGCTGAGATGACGCCTCGCAGCACGGGGGAGATATGAGCAGCGCTCTTGAGCGTTTGTCGCACTTCTATTCGCGTCCGATCGATCTCGTTCTGGCCGATCCGGCTCTGCCGGACGCGCATCGTGAGCTGCTCGGCTATCTGGAATCCGGCGAGCTCCGCGCTGCCATACGGAACGAGGCCGGCGTCTGGACCGCGAACCCCTGGGTCAAGAACGCCATCCTCGCGGGCTTCCGGTCCACCGCCACAGAAGCCATGGAAGGCTGGCCCGGAGGCGCCTTCGACCGTAGCGCCTTTCCTCCCCGCCGGCTCGCCCTCGAAGACCGGGTACGCCTGGTGCCAGGAGGGAGCGCGATCCGGCGCGGCGCACACCTTGAGCCGGGTGTCGTCGTCATGCCGCCCGCCTACGTGAATGTCGGAGCCTATGTCGGGGCCGGATCCATGGTAGACAGCCACGTGCTCGTCGGTTCATGCGCGCAGATCGGCGCCTCCGTCCATCTGTCCGCCGGAGTCCAGATCGGCGGCGTGCTCGAACCCATCGGAGCGCGCCCGGTGATCGTGGAAGACGAGTGCTTCGTCGGGGCACTCTGCGCCGTGCTCGAAGGCGTAGTAGTCAGGACGCGCGCCGTGCTTGCGCCCGGCCTGATCCTCACCCAGGCCACCCGCATCTTCGATACGGTAAAGGGCGGCAGCATGGTAGGCGAGGTCCCGGAGGGCGCGGTTGTCGTGCCGGGATCGAGGCCGGCCGGGGGCGAGCATGCTCGGGCGCTTGGACTCTCTCTCTACGCTCCCTGCATCGTAAAATACCGTGACAACAAAACCGATGCCTCCACAAGCCTCGAGGAAGCCCTGCGATGAGTCTCTTTGCGCTCTCGGCCGATGACGCGCGACGGATCGCTGATCTGCATGGCACTCCCAGTTTCGTCTATCGCCTCGATCTGGCGGGAGAGCGGTTCCGGCTGCTCCAGAAATCCCTCCCGGCTCGGGTGCGGCTCGCCTACGCGATCAAGGCCAATCCCCATCCGGCGCTCGTGGGTCGATTCGCTGAACTGGGCGCCTCCTTTGACGCCGCCTCGATCGGTGAGCTCTCCCTCCTCGAGCGGCTGCAGGTCCCCGGCTCCCGCATTCTCTTTGCCGGGCCGGGCAAGTCGAAGCAGGAGCTCGAGTGTGCGCTGCGGCTTGGCGCCCGGATCGAGATCGACGGTCTGGAGGATGCCCAAAGGATAGATGACTTCATGATGCGGTCCCCGCGAGGTACGTCATACCCCGTGGCGGCAGAAGTCAGCCTGCGGGTCCATCCGCAGCGGGGTGTCAGCGAGGGCTCGCGAATCATCGGAGGCGCCGGGCCCTCCGCTTTCGGTGTGGATGAAGAGAATCTGTCGCAGTTCCTGAATGACGTCCGCACGCTGGCTCGGGTGAACGTCAAAGGGCTACAGGTGTTCGCTGCGAGCAATGAGCGCGACGCCCTGCGCCTGGCCGCCAACCATCGCGTGGCGCTCTCCATCGCCCGCGTTTTGGCGGACGAGGTCGGCGCCGAGCTCGATCTCATTGACCTCGGCGGGGGGCTCGGTATTCCCTACTCAGCGGACGAAACAGAGCTTGACGTCGCGGCGCTCGGCGAGAGCCTTGCCGAGCTTCTTGATGCGAATGCCTGGTTCCGCGGGGAACTGCTGCTCGAACCGGGACGATGGCTGGCCGGCCCCAGTGGCGCATATCTCACGCGGGTCCTGAGGCTGAAAGAGAGCCGGGGCACCCGCTTCGCCATCCTGGAGGGAGGTATCAACCACCTCCTTCGCCCTCTGCTGACCGGGCAGGCCTTTCCCGCCTGCGCGCCGGGACTTCACGGCGGAGAGCTGGTCTACACCCTGACCGGGCCCCTCTGCACTTCGTTGGATCGCCTGGGTGAAGTGTTGCTCCCCCAGCTGAAAAGCGGAGACCTGCTCATGTTCGGACAAACCGGCGCTTATGGCTTCACTGAAGCCATGGGGACCTTCCTGAGTCATCCTCTGCCTGCCGAGTTGATCATGGAGGCCCCATCGGGCGAACTGCGGGTATGATACTGGGCTTATCTGGACTTGCCCTTCGCGATCCAACCTCCCGTTGGTTCGCTCCGGACCGGCTCCGCGCGCTGGCGCCCGCCGTCCTTGGCAGGCTTCCGCCGCATCCGCGGCGCGCGCGCTTCGCTTCAAGTCCCGCCGGGCCCTTGCCTGGAGCACGGGACTTTGCCAAGGAGGGGTGATGCACTTGATTGAAAGTGGGCCCAGCTGGACTTGAACCAGCGACCTACGGATTATGAGTCCGCAGCTCTAACCAACTGAGCTATGGGCCCGAAGCCTAAGAAGCTATACCATAGATACATAGCACACAAAAAAAGTCAATCAGAGCAGGTTTTCAGCCGAAACCTCATATGGCGGGGTCCGCACTCGGCGCTTCGGAGGTCATGATGAGGAAAATACCGGTCGTATCGAGCGATGAGAAGCTGAATGAAGTCGTTCGGACTGAATGCGCCCGCTCGGGCGGAGAGTTCACGCCCATCTTCTTCGACGACCATTCGACGGTCATCGAGTTCCTCAAATACGAATTGCCGGAAATGAAAATCTTTAATTTCTCCGACAGGAAGGCCGACTGCGAAAAGATCCTCCATGAGATCAAGGAGGACCCCTGGCTCCACTACGGCGGGATAATCGCCATCCACGATGACGCGGACGAAAAGCGCCTCATGGAAACGATGCAGGACGCGAATGTCATCGCGGTGCTGCGCCGGCGGGAGTTCGTCTCGAGTCTTCCGAGGCTCCTCCGGATCGTGAAGCAGAACAAGCAGATCCTCTTCCAGCGCGGCATTCAGCAGCACCTGCTCAAGGCGATATCCGGCGCTCTCGTGATGGACAACGACCCGCTCGATATCAAGACCTATACGAACCTGATCACCAACTACCTTTACAATGCCAACCTCATAGTGAAAGAAGAAAAGGACAAGCTCCATGTGGCTCTCCTCGAGCTGCTCACGAACGCGATCGAACATGGCAACTGCAGGATCGGGTTCGACGAAAAGACGGCCTGGCTCGAGAACAACGGGGACATCATGGACCTGATTCGAGAGAAGAATCGCGACGAGTCGATCAAGCGCAAGAAGGTGTTCTTTTCCTACACGATAAACCCCGAAGGCTCGCGCTTCACCATCCGCGACGAGGGGGATGGCTTCGACTGGCGCAGCCGCCTCGCCGCAAGCCCGGAGAGCCCGGGTCTCCATGGCATGGGAGTGAAGATGGCCAGCCTCTACGTGAAGAACCTCGCCTACAACGAAAAAGGCAACGAGGTGAGCTTTGAGGTGTACCATCGCCATGGCGAGTCAAATATCATTCCCAAGATATTCGAAAGTGTGGAGGAGACCCGCTTCACCGATGGGCAGTACGTGTGTTCCGAAGGCGAGGAATCCGACTTTCTCTACTACATCGTTTCAGGAACACTCTATGTTTATTCCAAGGGCAAGCTGATCTCGTCCCTGAGCCCCGACGACATGTTCATGGGCGAGATGGCGTTTCTGCTGTCCAATCGCCGCTCGGCCACGGTTGTCGCCAAGGGCAATTGCGTGCTCATCAAGATTTCCAAGCAGGATTTCGTGAACCTGATCAAGGAGAACCCGCACTACGGGATCTTCCTCGCGCGGCTCCTGGCACAGCGGCTGGCCCGGCTCAATGCCAGAACCGCCCGGTTGAACACCGAATATCTGCGGATTCGGGCTCTCGCCCAGGACGCCGGAGTCGTTCCAAAACCCTGAGCGCGCCGAGCCGCAGGCTCGGACACAGCCGTCGCCCGCATGCCCGCCCGGCGCCGCCGGATCAGCGTGCCCGGGCCGTCCAGGCTTCGATGTTGCGCTTGATCAGCGACAGGTGAAAGGCAACATGATCGCGGTAGGTGACGATCAGGTCCTCCAGGCTCACCGCGCCGCGTGTGGCGTGTGCAAAGTAAAAGGCAGACCAGTCCTCGTCAATCACCGAGCGCAGGGTTGTCGCCAGAGAGGCCCTGATGCGGCGAGCAAGCTCCAGGCTGCCTGGTCCGTCCTGCTGCTCGTAGTGCAGGCGCGCATGCCATGCCTCCTCATCCCATGCCGGCGCGGCTATCCCCGGCTCGGCGATGGCACCGCGCATCCGAAGATTGAGATTGGCGTCCGCATCGAGAAAGTGAACCAGGAAGTCGTTGACGGACCAGGCATCCGCGATGGGCGGAACGAAAAGCAGAGCCTCCCGGGACAGGTTCTTGATCAGCTCGGCCACGATGTCGTATGCCGACTCGAACTTGGAAATCAGTGCCAGTTTCTCCTGCCGGTCCATGTGCGGCCTCCTCGTACACCTATGCTGCGGCGCTAGATCTTCCCGCGGAAAGTCACGCGCACCTGCTTGTAGAGCCCCTCGCCTTCGCTCTTGGTCTCGATATCGACGATGTCGTTGAGTGTCGTATGCACGATGCGTCGCTCGAAGGGATTCATCGGTTCCAGCAGCACCGACTGTCGGGTTCTCCGCACCTGCTCGGCGGTGTCGTAGGCAAGCCGGACGAGGGATTCCTCGCGGCGAATTCGGTAGTTCTCCGAGTCCAGGATGACGCGCGTATCCTCGCGCCCCATCCTGCCTGCATACACGTTGACCAGAAGCTGGAGGGCGTCCAAGTTCTTGCCCTTCTTCCCGATGATGATCGAGGCATGTTCGCTTTCGATGCGAATGCCGAGCTTCTTCTCTTCCCTGAAGAGCACCTCCACCGTGCTCTGGTAGCCCATGCCGGAGATCACTTTCTGGGTGAACTCCAGCACCCTCGACTCGAACTCGTCCTCGGGAACGAGCGTGCCGCTTGCGGGCCTTTTCCTCGGAGCGGGGCTCTCGTCCCGGGTATGGACCCGGATTCGAACCTTGCCCTTTTTAAAGATGCCTCCCGTCAGGGATTCCAGAATTTCCACGTCGAAGCCATCTCGCTCAAGGCCGAGTTCCTCCGCCGCCGCGTCAATGGCCTCCTTCTCGGTTCGCCCTTCGAATTCATGCACCATATTGTTACTCCTGAGAAAGGGTTGTCAAATGAGCGTGGGCAAGGGGGGACGGCAGATGCGGTCCCCCGCCCCGACTACTTCTTGCGCATCGGCGCTATCTTCGGCCGGGAGTCCCGCACGGCCGCCGCCGCGACAGCAGCCGCTGCCTTGCGTTTGCGGAGGATATCGTTGATCGCAATCTGCTGAACTATTGACAGGACGTTGGAGACAATCCAGTAAATCAGGAGGCCGGACGGCACGTCGTAGAGAATGAAGAAGAACATAATGGGCATACCGTACATCATGATCTTCATCTGGGCGGCGCTCTGCCCTCCTGCACTCATCATCTGCGTGTACTTGCCGTAGAGGAGCTGACTGGCCAGATAGATGATCGGGAGGAGCCGAAGGGCGCTGAGATGCCAAATCACGAGGTTGATCGTCGGGAAGCTGAAGATCGCTTCGGGCTGCGAGAGGTCGGGGATCCAGCCGGGGATGAACATCGCGCCGCGCAGGTCGAAATGGTTGTTGAAGAGATTGTACATCGCTATGAAAATCGGGAACTGGATAAGGAGCGGGAGACAGCCCGACATGGGGTTGTATCCCTCGCGTTTGTAGAACTCCGCGAGCTCCTGGTTAAGCTTCTGGGGGTTCCCCTTGTACTTGGCCTGGATCTCCTGCATCTTCGGCTGGAGTTCCTGCATGCGTGACGCGGAGACCGATCCCTTGCGGGTAAGCGGGAACAGGATCGCCTTGACCAGGATCGTGACGAGGATGATGGCGACACCGTAATTGGGTATGATCTGATAGAACAGATTCAGCGCCACCTTGAGGATGTTCTCGAGCCAGGTGAGCATCCCGGCGCCGTCCATGGCCTCGTCAAGTTTGAGATCGCTCTTCTGGAAGGTATTGCGATCGGCGTAGTTGTATTTCGCGAGCTCGCTGCTCGTTTTCGGACCAAAGTAGAAGTAGTACGCATCGGTCTGCTCGCTCGCCCGTATGGCCGGCCTCGTGATCGCGATCCTGTCGCTCTGGACGATCCCGCTGTCCGGAGCGGTCGTCAGCGTCGCGCCAAAACTGTTGAGTTCCGGGACCGTGATGAAGGTGAAGTACTTTCCGGAGAGGGCGATCCAACTCGGCTGGTCCTTGACGGTGAGGGGCACGCCTTCCTTGAGTTTTTCCTGGCGCTTTTTCCCGTCAACAAGGCTTATGAAACGGCGATAGTCCGAGTTGGCCTTGCGGGCGGATTCATCGAGTCGCGGTCCGATCTGGGGTCCAAAAGAGACGGTGTAGGCGACTCCACCCTGATCGAGCGGCAGATACTCGTTGACGGTGTTCTTGAGGCTGACCGCCATGCCGAACAGATACTCGCCATCGCGGAAGGTGAAGGTCTTGCGGAAGCTGAACGGCACCGGGTTTGGGTTGCCCGGAACCGTGGCCAAATAGGTGCGCGAAAACTCGATGGTCTTGGGGTCCAGCATTCGGACATTCATCAAATCCGCGAGCGGCGCCGATGAAGGGCCTCCGAAGGAGACCGACAGGCCCCGCGCCCCCTGGCTGTCGGGCACCATGAGATCGACCGCACCCGATTTGTCCCGGTGCTTCTTGAGCTTCAGGGAGATCAGGTCGCCGCCCCGGTTTGTGAACACGGCATCGATCAGGTTCGTGGAGACCGTATAGGTCTGCTCGGACAGCGGAACGCTTTCCGTTCCCGTGGTCGCAGCGGGCGCGGTCAAGGGAGCCTGGACCTTCGCCGGCGCGGCTGCGGCGGGAGCGGAAGTTGCGGTGGCCCCGGGTGCCGGAGCAGCGACAATGGTCTCGGCTGCCGCACCAGGGCTGGCCGCCGGTGTCGCGGTCGGAGACTGCGAGCCGGGGGCTGCCGTGGCGCTTTCCGTCGGCTGGGGAGCCGGAGCGGCCTGCTTGGGTGGCGGGAAGAATATCCCCTGTAGAGTGAAGCCGATTGTGATCACTACGACGGAGAGGATCACGGCTATGACGGTGCGCTTGTCGCCGCCGCCTTGGTTTCCATCAAGTATGCTCATGGTACTGGATCAAAGCCTCCCGGGTTCAGTGGATGACAGCGGAGTATTCGCCTAATCGCCAACCAGCCGCCTTTGAGCGGACCGTATTTCGTGATCGCCTCCACTGCGTAGGAGGAACAGGTCGGATAAAAGCGGCAGGTCGGTGGTTTGAGCGGTGAGATAACAGTCCTGTAGAACCAGATCAGGGCGAGAAGGGGCAGGGAGAAGAATCGCTTGGTCGTCACGCGGAGAGTACTCCGGCCTGGGCCAGCAGCCGCTCAAGCTGAGTTCGGCGCTGGTCAAGGCTATCTGTCCCCGGAAAAAGTACGACAGCCACATCGTAGCCCGGGCCGTGGCGGTCCTTGCCCAGTCTCCAGCATTCGCGAAGCAGGCGCTTTGCCCGATTGCGCGCGACCGCAGACCGATAGGACCGCACCGGCACGAAAACCGCCCGGCAGCCGGCCAAGGCACTTCTCAGCACGTGGACTCTCATACCCTTGCAGGAAAAACGGGCGCCTTCGCTGAACACGCGCTCGATTTCCGCCCGTTTTCGGATGCGTTCACTCTTGGGAAAACCAGCGTCGGGGATAACAAGGCCTCCCCTGGGAGAGTGATTCAGTAGGGCTTCTTCTCGTCGGAAGCGGTGAGCTTGATTCTTCCCTTGGCGCGACGGCGCTTAA
>DATJQN010000048.1:0-5162 GCA_035505775.1 Rectinemataceae bacterium | reverse complement strand
CATCCGGTTGATGATGATGTCGAGCATCGAATCGATGTGCGACACGAATTTCGCGGCCGCTTCGTAGCCGTGCTGGAACTTGATCATGTTGGCCAGTTCCTCGTCCATGTTGACCCCCGAGATCGACTGTCTCAGATCCCGGAGCTGCTTGCCGATGCGGTCGTGGGTGTCCATCGCGCGCTGGGCCTGCTCGCCCGCGAGCCCGATGCTGGCCACCGCCTCGGCGAAGTGATCGTCGAAGGTGCGTTCGGTGCCGACCATCACCGGCTGTGTCCTGAGGGCGGCGATGGCGAGTGCGGCGGAACCGTCGCCCGATGCCGCGGGCCGGCCGTTGTCCCCGAAGCCGGCCGCGATGGAGCCGATGTCGGAACTGATTTCGGGGGCGACCGCGATCCAGCCTGCCGGGTGGGCGAGGGGCGCGACGGCGTAGTCCACGCCGGGACCCTGGAGCGCCACGGTGGCGTTGGCGACGCCCCAGTCGTAGGCACCCGCCGGTCCCGCCGCCTTCAGTATGCCGGCGTAGCCGACGAGGAACTGCCCCGTGTCCTCGATGTGGCGGATGACGAAGTCGGGATTCTGCCGGTCTCCCGCAGGGGTGGCCCGGAGTTCGAGCTTGCCCTCGCGGGTCAGCCGTGCGGTCACCTCGGCTCCCGCGTGATTGATGCGATTGACCAGATCGGCGACCGTGTCCGTCGGATTGTAGGGAACGTCCACCTGGCCCGTCGCGGAGGAGAGTCGGATCGTGCCGGCCAGACCGATCTGCTCCTGGGCCTGCAGCTGGTTCGAGCCCGTCATGCGGTAGAGGTAGGTGCTGTCGTACACTCCGTCGCCGTTGCGGTCGTAGTTGCCCGCCACGTTGTTGATGAAGGGCCATTCCTTGAAAAAGTCGAGCCCGGTCTTGCCGTTGAGGCCGTAGGCGGCACGGTGCGTCTCGTTCACGAGGTCGGAGAAGGTGAGCGTCATCGTGTCGAGGGTCTGCATCTCGTTTCTGGCATCGCCGTCGCGAAGCTCGAGCAGGGCGCCGAGCTGTCCGGCCTTCGCGACGAAGGGCTGCCCCGTGTCCTTCCAGACAGGCGAGGCAAAGCCGTCCTGGTCAGCGCCGCGCATCTCGAGCGGCCTGGCTATCTTGCCCTGCACGAGGATGATGCCGTCGACATGGACCATGAATTCGTCCTTGTCCCGATTGTCGACGCTGACCGGAACGAGATGCCCCAGCTTCTCGACGAGGAGATCCCTGCGGTCCAGCAGGTCATTGGGGTTGTCACCCATCGCCTTGGACTTCTCGATCTCGTTGTCGAGCTCGGCGATCTGCCTCGTGAAATCGTTGACCTGGTCGACCGTGCCGCGCACGTCCCCGTCCACGGTCTCGCGGAAGTCGGAGAGCCTGCGGTACTGGTCCCGGATGCCCTCGGTGAGGGCGTTGCCCCTGGAAAGGACGGCCTCGCGGGCCGCGGTGTCCGCGGGCCTGAGCGAGAGCTCCTGCCAGGAATCCCAGAACTTGTCCATGAGGGTCCGGACCGAGCTGTCGGACGGCTCGTTGTGGATCTGCTCGAGCATGAGCACGTATTTGTCCCGGGTGTTCCAGTAGCCTTCGAGACTCGACTCCCCGACGATGCGCCCCTCGAGGAGATTGTCCTTCACGCGATCGATCCGAGTGACCACGACGCCCTGGCCGATCTGGCCGGGCGTATCCTCCCGGGTCAAATCAGGAGCATACAGCGGCTCCATCGTGCCGAGTTCCACGCGCTGCCGAGAGTAGCCCTCGGTGGAGGCGTTGGCGAGGTTGTGGCCGATCGTGACCATCCCCTGGTTTTGGGCGGTGAGACTGCGTTTTCCTATCTCTATGCCCGCGAAGGTCGATTGCATCGCGCGCTCCTTGTTGCCTGCCCCTTCAGAGGGCCGTGTTGAGGACCAGGGAGTCCAGTCCCGGCTGGACTGTCCTGCCCGACCGGCCGTAGATCCGCCCGCGCTTCTCGGGGAAGAGTTCCTCGAGGACCGCGCGCAGGAGGTCCCGGTTGCCGGCGGCGAAATCGCTGGCCGAGGCATTCTCGAACTTGGCACGCATCGCCGCGATCTTGAGACGGCGGTACAGGTCGGTGAGTTCGCTCCGACTCGGCTCCGCGACCAGCAGGGCCAGACGATAGAGGCCCGAGGCCTCGCAGTTCAGTTCGGCCCTGAGCCGCTCGAAGGCCTCCGCCCTGGCGCTCTCCCGTTCGGCAAGCGAGCTGGAGATCTCGTCGAGGAGCTCCATGGCCGTCTGAAGAGCCACCCAATCCCGGTCCCTCAGGGCCGAATTGAAGGCCCGCTGGGAGGCGATGTACGCCTCGAAACAGGCGATTTCCGTCGCCATCGCTCCGATCAAGGTCCCGACAGTGTCCTGCTGCATGGGGAGACTCCTTCAACTTCTCCTATCGGCCTTTGGGCGCGCCGGATTAGTTCAAAACGCGCCCTCGGGCCGGATCGCAGGGAAATGGTTGTATGGGGTCGCCACGGGCGACCTGCGGGGTTGCCAGGGGCGGGCTCCAGGGCCGCGTAGCCAGACGAGCCCGAACAGGCTCACCCGCGGCACTATTCCTCGGGCCTGTGCCCGTTATACTGTACGATCATGTTTTCGTTCGTCAGCGGACTGTTCTGGCTCGTCAAGGGCGTGCGGGTCTACGCCCTCGTGGGCGAAAGCGGCACCGGCAAGAGCTTCAGAGCCAAGCTGGTTGCCCAGAAATACGGCATCGACATGATCATAGATGACGGTCTCCTCATCCGCGGCGAAGCCCTCCTTGCCGGACGCTCGGCAAAGAAGGAGCAGCTGTACATGTCAGCGGTGAAAACCGCGCTTTTCCATGACAAGGCGCACCGGGACGAGGTGGCGCGGGTCCTTCAGCGCGAGCGTTTCCGGAAGATCCTCGTCATAGGTACCTCCGACAAGATGGTCAGGAAGATATGCGAGCGGCTCCAGATTCCCCATCCGGGGAAGATCATCAGGATCGAAGATGTGGCCAGCCGGGAGGAAATCGACAAGGCCGTGCGGTCCCGCAAAATCGAGGGCAAGCACGTCATTCCGGTCCCGGCCCTGGAGATCAGGCGCAACTATCCCTCGATCTTCTACGACTCGATCCGCGTATTCCTGAAGAGGAGTTTCGGCGCCGCACCGACCCGCCCCCGCATCTACGAGAAGTCCGTAGTCCGCCCCGAGTACACGAAACGGGGGAGGGTGTCCATATCCGAGGCGGCCCTGTCCCAGATGGTCATCCACTGCGTCGACGAGTTCGACGACACGGTGCGGATCAGGCGGCTGGCGGTGCGATCCGACACGCAGGGGTACCGGCTCACCCTCGTGCTGGAGGTACCCTTCGGAACCCGGCTTGCCTCCAACGCCCATGCCCTGCAGGAGTACATAGTCGAGAACATCGAGCGCTTCACCGGCATACTCATCGAGGAGGTCAATATCGTCATCGACCGCTTCTCGCCGCGCCGATGACTCCCTGGTCCGCGTTGGGCGAAGCTGGCGATTTGACATCCACCATCGTGGGGACTAGGATTATCCCGAACACTTTCAGGGGGATGCGATGAAAAAGATACTGATCCTGCTTGTATGTGCCTGCTTGGCCATAGTTTTCGCCGCTGCGCAATCGGTGCCTCCGGTGGTGCCTCCGGCTGTGCCTTCGGCGGCGCCTTCGGCCGGCAGCCAGCCCGCGGCCACCACGCCTGCGGCGCCGACTGCCGCCCCGGGCCCTTCCGCCACGCCTTCGGCCCCTGCCGCCGCGACGCCGGCTGCGATGCCGGCCGCCACCGGACAGACCGCGAGCGCCCACTATTCCGTGATCTCCGAGCTTGGGCAGGACCGCTCGGACGCCCTTTCTCGCCAGCTTGAGGCCTACTTCGGCCTCTTTGACGGCTTCTTCCATTTCCCTTCGGACAGCCTCACCGTCAAGCTGAACGTCCGCGAGTTCAAGGACAAGGCCGGCTTCGACTCCTATCTTGGCCAGCTCGTCGGTGAGACGAAGGACGATTTCGTCTATCTTCACTACCCGACGCCGGAGCGATCCGAACTCGTCGTGTTCTCCAAGGCGGAGCCTGATTATTCGGCGAGCCTGGCTCATCAGGCGCTGGTGCAGTATCTGAAGGCCTTCGTGGACAACCCGCCACTCTGGCTCCGGGAAGGGTTTGCGGTCTGGTTCGAGTCGGCGACCTGGGACGACAAGAACGGCAAACTTTCGTTCCCCGAGAACCTGGCCTGGCTGGAGACGGTGAAGACCCTGAAGGACAAGAATCTTCTCATGCCGCTGGACAAACTCATGACCCTGGGCCAGGACGACGCCCGCTCGGAGCTGGATGTTTTCTACCCCCAGGCCTGGGCGCTGGTCTCATTCCTCGTCAACTCCAGCGACAAGAGCTACAACCGCCTGCTCTGGGACTCGCTCGCAGCACTGAAGAAGGACGCAAGCCTGGATGAGAATCAGGCTGCGGTCGCCAAGCTTGTCGGCACCTGGTACGGCGTGGACGATGCCACCAAGGCCCTCGCGGCCTATCTGGACAGCCGGAAGACCTTCGCCGAGCTCGTTGCGGCCGGGGTGCGCGCCTATGCGGACAAGAACTGGGACGCGGCAACAAGCGCCTTCACCGCTGCAGGCGACATGAATGCGGACAGCTACGTTCCGCCCTACTACCTCGGACTCATCGCCTATGCCAAGAACGACTTCTCGGCAGCGGAGTTCCGGTACAAGACGGCTCTCCAGCTCGGCTGTGATCCGGCGATAACCAATTATGCGCTGGGAGTCAATGCATACGCCCAGAACCGGCTCGACGACGCCAAGGCCTACCTGGCGCTCGCCAAGCAGGCCGCTCCGGACCGCTACGGGGCGAAGGTCGATGAACTGCTGGCCAAATTCCCGAAGCAGTGAGCCCTACGGTCAGCCCCAGCTGAAAAAAGCCGCCCTGAAAGGGCGGCTTTTGTATGCTCCGAAGGGACGCGCGGGTCGAAACGCGGGCGTCTAGCGCTTGAGGACGGCCAGAATGCGCTCGAGGACCTTTTTGCGGTCCAGGGGTTTGACAATATAGCTCTTGGCGCCCAGGAGGAGGGACTTTTTGACCACATCCTCCTTGCCCAGGGCGCTCACCATGACGATGCAGGCATTCTTGTCGAACTCCAGGATCTTCTCGAGGGC
>DATJQN010000047.1:0-2830 GCA_035505775.1 Rectinemataceae bacterium | reverse complement strand
GCCGGCAGGTCGGACCCCGCCGGCCCCGGGACGCGCTGCGCCTTGGGCAGGAGACCGGCCAGGCGGGGGCCTTCGCTGGAATCCTGGCGGAGGAGCCCTGACTCGTCAAAGAGGAAGAGCTCTTCGTCTCCCTCCGGCAGGGCGCCGAGCAATGCTTCCCCCTCAACCCAGGGGGGGCCCTGTATCAAGGTCGGGGCGAGGGGGGCGCGAAGCTCGAGAATGCGAATCACTGGCATCGCCCCATACTGCCCGCCCAGAGGCTGCCCGGCAAGCGGTCGGCGAGCGGCACGGCTTCATAACCGCAGATTCACGGAACTCTTGAGATTCTCTAACAATCCGTATACAATGCGCCCGCGCCGCCGGATCCGGCTTGCGTCTGCGGACGGCGACCTCGTCCATGGACAGGACCGCCGGCGCCCACGTCCTTCGGCCAGGAGTGATGTACCCATGCGCTTCAACCTCCTCGACCTCCTTCTTCCCCGTGAAACGAAGTTCTTCGACCTCTTCTGCGAGCACGCCGACCGCCTCGTCACGGCCTCCCGCAAGCTCCGCGATCTCACGGTCTCGCTGGACAGCCAGTCCGATGCCGGGGCCCGGGAGATGCTGCACGCGGCCGTGGTCGCCGTGAAAGATCTCGAAAAGGAAGCGGACAAGATCGAGGCCAGAATCAACGAGGCTATCGACGAGAGCTTCATCACCCCGCTCGACCGCGAGGATATCCACCTCATTGCGACCTACGTGGACAACGCCATCGACGCGGTCAAGGCGCTCACGCACAAGGTGGAGAACTACGGGATGTTCCGGATGCCGCGGCGCAGTCTCGACTTCACCGACATAGTCGTGGAGTGTGCCCAGCTGCTTGCCGAGGCCTTCGAGCGCATCAAGAAGCGCGGCTCGATGACCGCCCAGGCCAAGGCTATCGGGGAGGCCGAGCGCCGCGGCGACTACCTCTTCTCCATCGCCATCGGCGATCTCTTCAAGGAAGGCACGGACCCGATCGAGGTCATCAAAAGCAAGGAAATCTACGAGGGTCTCGAGGAGATCATCAACCGGATCGACGCCGCGGCCAAGGTGCTCAGGCGGGTCATGATCAAGCAGAGCTAGGCCGGACGCCGTGGTTCACACCTTGATGGTGGCCGTCATCGTGACGGCCCTCGCCTTCGACTTCTTCAACGGCTTTCACGACTCCGCCAACGCGATCTCCACGATCGTCATCACCCGCACGCTCAAGCCGGGACAGGCCGTGGTGCTCGCCGGTCTCGCCAACTTCGTCGGGTACTTTGCCTTCGGGGTGGCCGTGGCGTCCACGATCGGCAAGGGAGTGGTCGGAGTCGAGTACATCACCCTGCCCATACTCGTCGCCGCCCTGCTCGGGGCCATTCTGTGGAACATAATCACCTGGCTCCTCGGTCTGCCCACCTCCTCCAGCCATGCGCTCATAGGCGGGCTCGTCGGGGCGGCTGTGGCGGCCTCCGGGCTGAAGGTCATCATCATGGCGGGGCTCGGGAAGATACTGCTGTTCATCCTGATCGCCCCGGTTCTCGGCGGGCTGGGTGCCATCGTGTTCACCAATATCGTGCTCTTTCTGGCCCGCGGGGCCAAGCCGGCTCCGGCCGCCCGCTGGTTCAAGCGGCTGCAGCTGGTCTCCGCCTCCGTGTACGCCGTGGCGCACGGCACCAACGACGCGCAGAAGACCATGGGCGTCATTGCGCTGGCCCTGCTGGCTGGCGGCGTCAACGCCACCTTCAAGCTGGACAGCTGGGTGGTGTTCTCCTGCTACACGGCCATGGCGGTCGGCACGATGCTCGGAGGCTGGCGCATCGTCAGGACCATGGGCACGCGCATCACCAAGATCCACTCCATGGAGGGTTTCTGCGCGGAGACCTCCTCCTCGATCGTGATGCTGCTCACCGCGCACTTCGGCATTCCGGTCTCCACGACCCACGTGATCGCCGGCTCGATCATGGGAGTGGGCACGGTCGAGCATGCCGCGGCCGTCCGCTGGGTCACCGCCCGCCGCATCATCTGGGCCTGGCTCCTGACCATCCCCTGCACCGCGGCCTGCTCGGCGCTGGTCCTCGTGGTGACGAGGCTGTTCACCGGCTAGTCCTCGTAGGCTCGCAGCCCGGGAAGGTCGTAGACAAGGATCTCGCCGCGCGAGGTTTCGAGGAATCCCAGCGATTCAAGACGTCTCAGACTGCGGTTTACCGTCTCGCGGGAAAGACCCGTCATGCCCGCAAGCTCGGCCTGGGTTGTGGGAATGCGGAGGGTCGCCCTGCTGTCCGGCCCTTCCGCGAATCCGACCCCTGAGCGGGAGACGAGGGCCCGGGCCACCCGTTCGATCGCCCCGGCGGAGTCAAGCTGGTCGTAGAGCAGGTATTGCTCGCGGGCAAGGACATGCAGTGCAAGATCCTTGAACCAGGCTTCACGGAGCAACTCGGCCAGATTATATCGTCCGATACGCCGGAGCACCGAAGCTTCGACGGCGAGGGCGTCACAGGGGCGGGGCAGGTCGAGAGAAGTCTCCGCAAGCCCGAACCAGGAGCCTGCCGTGCAATCCCGCAGGGCGGTCGTCACACCTCCCTTGAGACGCAGGAGACGCACTCTCCCGGAAAGGACCAGGAAGGCCGCCTCGCCCTCGTCCCCCTGGTAGAAGAGGGCGCGGTTTGCCCGAAGCTGGGCCGGCGCCGAGAACCTGCCGACGAGCTCGATCCGATCGCGGGCGAGGTTGGGCAGGACAGTTCTCAGGCTGCCTTCCACCGCAGTCATCGGGTCGACAGAGAGAGGGTCGGCCCCGCGACGGGCTTCGGAGCCCTCAGAGGTTGAGTTC
>DATJQN010000046.1:0-2041 GCA_035505775.1 Rectinemataceae bacterium | reverse complement strand
ACGACCGTTTCGGAGATGGGGCCGCTCCTGCTCGGCCGCATCCTGAATCTGAACGAGGTGCAGAGCAGTGTCCTGAGCCTCGTCTTCAAGGTTGCGGACGACAATGGCCTCCTGCTCCTCGACATCAAGGACCTGCGGGCCATGGTCCAGTTCGTGGGAGACAGCGCCGCCACATTCACGGCGAAATATGGGAACATCTCCAAGGCCAGCGTCGGCGCGATCCAGCGAAATCTCCTCGCGCTCGAGGAGCAGGGTGGGGGTTCCCTCCTCGGCGAGCCGGCCCTCAACATTGACGACCTCATGCAGGCCGATCCCAAGGGCAGCGGGATGGTCAACATCCTGGTTGCCGATAAGCTGATGCAGTCTCCGAAGGTCTATGCCACTTTCCTGCTCTGGCTGCTGTCGGAACTGTTCGAGAAACTCCCCGAAGTGGGAGATCCGCCCAAGCCAAAGCTCGTCTTCTTCTTCGATGAAGCGCACCTTCTCTTCGAGGACGTGCCGAAGGCCCAGGAGGACAAGATCGAGCAGGTCGTGCGCCTCATCCGCTCCAAGGGCGTGGGCGTCTACTTCGTGACGCAGAACCCGCTCGACTTGCCCGACCCCGTGCTGGGGCAGCTCGGGAACCGCGTCCAGCACGCCCTCCGGGCATTTACGCCCCGGGACCAGAAGGCCGTCAAGGCCGCCGCAGATACGTTCCGAGCCAATCCGCGGCTTGACACGGGCAAGGCCATCACGGAGTTGGGCGTGGGCGAAGCGCTCGTCTCGATGCAGGACGAGAAGGGTGCCCCGACCGTGGTGGAGCGGGCCTGGGTGGTGCCGCCGCGGAGCAACCTGACCCCGCTTTCGCCCGAACAGATCAAGGGCGTCGTCCGGGGGTCCGTGCTCTACGGCACGTATGAGAAGGCGTTCGACCGCGAATCCGCATACGAGAAGCTCAAGGCTCGAGCCGAGCAGACCCAGGCGACAGCCGCGGCCGCCGAACCGGGGAAGAAGCAGCCAACGTCGCAGACGGAGGAACTTCTCGGTGCGCTCGCCAAGAGCGCGGCGCACGCTATCGGAAGTCAGGTCGGCCGACAAATCATCCGTGGCGTGCTGGGATCCCTCTTTGGCGGGCGAGGGCGATAATCGATCGAGGTACGCCTCAACCCAAACATTGCAGTTGACCACCAGGGCACCAAGACACCAAAGAACCTTCTCAGTCCAACCCCGGAGGAATCCTAATCTGCTCCCGGAATTGGCCCGGGAAATCTCGAGCGGGTGTGCCGCTCCGAACCCCTTCATATGGCAATGCCTTGTGGTGCCTTGGTTGCTTGGTGGTAAAATCCGAGATTAGAAGGTGTTCGTATGCAGCCAGCTGAATTCGGCTCGCATCGGCGGCTTCGTCACCGGCCCTTCGGGCACCCCGACCTTCAGGATACAGGTCAGCTCGTAGCCGGCGGGCAGTTCCAGGAGGGTCTCGACGGCCTTCTTCTCCGCCCCGCCGAAGCCGATGATGCCGCTGCCCAACCCCTCGGCGACGGCGGCCAGCGAGATGTTCTCGACGGCGAGCCACGCGGAGGCCACATCGCCCCCCTGGGTGCAGACGGCGACGACGCTGGCATTCTTGAACCATTTCTGCTGGTTGCGCGCCCGCTCCTCGACCTCCTGCTGGGTCTCGCCCGGCCCGGGGGCGAACTTCCGGTTGTACTGGTACTTCAATTCGGCGATCTGGTCCACCCGCCTCTGATCCGTGAGCAGGATGAACTCCCAGGATTGCTTGTTGCGCGTCGACGGCGCCTTGGCGCCCATCGCGAGGAGCTTGCGGAGCTGCGCCTCAGTCGCCCTCTGTCTAAAGATGCGGATGGTGCGCCGTTTCTCGATGGCTTCGTGAAGCTCCATGAGCCCAATCCTCCTGTGATGAGGTAAAAGGAATGTGGCCGGGAGGGCGCAATGCGACGGGTGCTCCCCGCCGACACGGCGCCCGCCCGTGGGCCGAGTGGCCCGCTCTCGCCTGCCAGGGAATCCGGTCCCCTGCCGACGGCGGAGTATGCGGCGCGCCTGC
>DATJQN010000045.1:0-23472 GCA_035505775.1 Rectinemataceae bacterium | reverse complement strand
CGTGCTGACAATCCAGGTGAAGGGCAGCCGCGACATCATAGCCGCCTACAATTTCTTTGAAGTCGCCGGGGGCACGAAGATCATAGCCAACATGATCAACGTGCCGTCGGGCGCAGCCGGCGATGCGGTTGTCGGCGCTGTCGAGGAGAGTCTCGCCGGGTTCAAGCAGCATTTCGGTGGAACGAAGGAAGCGGAGGCCGCGCCACAGCGCGCTTCGGCTTCCAGCTCCGTCTCCGCTGAGTCCAAAAAGCCGGGCAGCAAGGCTGCTCCCTCAAAGGGACGGGATATGGTGGCCGCCAAGGCGCCAGCCTCAAAGCGACGGGCTACGCCGGCCGCCAAAGCACCGGCCGCGAAGGCGCCGGCCTCAAAGGTACGAGCTGCACAGCCCGCCAAAGCGCCTCCCGCCAAGGCGCCGGCCTCAAAGGGCAGCCAGAGCCGGGCCAAAAGCGGGGCGCAAGGCGGCGGCCCAAAGGCGCCGGCCCGGCCCGCCACGCGCCCGGCCAGGAAGTGATGCGCTCCGCATGGAAGAACTCGTCCGGTTGACGATCTTCGCCTCGGCTTATCGATCATTGCCGAACCATGTCGGTCGTCCCTGGCAGGAGCAGGTCCTGCTGAATACCGCCGAGCGACTGGCTACGGTCACGCCGGATTACCGTTGCCCCGCGAGGTAGCATGCCGCTGCGCATCCTCTTTTCCGAGGGCTCCAGCCTGACCGCCCGTGAGTTCCTGAACGTGCTTGGTCCCCGGGGGCACTGGATTGAGATTGCCGACTCGAACCCCCTGTGTATCTGCCGCTTCAGCCGCTGGACACGGCGGGTTCACTCCTGTCCGCCTTCGGGCAGCGACTCCGCGGGATATGTGGCGGCGGTCAACCGCTTGATCGCCAGGGAAGGTTTTGATGTCCTGCTTCCGACCCACGAGCAGGCGTGGCTGTTCGCTGTTGCAGGGGCCACGCTCGATCCCGCCGCTGCCGTCGCCCTCGCCCCGGCCGAGGCATTTGCCCGCGTGCAGAGCAAGGTCGCCTTCGCCGAGCTTCTGGATTCCATCGGTTTGCCCCAGCCGAGGTGGGCCATCGTCGATTCGCCGGACGCGCTGGCTCGGTGGCAGCCGCCCTACTACCTGAAGACTCCGTTCAGCACGGCGGGGTCGGGCGTCCGGCATGTCAAGCATGCGAATGAGGCGGTGACCGCGTTCCGATACCTGATCGAGGCGTATCCGGGGCAGCCGATAATGGCACAGGCATCCGCAGAGGGCCGCTATGCCCAGGTTCAGGCCCTGTTTGACCATGGCCGGCTTGTAGCAGCCCATACCAGCGTGCAGACGGCGGTGGGCATCGGACCGAGCGCTGCGGGACGGGAGAGCGTGGATCATCCCCTCGCCCGCCAGGATGCGGCCCGGCTGGGCGCCCATCTCAACTGGCACGGCGGCCTTACCCTGGATTATCTGTTCAGCGGCCAGGAGCCTGTGTATATCGAGTGCAACCCCCGCACGGTCGAGCCCGGCAATGCGGTTGCCAGCGGGGTCGACCTGCCCGGGTTGCAGCTGGCGCTTTCATTGGACGAGCATCCGGCTGAAGTCCCTCCCGGCCGCACGGGCATCCGCACGCACAGCGGGATGGCCATCTTCTTGGGGACGGCGCTCTACACCGGTACGCGCCGGGCCATTCTTCAAGATCTCCTGGGTCTTCTGCAACACCGGACTCCCGGTCCGGACAGCCGCGAGGTACTCACCCCGGTCCTGCACGACCTGCGAAGTGCGCTGGTCCTGCTGACTGTGGTCTTCCGGATCCTGCTCTCACCCCGGGCGGCCGCCTCTCTGAGCGGTTCGGCAATCCGGGCTTACGCGGTCGGCCCCGAAGCAATCGAGCGTTTCAAGGGAGGTTGAGCGATGAAGGCTTTCACCCAGGAACTCTGGTTCGAGACAAGGAAGCGCTACGAGTTCATCGATATCACCGACCGGGTGGAGCAGGCGCTCGCCGCCTCCGGCGTGAAGGAGGGGCTCTGCCTCGTGAACGCGATGCACATAACCGCCTCGGTCTTCATCAACGACGCCGAGTCGGGGCTCCATGCCGACTTCCTCGACTGGCTCGAGAAGATGGCCCCGCACGAACCGGTCTCGGGATATCGCCACAACGTCGGGGAGGACAACGCCGACGCCCATATCAAGCGCCAGATCTTCGGCCGCGAGGTCGTCGTGGCGATCACCGAGGGGCGCTTTCACTTCGGTCCCTGGGAGCGGATATTCTACGGCGAGTTCGACGGTCGGCGCAGAAAGCGCGTCCTTGTGAAGATCATCGGGGAATAGTACCGGGCGCGCGGCTCGTGCGGGTGCGGGTGCGCGTCGTGCGGGCCATGGTCGCGGCCCTCCTGCCTCAGACCCGTTCCATGTCCTCGACCCTCAGATAGAAGGCGCCCTGATCGTCCTCGACGACACCGCGGAGCCAGAAGGGTCGCGCCTCGAAGAGCAGCGGGCGGAAACGCTTGTGCTGCTCGGGGAAGAGGACGGTCTCGAAGATGGCAGTCTCGTCCTCGAAGCTCACGAAGGCCATGGGCAGGGCGTCCTTGGTCAGGACCTCCTTCTGCGTAACCGGCCAGCCGATGAGGCTGACGCACTTTCCCCGGTGTGACTCGAGCTCGGCGCCGCGCAGGCCGCGTTCGACGCGGATGCGCGAACTCCAGAGCGAGATGGGGTGCCCTTCCCGGAGAAAGCCGAGGTTCTCGTACTCGGCGCGGCGCTCCGCTTCGGAACGCCGCCGAGCCGCAGTTTCGGAAAGGTCCGCGCCCCGGGCCGTTCTCCGCGCCGCCGGATGGGTGTCCGCGAGGGCGGCGGAGGCGAAGAGCTCCCGCTGCTCGGAAGCCCCGCGACGCTCTTCCCTGCGGCCGCCGAGAAGGCGGCGCGCCTGCTGCTCGCGCGAAAGACCCTGCGCGATGCCGTCGAGGCAGCCCGAGGCGACGAGGGCGATGCACTCCTCGCGCCCCAGCGTGAGGCGCCGGGACAGATCCTCGAGATCGGCGAAGTCCCCTCCGCGCTCGCGCTCGGAAAGGATGGCGTCGATCGCGGCCCGGGAGAGGCGGGAGATCGCCATGAATCCGACGATGACCGTGGACCCGCGCGAATGGTACCTGAGGCGGCTCCGGTTCAGGTCCGGGCCGAACACCGCGAGTCCCATGCGGCGGGCCTCGCTCACGTAGGCTTGGGCCGTGTAATAGCCCCCGCCGTTGGAGATGACCGCAGCCATGAAGGCGGCCGGATGGTGGAAGCGCAGGTAGGCCGACTGGAAGGAGACCATGGCGTAGGAGGCGCTGTGCGGCTTGCAGAAGGAGTAGCCGTCGAAGGAGAGCATCATCTCCCAGACGGCGGCGATCGTGGCCTCGTCCACGCCGCGTTCGCGGCAGCCTGCGCGGAAGCGTTCCTCGTATACCTTGAGCTTCGCCTCGCCGGCTTTCTTGGCGAGTATCTTGCGGAGGGCGTCGGCCTCCGCCTCGTCGAAGCCGGCCAGGGCGACGGCCGTCTTGGAGACGTCCTCCTGGTAGCACAGGATGCCGTAGGTCTCGTCGAAGACCCGGGCAAGCCGGGGATGAAGCGGGGCCCAGGGCTTGCCCTTGAGACGCTCGACGTATTCTGAGATGAACTTGTTGGCCGCGGGGCGGATGATCGAGGAGTGGATGACGATATGGGCGTAGTCCCCCTTGCCGGTTTTCTTCTGCAGCTGGCGCATCGCGGGAGACTCGATGTAGAAGACGCCCATCGAGTCCCCCCGCGCGAGCATTTCCCGGGTTTCTCGGTCGTCGATCGGGTTCCACGAATAGGGATCGATAACGGTCCCTTGTTCGGCGAGATCGGCCAACGCGTCCCTGATGACCGCGAGCGAGCGGTTTCCCAGGAGGTCGATCTTGACGAGCCCCGCCGCCTCCGTGCCTTCCTTCTCCCACGCGAGCAGGGGATAGCCCTCGGCCGAAGCTCCGATGGGCGCATGGCGTCGGATGGGATCCGGGGTAATGACGAGGCCGCCGCAATGCATGCCCAGGCCGCGGGGGAGACCCTCGATCCTGCGGGCGATGCGGCCTATCTCGCGCCAGAGTTCGGCATCGAGTTCCTCGGGCCGCTCGTCCAGGTCGAAGGCTGCACGCTCGATCTTCGCGATCTCGCCCTCCGGCACCCCGTAGGCCTTGGCCGTCTCCCTGAAGGCCGAGCGCGGACGGAAGCAGTTGTGGTTGGCGACGCGGGCGCAGTTTTCCCTTCCGAAGCGTTCGATCACCCGGTCGATGAGTTCGTCCCGTTCGTCCCAGGCGAAGTCGACGTCGATGTCGGGCGGATCGGGTCGGGCGGCGTTGAGAAAGCGCTCGAAGTAGAGCCGGTGGCGGATGGGATCGACGTTGGTGATGCCCAGGCAGTAGGAGACTATGCTCGCGGCGCCCGATCCCCGGCCGCAGGTGCGGGAGGCGAGCCCCACGATGTCGGCGACGGCGAGGAAGTAGTCCGTGAAGCCGCGGCGGCAGATGAGTTCGAGCTCATATTCGATGCGCTCGACCACGGCATCGCTGAGCTCCCCGTAGCGAAGCTCGGCTCCCTCGAAGGTCCGGGCGCGGAGCAGAAACGCCGGCTCCTGGCCGGCGGCCGAGCGGTAGGCTGGAAAGATGAAGCCGTCGAAGACCGAGTCCAGGCTGCAGAGCGCCGCGACTTCCGCGTTGGCGGCGAGAGCCTCGGGGTAGGAGGCGAAGAGGCGCTGGGCCTCGGCGGGGTCGATGATGAAGGCGTCGGCCGGGGCGCACCGGCTTTCCTCGAGGCCTCCGATCGTGGAGCCCGTGGCGATGGAACGCAAAACGCGGTGCACGGGAATGTCTTCGGGTTCGAGGAAGGTGGCGTCGCCGAGGGCGAGGAGGGGGAGGCCCAGGCGCCGCGCCACAGCGACCGCGCCGACCGAGCGCGGCCCGATCCCGGCATAGAGGTGCTCGACCCGCCCTGCGAGGGCGGTGAGGAGCTCGGGGCTCTCGCTCGCGATCACGAGGCCGCGGGAGAGCCGCGCGATCGAAGGCGCAAACTCGTTGGTATCTGTGGTACGCCCCTCGCTGAGGAGCTCGCAGAGATTGGCAAAACCCTCGCGGCTGGTCGCCAGGGCGAGTGCGGAAAGGCGGGCCGCCGGGGCGCCGCGAACCGGTCCCCGGCCTACGGCCCTGGCGGGCGCGGCGGACGTGGAGTCCGCGGGCGGGATGGGCTGCGCCGATGGCTCGGTGCCGCTGCGCAGCTCGGCACCGAGAATGGGTTTGAGGCCGGCATCGCGCGCCGCCTCGATGAAACGATGCACTCCGTAGAGGCCGTTGATGTCCGTGAGGGCGAGCCGGGCGTAGCCGAGCTCGCGGGCGCGGCGCACGAGATCCTCGATGGAACGCGGGCCGTAGAGGAAGGAGTAGGCCGAGTGCGAGCGCAGGAGGCTAAACGCGGGCATAGGCGGAGCGTCCGAATGCCGCGCCGAATTTGAGCTTGTCGGCCCCGAAGCGTTTCCGCGCCGCATCCGCGGCGGCCTGGAAGCGCTCGGCCTTGCCCGGCTCGGGAGGGGCGAAGAGATCGAGCTGGCGCGAGGCGGGCGACAGGGCGCCGAGCGAGAACTTCAGGGCACGCAGGCGCACCCGGCGCAGATGGGCCGCGACGAGGAGGCGGTCGGCGATGGCGAGGAGATCGGCGTCCGAGGAGAAAACCGAGCTCGCGCCTGCGTTGGCCGACGAAGCCACTCCATCCGTGTAGGTTACTTCCAGCGCCGCCTGTCGCGCCTCGAGAGCCTCGCGCCTGAGCCTGAGCCCCGCGCGGGTCGCGAGGTCGAGGAGGCAGGCCCGGATGTCGAAGCCGTCGATGACGTCGGATTCGAAACGGGCCTCCTCGACGATGCGGCGCTCCGGAAGCCTGCCGTCCGCCACCGGAGCGGAGTCGAGCCCCCGCGCCCCGTCGCGAAGGGCCGGCCCCTCGTGACCGAAGAGGGCGCGGATCTCGGCGTCGTCCACCGCGGCCAGCTCGCCGATCTCCCTGATGCCCACGGCGCCCAGCAGGCGGAGAATCTTGGGGCCGACGCCGGGGAGGAGCTGGACGTTCTGCGGTGCGAGAAATGCCGCCTCGTCTCCCTCGCGGATCAGGGCGAGCCCCTCGGGGCGGAGACTGCGCGTGCCCACCTTGGCCACGAGCTTGTTGGCGGCCAGTGTGATGGCCGGCTCCAGGCCGACCGTGGACGCGATCTCGTTCCGGATCCGGGCGGCCGTTCCCACGTATTCCCCGAAGAGCCGCCTCGTGCCGCGCACGTCGAGGTAGAAGTGGCCGCCCGAGTCGTTCTCCAGGAGAGGCGCATAGCGCGCGCAGACCTTCTCGATGAGAAGGTTGGCATCGGCATAGCGGTCGAAGGCCGGCTCGACGACGAGGAGGCCGCGGACCCGGCGCAGCGCGGAGTCGAGATACATGCCCGGCTCGATGCCCTCCGCGAGCGCATTGCGTGAGGCGTCGAGCACGAGGGCGCGGCTGGCGCGCGCGTGGGCCACGACGAAGGCTCTGCGCTCGAGCGCCGGATCCATGAGCCGCTCCACCGCGCTCATGAAGCCGATCACATTGACGTGTATGACGCTCGCTTCCGCGTTCATGAGGGATCCGCGCCGTGCGGCGCCCCGGGGTCTGCCTGCTGCGGTGTCGCCTCCGGCGTTGCCTCCGGCGGCGCCTCAGACATTGCCTGCGGCGCCAGGCCCGCCTGCTGCGGCGCCAGGCCCGCCTCCTCGAGCAGGGCGATGAAGCTCCGCGCGTTCTGGACAGCCTGGCCCCGGAAGTGGTTGTTGAAGTAGGCAAGGAGCCGCGACACCTTGCCGGCCATGCCCTTGACCCGCTCGACCCAGGGTTCGAGCTCGCGTTCATCGTAGAGGTAGTCGTAGCGCGTGGCGGCGTCGGAGCCCCACCAGTTTGCCTCGTTCCGGCCATGGAAGCGGATATAGGCCAAGGGGGAGGTGACGAGGTCGACGACGGGCGGCAGTCCCCTGAGGTTGGGCAGATCCACCGAGGCCATCGCGACGCGGCGCTCGCGGAAGGCGTCGAAGACGCGGTTGTTGTACCAGTCGTGGTTGCGGAATTCCACGACGACGGGCAGCTCGTTCGTTTCCTTGAGGAGGCTGTCGAGGTAGCGCCGGCGCTCCGGCTCATAGCCGAAGGAGTGGGGGAACTGGAAGAGGACGGCACCCAGGCGTTCCGCCCGGAGCAGGGGAAGGAGGGCAGCGCGGAACTCGGCGAGTGCCGAATGCCACTGTGCAAGGTCCACCGAATGGGTCAGGGACTCATGCGCTTTGATCGAAAGAAGGCAGGAGGATCCGGCACGCTCCATGAGGGAGGCCAGCTGGGCGGCCGTAGGCATGCGATAATAGCTGAAATTGAGCTCGAGGCTGCTGAAGGCTGCGGCATAATAGGAGAGATACTGGCTGCGGGGCAGGTCGGCCGGATAGAACACGCCTTTCCATTCCGGGTAGTCGTAACCGGAGGTCCCCACGCGGATCTCGCACACCTTTTCCCCCTTCAGGAGCGACCTATAAAAAGCATACTATACGTATGTATAGTATTTCAAGGCTTTTTCAGCCCTCGCCGTTCAAAATGCCCCCACCCTTGACGCATGGTAACGCTTCCTGTATAAGAATAACCCGTCGAGCCGCTGTAGCTCAGTTGGTAGAGCAACGGACTGAAAATCCGTGTGTCATCAGTTCAATTCTGATCGGCGGCACGAAGCCGACCCTCCGGGGTCGGTTTTTTTGTGCCCGGCGGCCAGGGGCGGAGCTCTGTCCCCGATCGGCGCCGCTGGCGGTGCCGCTGGCGCGCCTCCGGTGTTGCCTCCAGCGCGCCTCCGGTGGCGGCAAAAAGGCGGGGGGTTCTGGACGGCCCCGCGTCTATCGGTATACTGGCGGGGTACCCGCGAGCCGGACATTGAGCCGCCGCGCAGTAGGAAGGAGTGACCGGTGAACATTCTCATAGTCGGCGGGGCGGGCTACATCGGCAGCCACGTTGCGCGCGAGTTTCTCGACAGAGGCCACAGCGTCACCGTCTATGACAATCTCTCCACCGGAACCACCGAGAATCTGTTCGAGGGCGAACAGTTCGTCGAGGGCGATATCCTCGATGCCGACAGGCTCCGCGGCTGCATGGCCACGGGCTTCGACGCCCTGGTTCACCTCGCCGCCGCCAAGGCCGCCGGGGAATCCATGCTCAAGCCGGAGAAATACTCCCTGCAGAATCTGAACGGCACGGTCAACATACTCAACATCGCCGCAGAGACGGGCATCGGGAAGATCATCTTCTCCTCTTCCGCCGCGGTATACGGGGAGCCGCGCCATCTGCCGATCGACGAGCAGCATCCGACCGAGCCCGAGAATTACTACGGATTCACCAAGCTGGAAATCGAGCGGATACTCTCCTGGTACGACAGGCTCAAGGGCATGCGCTATGCCGCGCTCCGCTATTTCAACGCGGCCGGCTACGATCCGCAGGGGAGGATCCACGGTCTCGAGAAGAACCCCGCCAACCTCATCCCGACGATCATGGAAGTGGCCGTGGGTCTGCGACCCGAGCTCCAGGTCTTCGGTACGGACTATCCCACTCCGGACGGCACGGGCGTGCGCGACTACGTCCACGTCAGCGATCTCGCCGTGGGCCATGCCGCGGCCCTTGAGTGGATCTCGCGCAACGACCGGAGTCTTGTCGTGAATCTCGGCTCGGAAAAGGGGCTTTCGGTGCTCGAGATCCTGGAAACGGCGCGCCGCATCTCCGGCAGGGCCATCCCCGCCAAACTCGTGGACCGGCGGCCCGGTGATCCCGCCAATCTGTACGCTTCCGCGGCCCTGGCGAGGGAGCTGCTGGGCTGGGAGGCCAGGATGTCGGATGTTGAGACTCTGGTTCGGACGACCTGGGAAGCATACAGGAAACATGGGCACTGACCTACGGCCAGCGCTACATCGCACAACCTTCGTTTGACTGGAAAGGAGCCTTGGATGTCGGCCAAAGACACTGTATTCAGGTATCTCGATCAATCCACCGCCGGTATCGTGGAGCTTGAGTCCCTGCTCACCTCGATACCCGCCATAGCCCCGGAATCCGGGGGCGACGGAGAGATGAAGAAGGCCGAGGCCCTGATAGCCTGGCTGGCGCGAAAGGGAATCGGACAGATCGAGCGCTACGATGCCCCGGACAGCCGCGTGAGCGGCGGTACGCGCCCCAATATCGTCGCCACGATCCGCGGCGAGTCCGACGACAGCCGGGTGTGGATCATGAGCCATCTCGATGTCGTGCCGGAAGGGGAACGCGCGCTCTGGTCGAGCGATCCCTACACGGTGCAGGTCAAGGACGGGAAGGTGATCGGCCGGGGAGTCGAGGACAACCAGCAGGGCCTGGTCGGATCGGTATTCGCCGCCCTGGCCTTCCTCGAGAACAAGATCGTGCCCAAGCGCACGATCAAGCTCCTGTTTGTCGCCGACGAAGAGGTCGGTTCCAAGTACGGCATACAGCACGTGCTCACCATACCAGGGCTCTTTCGGAAGGAGGATCTCATCCTCATCCCGGACGGAGGCTCGGTCGACGGCTCGGAGATCGAGGTCGCCGAGAAGAACATCCTCTGGCTCAAGGTTGTCACGAAGGGGCAGCAGGTCCATGCCTCCATGCCCGACAAGGGCTCCAACGCCTTCCTGGCCGCCTGCGATCTCGCGCTCCGCATCCATGCGCTCGAGTCGGAGGTTTTCACCGCCCGCGACCGTCTCTTTGAACCCGACAGGACGACGATCAATCCGACCAAGAAAGACGCCAACGTCCCGAACGTCAACACCATTCCGGGTGACGACGTCATGTACTTCGACATGCGCATCCTTCCGGAGTATCCGGTGGACAGGGTTCTCGCAGAAGTGGACAGGAAGATGCGCGAGGTCGAGGCGAAGTACAGGGTGACGATCAGCCGCGAGATCATGCAGCGCAACGAGTCCAAGGCGACCAAGCCGGACGCGCCTGTCGTCACCGCACTGAGCAGGGCGGTGCGCGAGGTGTACGGGGTTCAAGCCAAGGCGATCGGTATCGGCGGCGGCACGGTGGGCGCCTATCTGCGCAATGCGGGCTACGACTGCGTCGTCTGGGCGCGTCTCGAAGAGACTGCCCACCAGCCCAACGAGAGCGCCAAGCTCGCCGATATCATCGGCGACGCCAAGGTCTTCGCTTCGGTGATCCTCGGAGACTGAGCCTGTCGGATCAGGGACTCTGCGGTCCGGACGGTTGCGGTCCGGCCGCGGGACCGGCGGAAGCCGCGTCAGCGGGCGAGTCTGCAGACGCGGCCGACGCCTGCCGCGCCGTCGGTACGGCGCCCAGGCGATCCGCGTCCAGTATGATCGTCACCTTGCCCTGACGGAGCAGGTCCCGATTCGCGGGTATGCCGAGTATTGTCAGCGCGTCGTCCTTCGAGATCACCAGGTCGGTACGTGCCGTGCCGAACAGCTCCGTCGCCATCACCAGCAGCGGGTCGTCGCCGCTGCGACTGGCACCTGTGCCGCCCGAGGCGGTCGCCATCGCGGTGCTCGCGTAGCCGACCTCGCCCACCGTCTGCAGCACCGACGGATCGACGCCGTCGCGGTCCAGCACGAGCCGCATGTCTGCGCCAAAAATGCGGGGGAAAAGACAGGCCCGGGCCCGGTCTTCCACGGCTTCACCGTGGACCGGCAGCGCGCCGATGGCCACGATGACGATGCCCGAATGGCCTCGTCCGGGTCGCCATTCGAGCGCCGGCGCCGGAGGGATCGCCTGGCCGTGCTGTACGTAGAGCGCACCCACTGCGTCCAGCGGGAAGGCGAAGGTCGCGACGAGCCTGCCCATGTCGCGCGTGAACCGGGAATCGAGGCGCGTGGCTGCCGCGGCGAGATCGACCAGGCGCGCGGGATCGAGCGTCCCGTCCATGATGGTGTCGCTCACCCTGCGATAGGAATCGACCTGCAACGTAAGCACCGCGTCCTTGGCCAGCCCCGGCAGGTCCCGGTCGATCATGCGCTCGGCTTCGAGTCGGCCCTCCGGCAGGCGCAGGCCGGCGCGGACGAGGTCGAGCGAAACGCTGAGCAGGAGGGCCCGCCTGTCCCAGGCGAGTCGGGCGTCGACCGAGTAGGGCGAGTCGCCGGCGCCGGACAGAGCGGGGCCGTTCTGGGCCGAGAGCGCCATCGTTGAGGCTTGGGCGGCCCAGAGCGTCAGGAGCAGGAGGAGGGCCGGTGCCCTTCCTGGGAGCGGGAATCCGTATCGGTGGAGGCCCCGTGACTGTAACTTTGGCCGTTCGCGGCCTGTTCGGGTGCGCATGGTTCAGTTAACTATCGGCACATGCAGGGTCAAGCCTTCGTGAATGACGCTGCCGATCGTGAGCCCGTTCTTCTCGGCGAGCAGCTCGGGCTGGATGTTGTACCTGAGTGAGATGCTCCAGAGTGTATCGCCGTGGACTATCGTGTAGCTTCCCGAGAAGTCCAGCGTGTCGGCGGGTGGAGGTGGAGGGGTCTGCGGCGGGGCGTTCTTGAGCGCCGGAACGACCAGCACTTGCCCGATGCGCAGAAGATCTCCCCTGAGCGAGGGGTTGGCCTGGGCGATGGCCGAAATCGGCGTTCCGTACGATCGGGAGATCGCGGAGAGCGTATCGCCGGATTTCACCGTGTGCAGGTAGTAGCGCAGCAGTGCCTGGCTCTTGTCGTCGAGGACAGCCTTCACCGAGTCCGCGGCCTCGATCGGCACCTTGAGCCGGTAGCCCGGTGTCGGGGGCGTGACTCCGTAGCGGAGCTCGGGATTCGCCGCCTTGAGCAGTCCGAGGTCGAGGCCGGCCGTTCTGGCGAGAATTGCCAGATCCACGGGTCTGCCGGTCTCCACGGCCTCCCACGACGGCACCGGATCCCAGGCGATCGCCATGCCGTTGCGTCCGGGGTAACGCAGGATGGAGGCGATGGCCAGGAACTTGGGCACGTACGAGCTGGTTTCCGAGCTCAGCAGGCCGCGTGCCCGAAGGTCCCAGAAATCGGGGGCGCCGTCTCCCGCCCGCCGGGCCTGGCCGACCGCCCGCGCGATCGCCCCGTCGCCCATGTTGTACGCCGCAATGGCGAGGCTCCAGTCTCCGAAGGTCGCGTAATTGTCAGCAAGCTTGCGCAGGGCCCCGTCCGAGCTCTTCATGAAGTCGCGGCGCTCGTCCACCCAGTCATCGATGCGAATCCCATAGCCCGCGATGGAGTTGCGCATGAACTGCCACAGTCCCGTCGCGCCGCTCCTGGACACGGCCAGCGGCGAATACTCGGACTCGACGACCGGCAGGAAGGCGAGCTCTTCGGGCAGCCCATAATAGCGGAGTCTCTCCGAAATGTAATTGAGATAGGGGCGGGCGCGGGCCATCACGGCTTCGAGCCACCGCTTGCCATCGGGGCTGAGATAGGTGGCGCGGAAGGTCTCGAAGCTCTGCTCGCCCCAGGGCATCGGGATCCCGTAGCACGCCTCCTCCTCGTGGCCCTGGAGGGGCGGACCGGCCGGCGACCAGGGTGGCTCCCCCTGCGCCGGGAAGTGCCGCATCGCGGGACCGTCATCGACCGCGGCTTTCGCTGCGTCGGGAACTGGCCCCTGCGTGCCGACCCTGCCCTGCGTGGTTGCAGCCTGATCTCCCGGCACGGTGGGCAGCGACGTGACAGCCTCCTCGATCGCCGCCGGATCGGCGGGCGGTGCGGCCAGGCTGTCCTGCGCATGCGCGCCGGAAACCCGGGCGGCCAGACTGAGCGATAGGATGACCAGACTCGGCACGCGCGCCGATCGGCGCCGGGCTCGCGACGAGTGCCGAATCATTGGGGCTTCTCCCCGAAGTAAATGCCGGCCCACTCCCAGCGCCCATGGATCTCCGGGTCGGCCGGAAAGTAGATCTTGCGGAAATAGAGATACCAGGTCGAAATGCGCTCGGTCCAGCCCCAGGTCTTGAGATAGGCCTCGCGCGAGCTCGAGGCGGGATCGAGCTCGTCAGCGGCGTATACCCGACCGCTCGACATGAACTCGCTGAAATCGAAGAGTGCCTCGCTGTTGACGTCGGCTTCGTCCTTGTGCCAGTCCACCGCGAAAAAGTTGACCTTGGCCCGGTAGGTGAGGAGGCGCGCGGGATCGTCGGCCGCGAGGGCGGCCTTGATCTTCTCCACGAGGATCTGGAGATCCTCGTAGGCCCAATCCTTGGGGCTGTTGTAGAAGTCCACGATGTTCCGGGCATATTGGAAGGCGTCCGGGTAACCGGGGATGGTCGTGCCGAAGTAGGGGAGGAATTTAGCGTAGGTCTTGATGGCGAGATCCCAGTCGCCGACGCGTTCATATTCCTTGCCGAGAAGGAAGAGGATGCGACCCATGTCCACGCGGTCCGGGAAGCGTGTGATCATGTCCTGGTAGTATTCGATGAGGCGCTCGGGCGCCTTGACCGTCTCGACCAGACGCGACAGGCATTCGAAATGGATCGAGCGTCCGTCGACGATCAAGTCCGGATAGTTCTTGACGATACGGTCGTAATAGAGCGCTGCGATCGGCGCCGAGCCCTGCTGCTCGTAGGCGTAGGCCGCCGTGAACAGGTACCAGGCGGCGTAGGGATCCCCCGGGAGCCGCGAGCCGGCGCCGAGTCCTGTGACACCGACGTCACTCTGCGCGGGCGAATCGGACATCGCGCCCGAATCCGCGCGCGGGCCGGCACGGTCGGCGATGTCCCCGACCAGCCCGGTCAAGAAGGCCGCGAGCCGTCCGTATTCACCCTGGGCGAGCATCTTGGAGGAGATCTGCCGGATGGCGGCGAATCGCTGGATGGGATCGGAGCGGTCCGCGTCGATGAGTCCGAAGAGCTCGCGCAGCTGGGAGCGGTCGTCCGTCGATCCGGTTATGAACACGTCGTGGGGGGAGCCGCAGGAGGAGAGCAGGAATGCCGGGCCGAGGGAGAGGGCCGCGACGAACAGGATTGCCGCGGGGTGAGCGCGGGGAGCGCTTCGCCGTCTCTCCATGATGGGATGATAGCACGCTGGCTTTTCCATTGGCAAGCTCGGTCCGTTCCGCTAGAATCTACTCGGATGAGACAGAAGCACCCGAAATCACAGGATATTCTGTTCGTATCAGCCCTGGCCGCCGTCCTGCTGGGTATCGGGCTGCTTCTCTATACGACTGCAGCGGTCCCCGTGGGCGACCGCCTCTGGCCCGTGCTCGTCATGGCTGCAGGAGGGGCGCTCATATACTTCGCCCTTGTCCAGGGAGCCTCCGACTATATATTCTTCGGCGGAATCCTCTTCGTTCTTACCGGCGCCCTCTCGATTCTTTCCAATCTCATAGGCTGGACACTCCGCGAGGCCTGGCCCCTCATCATGGTCGCCTCCGGTGCCACCGGTCTCCTGACGGGCCTGCGCCGGTGGCGGCGGATGCGGCCGGGCTTCACCACGACATCGATAAGCTTTCTGTTTCTCGGGATGGTCTTTTCGCTCTTCTCCTTCAAGTTCGTCACGATCAGCCTGAAACGATTCGTCCTGTCGTGGTGGCCCAGCCTCCTGATCGCCGGCGGGCTCGCTCTCTTCGCCGCCTACGGATACACGAGGAGAACCGGCTCCGGGCGACGGCCCCGACGGGGCGCCGAGAGGGAGGGCGAAGACCGGCCTCGTCCCGATCATCGCGGTCCGACGCAGGGCGCATGAGCGGAGCGCGGTCTCGCCAACCGGGCCGCAGCCTTCCCGCCCTGACGCTGCTGCTGTCCCTGCTGCTGGGGACTTCCTGCTCGTCCGCGCCGCCGCCCCGACCGCCGGGTCCCGCCCAAGGCACGTCGACCGGCGCCGCCCCGGCCGTCTCGCCGCCGCCCGCCGCGCAGGGGACTGCCTTGAAGACGGCGGCCCCCGGCGTTCTCGCAAAGGCCAAGGCCGAACGGGACGCGCTCGAGGCGGTCATCGCCTTCGGCTCCCCTTCTTCGCTCATGCGGGCCCGCAGCATGCTCGGCGCAGTCTCAAGCCTCAGACCGGAGGATCGCCGCGACCTCGCAGCGATCATCGACGGGATCGAGACTCTCGTGTATCCCGACCCCCGCAGGCCCGGGAAGGCTCCAGCATCGATCCCCCCGAGTCAGGCCTCCGCTCCGGCGACGAACCCCGCCCCGGCACCGGGGCCGGATGCCTCCGCTGCCGCCGGCTCCACGGCGCCGGCCACTTCAGCGCCGGCCACTTCAGCGCCCCAGCCATCGAGTTCCCTCTTCTCCCAGGACCTGCGCCTCCTCGCCTCCGCGGCAGTAGGCCAGTCCGTGACGCCTCCCCCCGAGATCGTGGGGACGGCTCTGGGCGAACTCATCCCGGCGCTCGCCCTGTGGGTTTCGAGTTCGCGGGAGACGGCGCGCCAGGCCCAGGATGCCTTCGACCGCTTCGCCCAGCTTCATGTGGATTCCATACTTCCCGACCTCGCGATGGGGATCGATGCCGAACGCAGACTGGACTGGTCCGCGGCTCTCGACCGCTACAGGAGGGTGCTTTACGCGGCGCCCGACGTCTGGCCGGCGATCATCGGGACGGGGAGGTCCCTGCTCGCGCTCGGCCGCCCGGTCTCGGCCCTCGCCGTGCTGCAACCCAAGGCGACGGAGCTCGACGGGGTGCCTGCCTTCACGCGCAGCTACGGCCAGGCGCTCTATGAAAACGCGCGCTTCGCCGAGGCCGAGGGTCCGGTGACCCGGGCCCTCACGGATGATCCCCAGGATTACAGACTCGTGCTCATGCGTGCCCACCTCCTTGTCCGCGACAAGTCCTTTCAACAGGCCGTACCGCTGCTCGACGCATACGGCACGGTCGACGCCTCGAACCGGCTCTTTCTCCTGCTCCGCAGTCTCGCGGCGGAGGGACTCCGCATCAGGGACGAAGCCCTGCGCTGGGCACGGCGGGGACTGACCCTCTATCCGGACGACCCTGAACTGCTGGTCACCGCCGCGCGTCTTCTGTACGCGGGCCCCGCTTCCGGCTATGCGGAGGCACACAGCCTGGCGGCACACGCGTACGAGGTCACGACGGCCCCGGCGGACCCATCAACGCCGGTCCCCGGAAGCGAACAGAGCCCTGCCGCGGTCGAGGCTCGAAGCGCAGCCGCATTCGAGGCTGCCCGGCTTCTTACGATCGACGCGGCGGATAGGTATCAGTGGGGCGCCGCAGAGACCTATCTTGAGCGGGCACTCTCGCTGGGAAGTTTCGATGATCGCAGTCTTGCGGCGGAAGTGATGCGCAAGTCGGGGAACTGGACGGAGTCCCTGGCCTATGCTGATTCCTGGCACCGGGAACGTCCCGAATCGGAGGCAGCCACGGAAGCCTACATACGGGCCCTCGTGGGAACCGGCAACAGCAAGACGGCCCAGGACCTCATTGCCCGGCTCCTGCCGGCCAGCGGCACTCCCTCCTTCCGCTCCATCCTCTACTACCTCCAGAGCACGATGCAGAAGAGCGATGACGCGGCGCTCGCCCTCTTGCGCTCCGCGCTCATCGAGGACTCGGACAATCCCGAAGCGCTGGCCGCGATGTACGACATCCTCTTTCGCCGGAAGGACTGGAACAGGGCGCGGTTCTATCTCAGGCAGGCCCTGACGCTCGACCCCGGGAATCCCGAGCTCCAGCGCAGGCAGCGCGAGCTCGACGCGGCCTCCCCGCCATGACGACAGTCTACGATCCCGCGGTCGCCCTCTTCCTCGAGGAAATCTACTCGACCTGCGCCGTCCGCCAGCGACTGCGCCGCGATCCCCTCGCCGTCGTCCGGGGCTACCCGGACCCCGAGGATCGGGAGGTCGCAGCGCTCGTGTGCTCCACCCTGGCCTTCGGCTCGGTGGACCTCATCATGCGAGCCTGCGCGGCCGCCCTCGCGCCCCTCGGCGACCGACCCGCCCGAAGCCTGGACGCGATGAGCGAACGAGAGCTCCGCGGGGCCTGGTCCTCGTTCCAGTACCGATTCTGCTTTCCCCATGACATGACCGCCCTGATGCGGGCGATCAAACGCGCGAGGGCGGACTGCGGCTCCCTGCAGGATCTCTTCGTCGGCGGAGACCCCGGCGGCGAGGACATCGTCGACGCGCTTGTGGTTTTCGTGTCGGCGCTCAGAGCCAGGTCGGGAGCAGAGGAAAGGGAGTCCGGTGCGCTGCGGGAGAACCTGCTCCCCAGCCCGTCGCGGGGCAGTGCCTGCAAGCGTCTTTTTCTGTTCCTGCGGTGGATGGTCCGAAGCGACGAGGTGGATCCGGGCGGATGGGATCGGGTGAATCGGTCCCGACTCGTCGTGCCCCTCGATCTCCATATGCTGAGAGTATGCACCGAACGACTCGGCCTCATCAGTTCGCCCTACGCGACGCTGAAGAACGCCCTGGCGGCGACCCGCGCCTTCAGGCTCTACGCCCCTGATGATCCGGTGAAGTACGACTTCGCGCTGACGCGGCCGGGCATCGACCCGGAGCCGGGCGACGAGCGGTTCGGCTGCCGTTGAGCTTCAGGCCGTGAAGGCCCGGCGCCTTCGGCGGTAACCGAGGAGCAGCAGCGCTGTGGCCGCGAGTCCGATGGCCCCGCTCAGGGACATGCAGAACGCCGGCCCCGCGACTTCCGACACGGCCCCCGCATAGAGCGCCCCGATCGGCGTGACGCCGCCGAAGACCAGGGAGTACACGCTCATCACGCGTCCGCGGTGATCGTCATCGGAGGCGAGCTGAATGGTCGCGTTCGTCGAAGTGGCGAAGGAGATCGTCGCGAACCCCGTGAGTCCGAGGAGGAGACAGGAGAGGAGATAGCTCCTCTGAAGCCCGCACAGGAGGATGGTCACGCACATCCCCACGGCGCCGCCGAAGAGCCGGAGCCGGGTCGGTCCAGCGGCGCTCCTGACCGCAAGCGTGAGGGCGGCGATCAGTGAGCCGATCCCCATCGACGTCATGAGAAAGCCATAGCCCGACGCCGTGCGGCCGAGCGAGAGCTTCGCGAAAGTGGGCACGAACACGTTGTAATTGATCACCACCGTCGACACGATGGCCATGAGAATCAGCGGCAGCGCTATCTCGCTCCGGTCCCTGATATAGGCCAGACCATCCCTCGTGCTTGCGAGCACCGCGCGGACATTGACCATCGGGCGGGCGAACGCGCGCGGCGGCGTGTCCACGAAGAGGAGTGCCCCGATCACCGCAAGAAAGGAGAGTGCGTTGAGGTAGAAGCAGGGCGCTATGCCGATAGCCTCTATCAGCAGACCCGCTATGCCCGGACCGAAGATGCGCGCGGTGTTGAAGGCGGCGGAGTTCAGGGACACCGCGTTCATGAGCGCCTCCCGTCCCGAAAGCTCGATGACGAAGGACTGCCGGGTGGGGTTGTCGATCAGGGTGACCATGCCCAGAAGAAAAGCCAGCACGAGCACCATCCAGTAGCGGATCAGGTGGGTGGCGGTCAGCGTCGCAAGGGTGAATGCGAGCAGGGCCAGTGCGCTCTGGGTGAAGATAAGCGTACGCCGCTTAGGAAAGCGGTCGATGAAGGGACCGGCGAAAAGCGAGAAGAGCATCATCGGGAGGAACTGGAGGGCGGTGACGATGCTGAGCTTGGCTGCCGAACCGGTCAGTTCGAGAACGAGCCAGTCCTGCCCGATGTTCTGCATCCAGGTTCCGACGACCGAGACGAGCTGTCCAGTCCAGAAGATGCGGAAATTCCGCTGAGCGAGGGCAGGGAAGTAGCGATCACGAAGTGAAAGCGTTGTTTGGGTCGTGGCCATGTCATGGATACCGATCCAGGTAATGTAGCGATTCCCCGATTCTTGGGCAACGACGCGGAACCGTGGAGGGCAGGAGAGTGCGAGGCAGCGCGCGAAACACAGGAAAAAGAAAGAAAGTTCAGAGTCGGACCACTGGCCCAGCCCACGCGTCGCGAAGGGCCGAGCCTTGACCGGGCCCGGTGCAGCATGCTAAAGTCGACCCGCTTTCGCAAGAAGCATTCGGGCAATAGCGCAGGTGGTTAGCGTACAAGTCTGGGGGACTTGGGGTCCCCGGTTCGAGTCCGGGTTGCCCGACAAACGGTCACAGGAAACTGTGACCGTTTTTTGTTTGGTTGTCACTGCGAGAGGGCGAGCATGTCGGGCAACCCGGGAGAGCGGGGAAAAGTTTGTAGAGCCTCGCCTTTGGCGAGGTATTCTACCGGGTTGCGCGATATGGCGGTCGCACTAAGGTGTGGCCGCCTTTTTTGTCGGTGCAGTTGCGGGCATAGGGGTTGATCGCCCGGACTCGAAGGGACCGAGCGCCCGTCGGCACGCAGCCTAGGTCTCGGGCCCCGCTCGAGCACTGTCAGCTCCGACCACGAGCACCTGTATGTCGCAGACGTTGGTATTGGTGGGCCCGGTAACGAGGAGGCCGCCAGCCGCTTTCAAGAACGCGTAGGAATCGTTGGCGGCCAGTGCCGTCTTGGTTCTCAGCCGGGCTTCGGCGGCGCCGCGGCGCGTGGCGGCATCCACGATGCCCCCCGCGGCGTCGGTCGGACCGTCATTCCCATCCGTCGCCCCCGAAAGGAAGGCGACGCGTGAAAGATCGAGTCCGGCGTCGTTGGCGGCGTCGAGGAAAGCCAAGGCCATTTCCTGGTTGCGTCCGCCAGTGCCCTTTCCTCTGAGCGTGACGGTGCTCTCTCCCCCCGCGAGGATACATGCCGGCGCGGAGAGGGGGATGCCCTCCGTCTCGATATCGAGGGCCAGTGCGACGAAGAGACGAGACAGCTCCCGCGCCTCGCCCTGAAGGCGGCTCGTCAGGACGAGTGTCGCATAGCCCAGGCGCTCGGCCGCGTCGCTGGCCGCGGCCAGGGATAGTCTGTTGGTGCCGACGAGGAGATTCGTGCAGGGCTCGAAGATCGCGTCGCCCGGCTTTGATGTCTCCGGGCGAAGACCGGCGGTTCCCTCATCGAAGACCCGTCGCAGTGCGGGTGTGAGTCCGGCCATCATTCCGCTGTCGGCGAGGATGGCAGCGGCATCTTGCCAGGTGCTGGGGTCGGGGACGGTCGGACCCGACGCTATTGACGAAAGATCGTCACCTATGACGTCCGATAGGATCAGGTTCACCGACGTCGCCGGGTAGAGGGCCTCGGCGAGGCGTCCGCCTTTCACGGCGGAGATGTGCTTCCGCACGCAGTTGACGGCCTCTATCGGCAGGCCCGAGGCGAGCAGGGCCGTATAGAGTTCCCGTTTGTCTTCCAGGCTCAGCCCTGGAGCCGGCGCGCAGAGAAGGGACGATCCGCCACCGGAGATGCAGTTGATCACCAGATCGCTTTCATTCGTGTCCCGTGCGACTGCAAGCAGGCGTCGGGCGGCCCCTTCGCTGCTGGCGTCCGGAATCGGGTGAGCGGCTTCAAGAAGCTCGACGCGCGAAAGCCTTTCGCCGTGACCGCGCTTCGTGATGACGACTCCGCCCTCGATGCGATCGCCGAGCAAGCGCTCAAGGGCGAGGGCCATGCGGGCGCTCGCCTTCCCGAAGCCCAGGAGAACGATGCGCCGGAACTCCCGCAGGTCGCGGCGCCACTGTGTCGCACCGCTGTCGATGACGAGCTCCTCGCCCTTCAGACTGAGGCAGCGTGACATGAGTCGAAGGGGATCGGCCCGTTCGAGGGCCGCCCCGAAGATGCGGGCGAGGTCCGCCCGCCGGCCTTCCGTCAGCGCGGAGGCCCAGTTCTCAATCATCGACCCCTCCGGAAACGAAAGACGCCGTCCGGCGCCGCACTTCACGCTTCCTGGGCCCATGTGGCCAGGGAGCGGAAAGCATCGGCGAGGACGGCGTCCGCGGCTGGATCGACAGCGCTGGGCTGTCGGTCCCGGCTAGTAGCGGTCGTTGTCGCGGCGGGGCTTGTCCATCGCTTCGTTGACCTTGATCTGGCGGCCGTCCAGCTCGTATCCGTTCATGCCGGCGATCGCGGCCTGAGCCTCGGCGTCCGAGCCCATCTCGACAAAGCCAAAACCCTTGGAGTTGCCGGAATCGCGGTCGGTGATGATCTTCACCGAGGTGATCTGGCCGAAGTTCTGGAAATGCTCCCTGAGGCTCGCCTCGTAGGTGTTGTAGCTGAGATTTCCGACATAGAGTTTCTTGCCCATTACGGCTTCCTTCTCCCGGCATGCTGCCGGGGCTTCGAACTGCGCCCATCCAGGACGGGCGTTTTCCCCCTCTCGACTAGTCGAGGGAGGGAGGGTGAGGGAGCTCTGGGCAACCGGAGCAGTACGATCTGTTCGGAAGTTGGTGACAACCGGGCTGTTCTGCGTGGTCGATGCCATGGGCATCGTGCTCAGGAATTTCGAAATAGGGCGAATCTCCGTAAAGTGCACTATGTCGATGTCTCAAGGTTCTCTCTCGGAACAGAGTATACACAGATCCGCGGATCGTGTCATCCCTCGGCCGAGGAACTTTCCGAACCGTCGAGTTCGGTCTTGACGGCGGCACTCGAGGGAAGCGGGAGGATGGGGCCAGGCCGCGGAACCTGGCTATCTCCTGTTCGCCGACACGAACGCGCGAGCGAAGGCTGCGGCGTTTTCCGCTTCATGCTCGGCCAGGGGGCCGTTGATTCCCGTGACTTCGCAGCGGAGGGTCGTATTGAAGACATGGAGTCCCCTCTGCCGCGCAACCCGTTCCATAATGCCCACGGCGCCGGGGAAGAGCCACTTCTTCCCCTTCTCGAGCTCTTCCTTGTTGGTCGGCACCGGTCCGTAGGTGTCGAAGAGGGCCAGGGGCTTGTCCGCGAAGCCCCGTTTCTGCAGCTGCTTCAGGGCTGCCAGCGCCCTTCTCGTGACCCGGGCCATCCGCGTCGGCGCACCCATGAAGACGAGATCGAAGCCCGCGCTGTCGGGCAGGCGCTTTCGCAGATCGGTGATGATGTGCTCATGCCCCATGGCGGTGAGTTCCTGCCCGATGGCTTCCGCGACCGTCTTGGTGTTCCCATGATAGCTTCTATATAAGATAAGCGCCTTCATCACTCCTCCTGTGCCCCATGGCCGGGCTTCATCGCAGGACACATGATAGATTCCGGAGCGGCGAACGTAAAGGCCGCCGGGGGCGCTGCGGCCCGGCGAAACGTAGCGTTGGTCCTGTACCTGGTGCCCGACCAAGCCCTTGCTGGCGGCATCTTCGACATCCTACAGTGGGCGTGGTGGCAGTGATGTCGGCAGCTCCGCTCAATTCGGTCGTGCTCGCGGGCGGCGCGAGCAGCAGGATGGGGATCGACAAGAGCCTCATCCGGTACCATCGCGAGCCGCAGGTGCGCCATCTCGTGACGATGCTGGAAGGCCTGACGGAACGGGTGTTTGTCTCCGTGCGCAGGGGACAGGGGTCGGCCGAGTTCGCCGGCCTGCGGCTCATCCCTGACCGGGAAGACGACGTGGGGCCGCTCGAGGGCGTGCTCGGCGCCTTTGAGCGCGAGCCCGGAGCCGCCTGGCTTGTCGTGGCAGTCGACATGCCCTTCGTGACCGAGCAGACACTGGCCCGGCTCATCGCCGCGCGGGCCCCGCAGTTCTGCTGCACCGCCTACGAGAATCCCGAGACCGGGATGCCCGAACCGGTCCTGGCGATCTACGAGCCGACCATCCTGTCCACGCTCCGGAAGCGGAAAATCACGGGCCGCCACAGCCTGATGGTCATCCAGGACCTTCCGCACCGCCTCATTCGGGCGGCCGACCCGCGGGAGCTCCGGAACGTCAACACGGCCGACGAGTACGAAGGCCTCCTGAACGGCGGAGAGTCCGGCGGCGGCGAGCTCGGCGAAGCCCCCGGAGCTGACTCTCCTGGCGACGTCCCCGTTTCTCTGCGCGGGCGCCCGGCCGGGGCAATCTCTTGACAACCCACAGGGCCGGGAGTCTACTCGAGGATGATGCGCAACTCACTTGAGTCGACCCTGGACTTTCTCCGCCTGCTCAAGACCCACAACAGCCGCGACTGGTTCGAAGCCAACCGGGCAAAGTACGAAGCGGCGCGAACAGCCTACACCGAACTGGTCGGCGACCTCATCGACCGATTCGATCAGGTTGACGATATCGGCGGAGTGACTCCCAAGGAATGCATGTTCCGGATCAACCGCGATGTCCGCTTCTCCAAGGACAAGTCGCCCTATAAGACGGCCATGGGCGCGGTGCTCGGCAGGGCCGGCCGGGCCTCGACCGGACGGATCTACTATCTGCATGTTGAGCCGGACGGGTCTTCATTCTTGGCCGGAGGACTGTACGAGCCCTCCCCGGCGGAACTGGGCGCCATGCGCGCGGTGCTGGCCCGGGACTCGCGTCCGTTCAGGAAAATCCTCGGAGCCAAGGACTTCAGGCGCTATTTCGGTGAGCTGGGGGGCGAGTCCCTCAAGACGGCGCCGCAGGGCTACCCCAAGGACCATCCGGACATCGACTTGCTTCGTATGAAGCAGTTCATGGCGAGTCACCCGATGAGCGACGAGACGCTGCTGTCCGGGGATCCGGTTTCGTACATCCTGAACGTCTTCAAGGCCA
>DATJQN010000044.1:0-4266 GCA_035505775.1 Rectinemataceae bacterium | reverse complement strand
AACCGAGCATGGAGGAGCTTGCCTGCCAGAGGATGGGCGTGGGAATCGAGCCCAGGACCTCCTCGAGCGATGCGGCGGCGGAACGGAGCCTCAAAGGCGAGCTCGAGGCCGGACATCCGGTGATGATCCAGCTCGACATGGGCTACCTCCCATACTTTGATTTCGGCGGCTCGGACTACCACTTCGGGGGGCACGTGGTCGTCGTGTGCGGGAAGGACGAGGACAGGGGCGAGTACCTGATAGCCGACCGCGACGCCGAGCTCCATGCCGTGCCGGCTCCGGCGCTGAGTGCCGCTCGCGGCTCAAAGCACCGACCTTTTCCACCGGGCAGGGCATGGTGGCGTTTCGAGTTCGCCGGATTTCACGAGCCCTCGGCCGACGACATCCTCATCGCGCTCGGGCGACAGTGCAGTTCCATGCTCTCTCCGCCCATCTCGAATCTCGGCGTCTCGGGAGTGCGGAAGGCCGCCGGCGACTGCCTTCGTTGGCCCGAGCTCCTGAAGGCCGAGGAGCTCGCCGCCACCCTCTTCAATATCCACATCTTCGCGAGCGAGAAAGGCGGCAGCGGCGGTGGCCTGTTTCGCTACATGTTCGCCGCCTTCCTCCTCGAGGCGGGGGATCGTTGCGGCGGCAGTGCTGGCCCCGCCCTTCGAAAGCTGGCAGGGCAGTTCAGGGCTCTTGGCGACGCCTGGGAGGAAGTCGGCAGCATCGGCCGTATGGCGAGCGAAGGTTCCGGGATGGAAGCAGGGGCGGCGCGAGCGGCTTTGCCGAAACTCTCGAAATGCCTCGAAGCTGCCGCGGCGCTCGAGGGGAATGCCTGGAGGGCCCTCGCGCTCGTCCTCGAGTCGAGCTAGCTTCGTACCAAGCCCGCCCTGATGGGACAGGGGCACCGCAACCGGGGCTCGGGCCGCCGAATTGACTCGGCTCGCCCCTCGAGTCCATACTCCCGCCATGCTTGAGAAGATCAGCGAGAAGTTCAGCGATATAGTCCGCACCCTCGGCGGCAAGGCCACGATAAGCGAGAAGAATGTCGAGGAGGCGGTCGAGCAGATCAAGCTTGCCCTCCTCGAGGCCGACGTCAACCTCCGCGTAGTGCGGCGTTTCGTCAACGGCACCCTCGAGGAGGCCAAGGGCGAGAAGGTCCTGCGCTCGGTCAATCCGGGGCAGCAGTTCGTCAAGATAGTCAACGACCGCATGGTGGCCCTCCTCGGGGACGCGAGGCAGGACCTCCAGCTGCGCGGACCCGACACGCAGAGCGTCATCCTGCTCCTCGGACTGCAGGGCTCGGGCAAAACCACCACGGCGGCCAAGCTCGCCTTCCATCTCAAGAACAAAGGACGCAAAGTCCTGCTGGTGGCCTGCGACCTCGTGCGTCCCGCGGCCATCGAGCAGCTTGCCGTACTCGGGGCCCAGGTCGGCGTCGAGGTATACCGGGAGGATGGGAAGGACCCCGTGCGGGTCGCCCGCGCCGGTCTGGACAAGGCCAAGCGCGAGCTCTTCGACACGGTGATCATCGACACGGCGGGCCGTCTCCAGATCGACGAGGCGCTGATGGAGGAACTTGCCAAGGTCCGCGACGTCGCGAAGCCCGTCGAGTCCCTCCTTGTCGCCGACTCGATGACGGGTCAGGCCGCAGCCGACATTGCCAAGACCTTCGATGAGAAGATCGGCCTCTCGGGCGTCATACTCTCCAAGTTCGATTCCGACGCCCGGGGCGGCGCCGCACTTTCTCTGAAGACCGTGACGGGCAAACCCATCAAGTTCATCGGCACGAGCGAAAAGCCCGAGGGCCTCGAACCCTTCTACCCCGACCGCATTGCCAGCCGCATTCTCGGCATGGGGGATATCGTCAGCCTCGTGGAGAAGGCCCAGGCGGTCTTCGACCAGAAAGAGGCCGCAGCCCTCGAAGAGAAGATGGCCAAGGAGACCTTCACCCTCCAGGACTACCTCGAACAGATCGGCAGCGTCAAAAAGATGGGTTCGGTGAAGTCGATGCTCGAGATGATACCGGGTCTTGCCGGCCAGATCGACGAGGACAAGATCGACCGGGAGGGGATGAAGTTCGAGGAAGCCATCCTCCTGTCGATGACCAAGAAAGAGCGGCAGAACCATCTCATTATCGGCCCTGCCCGGCGTACGAGGATCGCGCGCGGTTCCGGTACCTCGGTAGCCGAGGTCAACCGCTTGCTCAAGAAGTTCGAAAAGACCAAGCTTATGATGAAGAAGATGGTCAAGAACAAAAAGTACCAGCAGCAGATGTTCGGCGGATAAACAGTTATAGCATAATACTTTGCATCTCTTTATCGAATGATCCCCACGTGATCCGGGATTTCGGAGGGTCGCGTCCAGAGGGATCTGAGGGTAGTGGCGGAGAATGGTCGTCTTGTGATTGCAAAGAAAGCTTTGCAAAGGTCTATTTGCACCATGGCCCCCAAAGGCCCCGCCGACGGCCCAGAGAGCCTCATCCCTGACTTTATACACCTCAAGGGCCTCGCCCACCCACTGCGCGTGCGCATCCTCGGCGCGCTGCGCGAGGGCGGCGCCGGCAGGTCATGCCTCGCGGTCCCCTGATCGACCGGTTTGGAGCCCGAAGGACGAGCGTCGCAACGGATCTGGTCGCCGCCCCCCGAGCTCAGCATGGCTGCGGGGCCCGATAGCGGGGGCCCCGGGCCGGCCAGCGCCCCTTGTCACGACCCGGGCGCTTCGCTATACTGCGCTCCACTAATCCGATTGGAGCCTAATCATGTCGAGAGTTTGCGAGATTTGCGGCAAGGGTACCATGTTTGGGAACAACGTCTCCCACGCGAAGAACCGCACACGGCGGACTTGGAGACCCAACCTTCTCGAGGTTACCACCAAGGAAAACGGCAAGATCCGCACGGTCAAGCTCTGCACCCGCTGTCTCAAGGCTGGCAAGGTAACGAAGCTGGTCTAGGTCGCCCGGGGTACGGCGCAGACCGGCACCAGTACAGGAAAGCCGCCTTCGGGCGGCTTTTTCCGTCTTTCTGGAGGGGATGTCCCCATTCCCTCCGGCGAGGGAGCGTGAAATGCCCGAACTCCCCGATCTGGTCCATATCGTCCGGGAACTTGCCCCCGCTGTCCGCGGCCGGATAATCCTCAGCGCGGAGCTCAGGGAGCCCGTCGTGCTGCGGATACTCATGCGGGGCGAATTCGCCCGGCTCCTGGCCGGCAGGACTATCCTCGATGTCATGCGTCATGGCCCCTTTCTCCGCTGGAGCCTGTCGGGAACGGAGGGATCGCCCGAGGGCCTCGACCTGGTCATGCATCTGATGCTCGCCGGACGGCTCAGACTCGCCGAACCCGGAGAGAAGGCGCTTCCGGCCACGGCCTTCAGCCTCCACTTCGACGATGGGAGAATCCTGCACTACGGCGACGACAAGAAGATGGGCAAAGTCTACCTCTGCCCCCGGGACAGCTTCAGCGCCATCCCTGGGTATCTGAGCCAGGGAGTCGACGTCACGGGTCCCGATTTTACCTTCGAACTCTTCTCCGGCCTGATCGAGAAGAAGCGCTGCCAGGCCCGGGTCTTCGTCATGGACCAGAGTCTTCTTTCGGCGATCGGCAACGCCTACGCCGACGAGATTCTCTTCGAGGCGGGGATCCATCCGAAAGCCACCTGTTCCACGCTGAGCGCGGACGAGCGGCAGGCGCTCTATGCGGCCATCCGCAGCGTGCTCGCCTGGGGTGTCGAGGAAGTCGACAGGGCCGGACGTCCGCTCGAGGACAAGGTGCGTGACCATATGCGTGTGCGGGGCCGCGCCGGTCAGCCCTGCCCGCGCTGCGGTACGACGATCCGCAGGGCCGGCGTCCTGGGCTACGACGCGTTCTTCTGTCCCCGCTGTCAGCCCGACCGGGCCGGGAAAGGCTTCGTGGACTGGACCAGCCTGCCTCCTGCGCCTCCACAGCTCTAGTGCCATCGGTGACTCCGGACCCCGGTCCGGCCCCGTCCGGCGCGAGGCCCCGAGTTGGTGAGAGGTGCGGCCCCGCGTTCCCGGGTCTTCAACCCCGGCGAAGTATCCCAGCGATCAGGGCGCCCGCGAGGAGACAGGCGAGCAGCTCCCAAAGCACGGGAAGGGCGAGGGCTCCTCGATACAGGAAGAGAGATGCGCAGACCACGAGCGAGGCGAGGCCGAACACGGCCGTCCGCCGCAGGTAGCGCCGTCGCGCGGCACGATCCATCCCCCTTCTGAGCAGGAGATAGCGCATGCCCACGAGCACAAGGACCGGAGCCGTGAGCAGGGCTGC
>DATJQN010000043.1:0-12493 GCA_035505775.1 Rectinemataceae bacterium | reverse complement strand
GCGCCGGGCTTCGGGCCGTTGACCGGGCCGGGCGCTACTCCGAAGCCGGCCGGCGGGGGGCCGACCGCTCCCGTGAAGGGACGGGATCAGGCCAGTTCCAGAACCTGGCTCATCACTCCCTGATTGACCTTGAAGACGAGCGATTTCAGGCGTTCCTTCCGGGTGTCGTCAAGCGAAGCCGGATCGAACATGACCACATGGATCCTCGAACCATCCGCTTCCATGCGCTGAGCCGCCACGAAACCCGACAGGGTCAGCCGGGAGCCTTTGACCGTGAGCGTCACGTCCCTGAGGATGCTCCCGGTGCGCAGGCTGAGATCGCCGTCGAACTTTACCGCCATCCCGGCGGAGCTGAGGTCGGAAATCATCGCGCGGAGCTGGCTTCCCTCGTGGTTCAGAGCGCACTGACCCCAGCCCGGGGGGCAGAGCGCGCGCACGAACTTGCGCCTGCCGCGTGCCTCGTTGGCCTCGAGCGTCTTGACGAGAATCTCCGTGGTCTTGGCGGCGCCGATCTTCAGCACGATGAATCCGCAGGAGACCTGCAGGTCCATCAGGTATGTCTGCCTGACTTCCGGAGGCCGATCGTTCAGCGTGAGGATGCCGACGCCCACGCATTTGGTCTCGGCATTGCTGCGGAGTCCGTCTATGTAACTGACCCAGCCCGGCTCGTCCAGCTCATCGTCAATATTGATGAAGAGGAGAGAATCGGGACTCTTGGCGAGCGCGCGTGAGAGCCGCTGGTGATCGTGCGCGAGGTAGACTTCGAATTCCCTCCGCGCGAGCTCGTCCACGATTTCCGTGAGCACGGGCGGAGGATAGAGGAAAAAGACCTTCTTGCCGAGGGCGCCGGATTCGATCATCTTCCTAACACTACCCTCAGCGCGGGCAGCGCTGCAACACAATCGCCCGGAGAGATCGCCGATGTCATCCGGCAAGAGAGGCTTTCATCGACCGCCGGTAGACAGGTGGCCCCGGAGCGGCCGCCACCCAGTCGCCAGGCTCCGGCCACGGTGTCGTCCCGCTGGGACCGGGTCATCATTGCGTGAACAGTCTCTCCAGGCTTGCGTAGCCCTCCGACGCCATGCGATGCCGGGGAATGAAGCGGAGCGAGGCCGAGTTGATGCAGAAGCGCAGTCCGCTGGGTTCCGGCCCGTCCTCGAACACATGCCCCAGATGGCCTCCGGAGGCCGCGGCCCGCACTTCGGTTCGCCTCATACCGAGACTGTCATCCTCCACCAGCACCAGGTCCGACTCCTCGATCGGCCGCCAGAAACTCGGCCATCCGGTCCCCGAATCGAATTTGTGGCTCGAACTGAACAGGGCCCGACCGTCGATGGCGTCCACGTAGATTCCTTCCCCGTGCTCGTTCCAATACGCATTCTTGAATGGCGGCTCCGTAGCCGCGTGAACAAGCACCGCAAACTGCTCCGGACTGAGCCGCTTGCGGAGCTCCTCGCTGGGCTGGACAAAACAGAGATCGGCCGAAGCCTTGTTCGCTTCCATCGCATACTCCTCGCTCGGACCGCAACGTTCTCTGTCCAATTTACTCAGACAAGGAGGCGGCGGCGACAGCTGCTGGCGGAGGGCTCTTCCACGCGTTGCGAAGCGCGACAGCCCCGAAGGCGAGCCGGGCGAGACACCAGCTGCGATCAAAGAGGCGGCGCAGCGGGTTGCGGGTGTTGGCCCGGCGGATGGCATGGAACCGGAGCCCGTAGTTGACGAAGGCACTGAACCTGAGTTCCCTGCGGGACCGCCGGTCCCTGACTGCGGACAAAGCGGAGGAAAAGGCGCTGAGGGTGGCCAGCCCAAGGAGGCCAAGATCCGCGGCGGCAGGTCCATCGCCGGAGGCGAGCTCGTGATAGACCGCGAGCCGAGCGCAGTTCAGCTCGAGCAGTGTGGAAACGATGCCATACTCGCCGCGCTCCCGGCTCAGGGCGCCCGAGGCGGGAGTATCCGTGCCCGCCGCTTCCTCGCCGCGGGCGAGGGCGGCCTCTGCCTCTCTCAGGCGGTCGAAGAGCGATTCGCAGCGCTCCCTGAGAATGTCAAGGCGCTCGGCCGAGGCCTTCCACGGATCACCCCAGTCGGCTGGAGGGTCGTCGACTATCGCACCGTGGCCGGCGGGCATGTGGAGTTCGCAGTCGGAAGCTTCGATGTCGAGGACAAGGGACCAGGCGGATTCGAGCGCCTTCCAGTAGCTCGCCATGGCAGCGGCCGCCGGCCCATAGGTCGCCGACAGCCAGGTCTCACACGCGGACCCGGGATTCTGTTCGAGCAGGAGGCGAGGCAACAGCCAGGCATTGGGACGGGGGCTTTCCGGCATCCGTCCCCCTGTGAACAGCATGCCGATGGAGGTGGCCGCGGCGGGGCCGTCATGGCCCGCGTAGACCGCCAGGTCTCCGGTCAAGGCCGAGAACAGGGGTGGGACCGCCCCCTTGAAGAGGAGACCGTCCTCCCAATACTCGAAGACCGAGATCGCGCCGCCCCCTGCCCCGCGCCACCGCGCGGCTGCACTGCGGAAGGCCGCCGCCGATGCAAGGTTCAGCGGGCAGCTCCTGTCGTCGAGCCCGAAGGCCCAGGATCGACGGCGCGGCGCCCAGAGCAGATCGAGGGTGGGGGGAAGCGTCGCAAGCTCCAGCCCGTCGAGGTCCTCCGTGTCATGATACGCAAGGAACGACAGTCGCGCGTCGGGCCGTGTGGCGGCCAGCGCCGTCGCGAGGTGGCGGTAGGTTGTCAGCGATTGGCTCCGGGGATCCGGCAGCTGGGCCTGACAGGCCGGACACGAACACCAGGCTCCTCCCGGGACGTCCGCGGGCCAGCAATGGAAAACCGAGACCTCGGGATGCGCACGGGCGAATCGCACAAGGTGCTGCGCCGCGGTCTCGAGCGCCTCCGGATTGGAGGGGCAGAGATTGCCGCTTGGCGTTCTCCGTCCCTCACTCATCCTGAACAGATCCGGCTTCTCGCGAAACAGGCTCCGGGGAAGGAGGGCATTCAGGGCATGTCCTCCGAGCTCCAGCCTCAGTCCCAGTTTGTTGGCCCGGGCTTCGATGTCCCGACGCGCGGATTCGTAGCAGGCGAGGGGGATGGCCCCAAAGGCGAGGGGGTCCTCCGTCGTATGGAAGAAGGCCGAGGTATAGCCGTTTCTGGCCGCCCAGGTGAGCATCTCATCCCAGTGGTCCATGTACGAGCCGTGGCCGAGGATCATCGTACATGCCGGCTGCTCCCGACTTCGCGATCCGCAGTCACGGCGGAGCGAAACACGGGCCGATGCGGGCCCACGCTCTCCCGTCCTTCCCGGCGCCACCCACTCGAAGCCGGCGGAGCGCAGGAAGTCGAAAACGCAGTGCAGCAGCGAGGCCGGATCATCACCGAACAGCTCCACCCGGTCCGGTGCCGCTCTCCAGCGATAGGCTCCGGGTGCCTTCGCGGGCTGTTCCGTCGTCCATCCGCAGTCCAGGATCATCAGTCGCGCGCCCGAACCATCGCCACCGATCTGCGCTCTCGACCCGGAGATGTTTCCGATGGCGCGGGCCAGTTCCCGGGCCGCGTAGTCGAGCGTCGCCGTCGCGGAGAACGGCGGCTCGCGGACGATAATCTTCCAGGCGGGGCCGAAATCGATATCCATACCTCGAACGTAGACCGACGGCGAGGGAAGGGCAAGGGAGGAGGGCGGCAGGCCGCGGATCCGGTCTCAGTTCGCCACTTTGCCCATCGCCGGCTTGAGAACCGCATCGATGCGATCGAGGAGCTCCCCGGTGAGTTTCGGGATGAAGTCGAGCGCCTTCAGATTCTCCGCGACCTGTTCGGGTCGGCTGGCCCCGGTGATGACCGTGCTTACGTGAGGATTCCGGGCGCACCACGCGATACCGAGCTGGGAGAGCGAAGCCCCTACCTCCCTGGCCAAAGGTTCGAGCCCCGCGATGGCCGAGATGCTTTCCGGGCGGTAGACCATCTCTTTGAGCCATTCGTAGCCCGGCAGGGAGAGTCGGGAGCCGGCGGGCACGCCCTTCGAGTACTTGCCGGACAGGATTCCCGAGGCCAGGGGGCTCCACGTGGTCAGCCCGAGTCCAATACCCTCATACAGTCGGGCGAACTCCCGTTCGACCTTGTCCCGTGTGAGCATGTTGTACTGAGGCTGCTCCATCTGGGGCTTGCGCAGGTTGCGGCGATCGGCAATCTCCCATGCCTCCCTGATCTCCTCCGCGCTCCACTCCGACGTGCCCCAGTAGAGGGCCTTGCCCGACGCGATGATGTCGCTCATCGCCCAGACGACTTCCTCGATCGGGGTGTTCCGGTCGGGGCGATGGCAGAAGACGAGGTCCACGTAGTCGAGTCCGAAGCGCTTGAGCGAACCATCGATCGCCTGCATCAGGTACTTGCGGTTCAGCGTGTTCTTCTCGTTCGGGCCCTCGTGCAGACCCCAGAAGAACTTGGTCGAGACCGCGTAGGAAGCCCTCCGCCACCCCAGTTTCTTCAGCGCGGCTCCCATGATCTGTTCCGAACTCCCTGCCGCATAAGATTCCGCATTGTCGAAGAAATTGACTCCAGCGTCGTAGGCCACCTTCATCATCGCCACGGCGGCGTCGACGTCGACCTGGGGTCCGTAGGTGACCCAGGAGCCCAGGGAAAGGGCGGATACCTTGAGTCCGGCGTGGCCGAGTCTGCGATATTCCATGAAAGCCTCCATCGAACGGGATATGGCGCTCCGCAGAGTCCGATGGGCAGTTTGACAGCCGACACGGAGGCGCTGCGTCGCGCCTCTGTCAATATACTATCTAGCGCGGGAACTCGATCTCGACCCGGGCGCCGGGCTTGTTCACCAGGCGACAGGCACCGCGCAGTTCGGAGGTCTCCATACGGAGGAGGTCCATCCCCAGGCTCCCCTGGGTTTCCGGGTCAAAGCCCGCCGGGAAGCCGGGACCGCTGTCCTGGATCACCAGCCGTATCCTTCCCGCCTCCTCGTGCAGACCGACCTCAAGGCTGCCCTCGCCTCCCTTCAATCCATGCTTGAAGGCGTTGGTGACGGCTTCATTCGCGATCAGCCCCAGTGCCACAGCGCGCTTCGCATCCAGCTCCACGTGATCGGTGCTGACCTCCACCCGCAGCGCGCCCTCCGGGCTGGCCAGATTCTCCGAGAGGAGGCCGATGAGATCCCTGAGGTACTCGGCGGCGTCGATCTGCGACGCGCCGCCACGGGCGGTGAGCTTCTCGTAGATCAGTCCGATGGTCTGGATTCTCGTCTGCAGCCGCTCCATGCCCGATCTGCACGCCGCGCAGCTGGGATCTCCGAGCCGATCGGCCTCGAGGCTGATGAGGCTGGCGATGATGGCCAGGGAGTTCTTGACGCGGTGGCTGAGCTCCTTGAGCAGCATCTCCTTCTCTTCCACCGCAGCCCTGAGCGCCCCCTCCATTCTGATCCGTTCGGTGATGTCCCGCGCGGCGGCGAAGATCCTGGGCCCGGATGGATAGGAGTTCCATTCTATCCAGCGCCACGCTCCGTCGGCTGCCTTGTAGCGGTTGACGAAACCCTGTATCTCGGAGGCCCCGGCGAGGGTGGCAAGGGCATTTTCCGTGGCGGGGATATCGTCCGGATGGACGAAATCCATGAAACGCCTCCCCTCGAGATCAGCGATCGCGTAGCCGAGCACCTTCTCCCACTGGGGATTGAGGCGGAGGAAATGGCCCTCGGTGTCCGCGATGCAGAAGAGGTCGAGCGCGTTCGAGAAAAAGCGCTCCAGCTCTTCCTTGGCCCTGCGGAGCTCCTCCTGGAGTTCATGCCGCTCGGTCGTCTTCGTGATGCGGACCGCCACACCCTCCGCATAGGGTGAAAGCGCCACATCGTACCATCCGGTGTGGGGACTGACCCCCAGATAGACGTCGAAGCTCTGTGACAGGCCGTCATCGAGGCAGCGGTGGAAGTTCTCTTCGAGCACAGAACCCTTGAACTCGCAGAAAGACTCGAAGAAGGGCCGGCCCTGGAATTCGACGCGCGCACGCTGCAGCACCTGTGCCCCGGCGGCGTTGCAGTATTTGACGGTAAGACTGCGGTCCAGGACGAGGAAACCTTCGGGAACGGCCTCGAGCGCTTCTTCCAGGCTGTGAAGCGGGAGCTTGGGCTCTCGTGCAGTGGTCATCATAGCCTCCCCGACCGCGATCTTCCCCGATCTTCTATGAATATCGACGCGCCGGTACCCCGATTGAATCACAAAGTCGGATCCGGTCGAGCGCGAACCTTGACCCCCGGCGCCCGCTCGCAGTACTTTCGGCACCGTAGTCGACGCTGTCGGGTTGGTTCGGGGTGAGACACCCGGGGATGATCGCGGACTTTTTGTCCGGTCCGTCCTTTCCCGCTGGATAGGTCGCCGTACGAGGATATCATGAATAGACCTGAAGCCATGGGCGCGCGGCCCATCGGCAGACTCCTGCTCGAGTTCAGCATCCCCTCAATCGCCGGCATGCTCGTATCCTCCCTGTACGGTCTGGTAGACCGCATCTTCATCGGTCGGGGCATCGGCATAGACGGTATGGCTGCGGTGACGGCCGCCTTCCCGGTCATGATGATCGGCATGGCCATCGGCCTCCTGTTCGCGGTCGGCGCCCGAAGTCTCGCTTCCCTTTCGCTGGGGAGCGGGGACCACGCCAAGGCCGAGGAGTACCTGTCCAGAGCGACGGGCACCGCCTTCCTGGCGGCACTGGCCGCATCCCTCCTCTGTGCGGTGGCCGTCGATCCGCTGCTCCGTCTCTTCGGAGCGACCCCCTTGATCCTTCCGGGCGCCCGCTCCTACCTGCTCTGGGTGCTCGCGGGATTCCCCCTCCAGGCCGCGTCGATGACGGCCGGCTCCTCCCTCCAGGCCCAGGGCAAACCGCGCCTCGCCTTCCTCGTCCTCCTCTCCGGGACCCTGCTCAACGCTGTGCTGGCGCCCCTGTTCATTTTCGCCTGTCACTGGGGACTCGGCGGAGCCGGCGCGGCACTGGCTACTGCGCAGGCGTTTTCCCTCGTCCTCACCCTCGCCCTCGTACAGTCTCCGGGCAGCAGCCTGAAGCTCCGGGCTTCGCTCCTTCTCCCGGAACCGGTCAGCGCCGCGCGGCTCGCCGCGGTGGGCGCGCCGATCTTTCTGGTCCAGCTCCTCGGCTGCGCCGTGATGGTGGTGGCCAACAATGCGATGCGGCCCTACGGGGGCGAGCTCGGCCTTGCGGTAATCGGCATCGTGAATACGGTGGCCATGGTCTTCGGCTTTCCGCTGTTCGGCCTGACCAACGGTGCCCAGCCGCTCTGGGGCTTCAATTACGGTGCCGGGAAGTGGAGCCGGATTTCCCGGCTCAGCGTTCTCGTCCTGGCATGGACCTTCGCCTTGGCTCTGCTCTCCGAACTGGGCATGATGCTCGCGCCCGAGTCCTTCGTGCGACTGTTCGCCTCGGATCCTGCGCTCGTTGCCTTGGGTTCGCGGGCGCTTCGGGTTTTCATGACGGCATTCGTGCTTTTCCCCCTGGGAATTGTGCCTGCCAGTTACTTTCAGTCGACGGGTCGCCCCCTCCCCGCAGGCATCCTCATGCTTTCGCGGAATCTCGTCATGATGACCGCCATGCTCGTCCTGTCACGCCTCTACGGGCTCGACGGGGTGTTGTGGGCGGGCCCGGTCGCCGATACGGTCACCGGAGTCCTCGGTTTCGTTTACTTGATGAAAATGAGGAGCGAGATCGGGCGGGAGGAACTCGGCGCCGCCCTGGTCGCGCCTGCGGCTTCGCTTGCCGAACTTCGAGAAAACCGCCGGCTCGATCTCGAGAGCGCCTGACCCTCGACCCAGCCCGCGCCCGAGTTCCCGGCCCGGTCGCGGTGCGGGGAGGATTGACAGCGCGCGACCTCGGTCAGAAAAGGTTCGAGCCGGGCGCCCCTACCAAATGACAGCCCCGCTCCGGGTAGTCTATACTTGATCTACGGACATGGATCGCCTTCAGATTGTCGGGGCTGGCATACTAGCCGGCGCCCTCCTGCTCTTCCTGTGGCTCAGATTCCGCCGCGGGAAGAAGAGGTCTTCTCAGGCCCTGCCGCCTCAGGATGAATTTCTCCTCGAGGAGGCCGAAATCAGCCGGCCGGTGGCGCCCGGCTTGATCGGTCAGGCCACTATCGCCGCCTCCGCGGCCCTCGTGGAGGTTCCGGTCAAGGCCGCCGACCCGGCCCAGGCCTTCGCACGAGGCACCCGGGTGCGCGTCATCGACTATTCCGGAGACTGCTATATCGTCGAGCCCGCGGAGGAGGAGCACCAGGTGCGCTGAACTCCGGAACGCGGAGAGCGCACCGTCATTGACCCGGATCTTCGGCGACTCTATTCTCTCCCCACATGCTCGTCGTACACGTCGCGGACCTCCACCTCGGAAAGACCCTCCACGAGCGGGATCTGCTCCCCGATCAAGCCTACATGCTTGAAGGACTGCTCGCCCTTCTGCGCGATCGCCGGCCCGCAGCACTGCTGCTCGCCGGCGACCTGTTCGATCGCTCCATACCCTCCCCGGAGGCCCTGTCCCTGTTCAACTCCTTCCTCGAGCGCGCCGTCGCCGGCGATCCGAGTCTCGCCATCGTGGCGATCCCCGGCAATCACGACTCCGCGGCCCGGCTCTCCTTCGGTGCGGGCCTCCTCGCGCGGGCCGGCGTGCATCTGCGCACCAGGGCGTCGGAGTGCGATCAGCCCATCCGCGTGGAGCGCGACGGCGAGAGCCTGGACATCTGGGCCCTCCCCTTCCTGACGCCGGGCAGCTTCGGCGCCGAGCCCTCCGGCGGGGCCACCGGCCCCCGCGGGGACCCCGAGAGTCCGGCTCCGGCGGCAGAGGAGCAGAGTCCGGTCCTTCGTTCGCAGGCCGAGCTTTTCGCAGAGGGAATAGCGAGAATCACCGCCCGCATGAGCAGGAGGTCGGCCAACCTCCTCCTGGCCCACTGTTTTGCCGCCGGCGGGACGGCGAGCGCCTCCGAGAGAGTCTTTGTGGGCAGCGCGGAGCAGGTCGATGCGAGACTCATGGACAGCTTCGACTACGCCGCACTCGGACATCTTCACCGCCATCAGTTCGTCGGTTCGCGGGCCTGCTATGCGGGCTCGCCGCTGGCCTACTCGTTCAGCGAGGTCGACACGCCCCGCGGCTTCCTCCTCGTGGAGACCGGGCAGGGTCGCTTCAAGACGGATCTGGTTCCCTTCTCGCCGCTCCATCCGATGCACCGGGTAGAAGGCAGCTTCGCCGAGCTCTCGCAGATCGGGGCGCGGCCGGATCTGCGAGAGGCCTATGTCGAGATCCGCCTGACCGACCCCCTGCCCGTGGTCAATCCGGCCGACGCCCTGAAGGGCAACTTTCCGTATCTGCTCTCCGTGCGCCAGGCAGCCTTCGAGCTGACCCATGACGGATCGGGGAGCGAGCTCCCGGATCGGGGATCTGCCGGCAGCGCGGCAGCGGACTTCCTGCTCTTCAATGCCGAGATGCGCGGCACGGAGCCCGACGAGATCAGCACCGCTCTCTTCATGGAGCTGCTGGCGGAGGCAGAGCGTGAGGCCACATAGACTCGTCCTCGAGAACTTCGGAGCCTACCGGCGCAGGACGAGCGTCGACTTCGACGGGCTCGGCCCCCTCTTCCTCGTCTGGGGCAAGACGGGTTCGGGCAAGACCACCCTCTTCGACGCCATGACCTACGCATTGTATGGGAAGGCCCCAGGCTCGCGGGCCGGGCTGGAGCGCCAGCTCTGGTCCCACCACGCCGAGCTGGGCGAACGGCCGCTGGTCGAACTGGAGTTCAGCCTCGCGGAACGCGAGTACCGCGTACAGCGGATCCCGCCGTACCGCAGACGGAAGCGGGGAGGGGAAGCCGGCGAGGCGCCGGCCGAAGCCGCGCTCTGGCGCCGCGATCCGGCATCCGGCGGCTGGGAATCCGTGGCGGACAAGATCACCGAGGTCGACTCCGCCATTCAGCGGGGGATCGGGCTGACGGTCGACGAATTCTCGAAGATCATCCTCCTCCCGCAGGGGGAATTTCAGCGCTTCCTCGAGATGGATTCGACGGAGCGGGTGACCGTGCTCGAGAAGCTCTTCCCGGTGCAGATCCATGACGCCGTGACGCGGCTCGCGCGTGATCGCTCGCGGATCGCGGCCGCCGGGCTGCAGCGCCTCACCGCGGAGCTCGACCGGCTGGTCGAGGGCCGGAGTCCGGAAGAGGATCAGGCCGCCCTCGAAGAGTCAACGACGCGATGTGCGACACTGATATCCCGACGGAACGATTCCCTGGAAGCGCTCAGCCAGGCCGACTCCGCCCTGAGGAACGCGCAGGCCGCGGCCGAGCGGGCCCGGAAGGCCCGCGCGGCGAGGTTCCGCCTGGAGGGGCTCGAGGCGGAGGCGGACAACGCGCGCAGACGCCGGGAGCGCATTGCTGCCGCACGCGCGGCCCGGCCACTCGTGCGTCTCCTCGATGAACTGGATTCCGTGCGGAAGGAACACGCGCTGCTCCAGGACGAGCTCGCCGCGAGAGCCGGACTCCTTGCCGAGATCGAGAGTCATCAGGAAGAAATGGCGGCGCTGAAAGGGGAAGCCCGACGCCGGGTGGAAGCTAACTCCGCCCTGGATCGCGAAATCGGCGAGTTGGAGCGGGCCGCCGACGCGTGGGCTCAGGTGGTGAAGGGCCGGGAGAGAATCGAGGTGGCGCGCGCGCAACTCGGGGAAGTCCTGGCTCGCGAGCGGGCCAGGGCGGAGCGTGAGACTTCGCTCCGCGTCGCGCATGCCCAGTCGCGCGTGTCCCCCGAAGAAGAGCTCGACCTGCGTCAGGGACTCGAGCGCGCGAGGGGAGCGCTGGCCGCTGCACAGGAGCAGCTTCGCCTCGCGAGCGAGCTTGATACGCTCGCGCGTGCGGCCGCACAGGCCGAGGGGGAGGCTGAGAGCCTGGAGCGGGAGGCGGAAGTCCGGGAAGGGGAAGCCTCCGCCATGCGTCTGCTCTACGAGGACCTGACGGCCAGGACGGAGCGGAACCATGCCCGGGCGCTCGCCCGGGCTCTGGTGGAAGGGCAGCCCTGTCCCGTATGCGGCTCCACCGAGCATCCCTCGCCCGCCGCCGGGGGAGAGGAGTCCCTGGACGATCCGGAGCGGATTCGCGGTCTTTTCGATGGGGCCCGTGATCTCGCGGCCGCGGCCCGCGGCAGGGCCGAGGCCGCCCGCGAAGCGGCCGCCGCGGCACGGGACCGTCACGAAAATCGTCGCGCCGCCTCGCCGCAGTTTCCCGACCTGGAGTCGCTCCGTTCGGAGCTTGGCCTGTGTGAGTCGGCGTTCGGACAGGCGACCGAACTTGTCCGGGCATTGGAGGAGCGCCGCGGCACGAGCGGCGCACTGGAGCGGCAGCTCGAGGCGGCGCGCGTCGAGGGAATCCAGGCGGCCCAGGCCCTGCTCGGAGCCCGCGAGGCGCTGCTGTCGCTCGAATCCGCCGAGGCGACGCTGCTCGCCCAGGCGGGCGGCGATGATCCTGCGGTGCGCCTGGCTGCGGCGCGGGATCGCAGAGTCGCGGGCGCAGCCGAGCTGGAGTCCGTCGAGCGGAAAGTCCGGGAGTGGAGCGAGGGGCGGGAGCGGGTCTCGGCCCAGCTCGCCGAGACCCGCCGGCGGCTTCCCCTCATCGAGCGGCGGCTTGAGGATCTGCTGCTCGAGCAGGCCGCGGCGCTGGAGAAAGCGGGATTTGACGGCCCGGCCGCACTGCGTGCCTCCGCACTGCCGGACTCGGAACTGGCGGAGCTCGAGAAGGAAGCCGAAGCCCACGGTCAGGCCCTGGCGGCGGCCCGGGCGGAGATGGCCGCGCTCGCCGGCGACGAGGGGCTCGATACGTATGAGCAGGTCCTCGAATCGCTCGCCGAGAGCGCCCGGTCCGCCCGCCTGGCCTACGACGAAATATCCTCGGCCCTCGAGGCCGCCCAGGCCGACCGGAGCCGGCTGGAGTCGAGAGCGAGCGAGCGCGAGCGTCTCACGACCGAGCGATCGGAGCTGGAACTCCGGTACGCCGCACTCAATTCCCTCGCCCTTCTGCTCAACGGCGAGCTCCCCGGCAGGCGCCTGCCCTTCAAGCACTTTGTGCTCGGGATGTATTTCCGGATAGTCGTCGAGCGTGCAAGCCTGCGTCTGGCCCAGCTCTCGGACGGACGTTACGCCCTCGTGGCGGACGAGGGGAGCTCGGTGGGTCGCGGAAAGGTCGGTCTCGATCTGCTCGTACGTGATTCCTACACGGGCCAGAGCAGGGCCGCCGGCACACTCTCCGGGGGCGAGCGCTTCCTGACCGCCCTCGCACTGGCCCTGGGCCTCGCAGACACCATCCGGGATCGGAGCGGGGCCGCGGCCCTCGAGGCGATCTTCATCGACGAAGGATTCGGCTCCCTCGATGACGAAGCGCTCGACCGGGCCATCACCGCCCTGGACGAGGTGAGGGGGGCGCGGACAATAGGCATCGTGTCGCATGTCGCGGAACTCAGGACTCGCATCCCTTCGCGGA
>DATJQN010000042.1:0-11015 GCA_035505775.1 Rectinemataceae bacterium | reverse complement strand
AAAAAGGCAGCAAGCCGAGCCAGGCGCCGATCCCCTTGAGAGCGGGGAAGCCCCTATGAGCGGAGAGAGGGTGCGTAGCCCCGGAGGCGCCTCTGCGCCCGGGACGCACCCTCTCTCGCCCTTCTTTCGAAGGTAGAGAAGACATCAGATCACTGCTTCTGGATGTTGGCGCCGACGACCTGGTCCCACATGGCGGCGATGTCGGTGCCCTCCTTGGTTTGCTCAGCGAGGCTGGGGAAGACAACCTTGGCATAGGCGGACGCCGGAGGAAGCTTGGCCGCGAGGTCGGCGGGAATCACGCCGCGCTTGGCCATATCGTTGAACCGTACGGGGTGTCCGTAGCCTTTGAGCCAGATGAGCTGGCCCTCGTCCGAATACAGGTACTCCATCCACAGGCGGGCGGCGTTGGGGTGCGGCGCGTAGGCGCTGATGCCCTGTACATAGACGCCGGCGACGACGCCGGTGGCGGGGACGACGACCTGGATGTTCGGGTTGCCGGCGAGCTTGTCGCGGTTGGCCAGAGCATTGTAGTCCCACTCGATGGTGATGGGGGTCTCACCGGAAGCCAGGGTGCCGGCCACGGCGATGAGGGGGACGAGATTGCCGGCCTTGTTCATCTTGGCGAAGTACTCGAGGCCGGGCTTGACGTTGGTCAGGCTGCCGCCGTTGGCGAGGGAGGCCGCCACGACGGTGAGGAAGGCTTGATTGGATATGCGGGGATCTCCGGCGAGGGCGAACTTGCCTTTATACTCGGGCTTGAGCAGGTCGGGCCAGTTCTTGGGGACGTTTTTCACGATATCGGTGTTGACCTCGAAGGCGAGGGCGCCGTAGTAGTCGCCGTACCAGTAGCCGGCCTTGTCCTTGACGCTGTCGGGGATGGTCTTCCAGGTCTGGACCATGTAGGGGGCCAGGAGTCCGTCCTTGACCGCCTCGGGACCGAACTTGAGACCCACGTCCACGACGTCGGGAGCCTGCGGGCCCTTGTTGTCCTTGTTGGCCTTGATTGCCTCGAGTTCCTCGGCGGAGGAACCGTCGGGATTGAGCTCGTTGACCTTGATGCCGTACTTGTCGGAGAACTTCTGGATCATCTCGCCGTAATTCACCCAATCGTGCGGCAGCGCGATGACCGTGAGCTGCCCCTCGGCCTTGGCGGCGGCGATGAGGGCATTCATGTCCGTGGTCATCGTCGACTGTGCGAAGCCACAGAAACCTACGACGGCGATCATGACGAAGAGAACACCTAAGCGTTTCATTCTGCCTCCTTGTGACAGGCGTCCGGATTCCTGGGCGCAGGGTCGATTATAAGACCCGCCGGTTAGAAAGGAAACATGAAACAGTTAAAAAGCCGCTGTTCTGCCCGACTGCACGTTCGGGAGAACTGCGGCGGCGAATGTTTCTATACATCAATACGGACTGGGAGGCGGCCTCCGGCATTTCCCGCCCGGCCGTGGGGGGCCCTCGGCCCGCCCGGTCGACGGCTCATTCTTCATTGACCGCACCTCCCTGCGGTGCTACCGTGTGCTCCACGAAGACCCGTGCTGGTGCCAGCGCGAGAGTCGCGAGACGGCCGCGCATGCAGACCGCTACCCGTGAGTCCGCTGCAGAGAGTCTGCCAGACCGGAGCCATCGGGAAGGAACGCCATGTCCACCGAGGTCGGAACAGCGGCTCGAGAGAACCGGGTGGCCGATGCCGTCAGTGCGGCGCAGCCGAGCGAGATCCGGATCAGGGTCAACGGCCAGTGGCGCAGCTTCACCCTCGACGGCGAGCTGTCCGCGGCGACAACCCTCGCCTACCTTCTGCGAGAGAAACTGGGGTTCACGGGTCTCAAGGTCTCCTGCGACGAGGGAGCCTGCGGCGCATGCACCGTGATCAAGGACGGCAAGGCCGTGCTCTCTTGCATGGTCCTCGCCGTGGAGGCGGACGGGCACGACATTCTGACCATCGAGGGACTCCCCGGTGACGATCCGGTGGTCGAGGCCTTCGCCGAGCAGTCCGAGCCGGGCTACGGGACCGCGCTGCAGTGCGGATACTGCACGCCGGGTTTCGTCATGACGGCCCGGGCTCTCCTTGACGACAATCCTGCTCCGACGCTCGCCCAGGTGAAGGACGCCCTCGCGGGCAACATCTGCCGCTGCGGCTGCTATGCCGGCATCGCGCAGGCTGTACTCCGCGCCGCTGCCAAGATCGCGGATCGCGCGAAGGGGGGCGGCCGATGAGCACGAAGTTCACGCAGCGCGTCCCGCGCAGGTTCGTGGGGGGGTATCGGCCCAAGATCGACGGGGCGGAGAAGGCCTCCGGCAGGGCCCAGTATGCCGACGATCTCACCATAAAGCAGCGCTTCCCCAACCTCCTGTACGCCAAGGTCATGCACAGTCCCCACCCGCACGCCCGCATCCGGGGCTTCGATCTCGGCAAGGCCCGGGCCCTGCCGGGCGTCGCTGCGATCATGACCTACAAGGACCCGGAGTTCGCCTCCCTCAAGCTGACCAACGCGGGCTGGACGGACGCCGTCGACACGGTGCCCTGGGACCGCATGATGTTCCAGTTCCGCGACCGGCGCGTGCTGGGCGAGTACGCCGCCTGGGTCGGCGATGACCTCGGTTTCGTCGTCGCCGCGGAGAGCGAAGAGATTGCCGAGGAAGCCCTGCGCCTGATCGAGGTGGACTGGGAGATCCTGCCCTTCGTGCTGGACCCCCTCGAGGCCATGAAGGAGGGGGCCCCCCTCGTTCACCAGGACCTGCTCACCAGCAACGTCTTGGGACCGGATCCGACCGGCGGCGAAGATGTGTTTGTGGTCAAGGGCGACGTCGAGGCCGAGCTCAGGAGCGCCGAGGTGGTCGTCGAGGGGACCTCGGTGCATCACAACGCCACACAGGCTTCCATGGACAACTGGTGCTGCCTCGTGGACTGGAAGAGCGACCAGGTGACCGTCTGGTCCAATTCCTACGCCGCCGACCAGACGCGCATGCACCTGAGCCAGATGCTCGACCTGCCGCTGCACAAGGTCCGCGCCATATCGTCCTATGTCGGCGGGCAGTTCGGCCGCTGCGACACCGGAGACCAGCCCTTCTTCCTTTTTACCGCCCTCCTCTCGCAGAAGACCGGTCGACCGGTGAAGTTCAGGCACACGAGGCGGGAGAGTTTCCACGATTCCCGCCAGCCGGCGATCTACAGCTGTACGGTCGGAGCGACAAGAGCAGGAAAGATCACCGCGATGTCCTTCAAGTCCATCGGCAATGCGGGAGCCTACGCCGACCACACCATGTTCGCGCTCAAGTACGTGCCCAAGGAACTGACCGAGATGGTGCTGGCGCACATCCCCAATCTGCGGATGGAAGCCTACGGCGTCTACACGAACGGCCTGCCGGGGTGCATGATGCGCGGGGTGGGCAACTCCCAGTTCAATCTCATTTTCGGGCACGTGATCGATCTTCTGGCCGAAAAGCTCGGCATGGATCCCATCGAGCTCTGCATCAAGAATTTCACGCACGAATGGGAGAAGCTGCCGAGCAGGAGCCTCGAATCGGTGCTGCATGAGGGCGCGCAACGTCTGGGCTGGAAGGAGAAACGTCACCTTCCCGGAAAGGGGGAGGTCTATGACGGCGTCTGCAGGCGAGGTGTGGGCTTCTCTTTCCATCCTTCCTGGCACGCCGAATGGCAGGAGAAGCGCCGGGGGCAGGTGCAGGTTTCGATGACCCTCAACCCCGACTGCACCGTCCTGCTCAACGCGGCCTCCATCGAGATCGGCGGCGGATCGAACACCTGCAACGTGCTGGGCTGCGCGGAGGCACTGAGTTTCCTGGGCATCGGAACCGAAGACATCCACTGGACGAGCATTGTCGACACCAACAACGGCATCAAGGACTGCGTGCAGACCGACAGCGCCGTCTCCTACCTCCAGTCTGAGGTCATGATGCTCGCCGCACTCGACATCAAAGAACGCCTGCGCGAAATAGCTGCCGCCCAACTCAAACTGCCGTCCGACCAGGTCGACTTCATGGATGGTCGGGTCGTATCGCCCGCGCTGCCCGAGCTGAAGCTGACGGTGAAGGAACTGCTCCATCGGGGCGACATGGCGCCCATAACGGTGGCCAAAAGCAGGGCCCCCAACGATAAACTGACGGGCGTGCCCTTCTTTGCCAATTTCGCCGAGGTCGAGGTGGACTCGAGCACGGGGAAGGTCACCGTGCTCAAACTCGTGGTCGTCAACGACTGCGGGACAGTCATGTACGCCTCCGGGGCCGAGGCCCAGCAGATCGGCGGGCAGTGCCAGGGCATGGGAGAGGCGCTCACCGAAGAGATCATCTACGACAAGGCCACGGGCGTTCCGCTCAATTTCAACTGGATCGACTACACGATCCCGACCATGGCGGACATGCCCGACATCGATCCGGTCCTGCTCGAAGTCTGGAAGGGCGGGGGCGAGTACGGAGCCTGCGGCATAGGCGAGGGCACGCTGACCTGCACGCCGCGGGCCATCCTGAACGCGATCTACAACGCCATCGGCGTGCGGGTGAACGACATTCCGGTCAAGCCGGAAAAGATTCTCAAAGCCCTGGGCAAGGCCTGAAAGGTAAGCGCCATGGGAATGCGCAGCTTCGTACATGTGACCGCACAGTCGCTCGACGATGCACGGGCCATCGCCGGCACGTACCGGAAGCGGGCCGCCCTGGTCGCCGGCGGCACCGACCTGCTCGGCATCCTCAAGGACAGGGTGCATCCGGTCTATCCCCAGGTCCTCGTCGACCTGAAAGCCATTGGCGGGCTCGATTTCATCCGCGAGGAGGGAGAGGGACTGAGACTCGGGGCACTCGCCACACTCTCGGCCATCGAGGCCGATCCAGCCGTCCGTGAACGCTACCCTCTTCTCGCCGAGGCCGCGCACGCCGTGGCCTCGGCGCAGCTGCGGAACATGGGGACCATCGGCGGCAACATCTGCCAGGAGCCGCGCTGCTGGTACTATCGCAACCCGGAAAACACCTTCCACTGTCTCCGCAAGGGAGGCGCGAAATGCAACGCGCTGACCGGCGACAATCGCTACCACTCGATATTCGGCTCGATGCGCGTAGGCATGCCGGGCTGCTCCGCCAACTGTCCCGACAACATCGACATTCCCCGCTACATGGAACGGATCCGCGAGGGCCGCATCGCGGAGGCCGCCTCCATCATCCTCGAGCACAACCCCATGCCGGCGATCACCGGACGGGTCTGTCCGCATTTCTGCGAACAGGGCTGCAACCGCGTTGAGCAGGACAGCGCAGTCTCAGTGCGGGCCGTGGAGCGCCGGGTCGGTGACTTCATTCTGGACCACCCGAAGGATTTCCTTCCTCCGGACGCCAGGAGCTCGGGGCGGAAGGTGGCCGTAGTCGGCGGCGGCCCGGCCGGTCTCAGCTGCGCCCACTACCTGCGCCGGAGGGGCCATGAAGTCGTGATCTTCGACAAGCAGCCCAAGCTCGGCGGCATGCTCCGCTACGGCATCCCCGAGTTCAGGCTGTCGCAGGCGGTGCTGGATCGGGAGATCGAGTTCCTGCTCGCGCAGGGAATCGAAGCGAACAGTGGCCGGCGGCTCGGCGCGGACTTCACCCTCGACGGCCTCAAGCGGGATGGCTTCGAAGCCATCTTCCTTGCCATGGGATCCTGGGTGGCCAAGGACATGGGGCTCGAGCACGAACGCCATCCGCGCATCCTCCCCGGCATCTCCTTCCTCGAGGGAGTGAAGTGGAACGGTCCGCCGAGCATGGACGGGACCGTGGCCGTGGTCGGCGGGGGCAACACTGCAATTGACGCCGCCCGCACTGCGGCGCGCTGCGGCGCGAAGAAGGTCGTGCTGCTGTATCGTCGCAGCAGGGCCGAGATGCCCGCCGAGATCGAGGAGCTGGACGACGCCTTCCGCGAGGGCGTCGAGCTGAGAGCACTGGTGGCCCCCACGCGGGTCGTGCTCGAGGGCGAGCGCCTCGTGGGTCTTGAATGCGTCGAGATGAAGCTCGGCGAGGCGGACGCCTCCGGTCGCCCCCGACCGGTGGCGGTCAAGGGAAGCGAATTCCTCTTCAAGGCCGACTGGGTCATCGCGGCCATCGGACAGGACCAGAACCTCCTGGGCCTCGAGAACAGCTCTCTTGGGGCCATCAGGCTGACAAAGGGCAACGGGGTCGAGGCGGATCCCGAGACCTGCGGGACCAGCGTAGCCGGAGTCTTTGCCGGCGGTGACGTCGCGACCGGCCCGGCGGCGGCCATCGACGCCATCGCCGCGGGCCGGAGGGCGGCGGCGGCCATCGACGCCTATCTTTCGGAGGCTCCGGCCGAGTCTGCGGGCTTGCGGGCTGCGCCTCCCGAGCCGCTTCGCGGGATCAATGAAGAAGCGTTCCGGAGCTCGGAGCGCTCGCGGGTCGAGGAAGTGCCACTCTCGCGGCGCTGCCTGGATGCCGAGGACTACCTCACTTTGGACCAGGGCAGGGTCATGGCGGAAGCCCATCGCTGCCTGGACTGCAGCTGTGTCGCCGTCAACGCCTCCGACATCGCCCCCGCCCTCATCGCGCTCGGTGCCAGGATCGTGACGACATCGCGCAGCATCGAGGCCGAGGATTTCTTCACGGTACGGCCTCTGAGCACGACCGTGCTCGAGGACGGCGAGCTCGTCACGGAGATATCCGTGCCTGAGCCCAGGTCCGGGATGCGCTTCGGCTTCCACAAGTTCAGGATACGCAATTCCATCGACTTCCCCATCGTCAGCGTCGCCTCCGCCCTGCGAATCGAGGGAGGGCTGATCACGGAGGCGCGCATGGTGCTCGGCGCCGTCGCGCCCATTCCCCTGCGCGCGGTCAACGTCGAGGAGTTCCTGATCGGAAGGAAGGTCGACGAGGAAACCGCCGATCTGGCTGGCGCCGTGGCCTGCCGGCAGGTATTCCCGCTGGCCAGGAACGGCTTCAAGGTCCAGATCCTGAAAGGCATGATCAGAAAGGCCATCCTGGCCGAGCAGCGAACCTGAAAGCGACCGCCGCCCTGCTTCGCGCGGGGCGGCGGCTGTGGGCAGGGCGCCGTTATCGCCCCATCAACCCGAGCGATTTTCTCAGATTTTCCATGGGAATCGCGTGATGGAATAGTATCTTACAAGCTCAGAACAGGAGGCCTCATGAAACGGTTGTCTGTAGCCTTGGTTGTGGTCGCCGCTCTGCTGGCCGGGGCGACTCTGGCGGCGCAGGGCGCCTACGGCGGCGCGACTGGCGGTGCCCCTGGCGGTGCCTCTGGCGGCCCGCCTCCGCGGGTACTGAGCCAGGCCACGATCGATCATTTCGTCTCGGACATCCCCGGGCTCATCAAGGACTTCAAGGCACTCGGTGACGAGTACAATGCACAGAACAGCGGAGCCCAGGCCGGAGCGGGCGGCTCCCCCGCCGCCGCGATGGCCAACGCCTTCACGGCCATCAGGGCGGATCAGCGGGCCCGCGGCATCCTGGTGCGCCACGGCTGGAATGACTCCTTCTGGCAGGTCTACACCGCCATCGTATTCGGCTACCTGGCCACCATGATGGACGATGCCGCCACCCAATCGCAGCAACCTGCGATGAAGCAGTACGCCGATCAATACCGGGCCATGGTCAATCCGAGCGATGCGGCCCTCGTCGCCAAGAACAAGGACCGCATACAGCAGACCTTCGAGAGCATGAAAGACGAGGGCTGAAAGCCCACCGCCGGAGGCGATGCCGGAGGCGACGCTTCCGGCGCCCGCTCTCAGACGAAGCCGAGGGGCCTCAGTCGGGACACGCGGATCGCGTCGGCCGGGCAGACCTCATGGCAGCAGTAGCAGCGGATGCAGGCCTTGTAGTCCACCCGGACCGCGCGTCCCGTCCGGGTGCCCGGGACGCTCTGCAGGCTGAGTGCGTTGCCGGGGCAGATCTCCACACATCCGCCGCAGGCGATGCACTTCCTCCTGGAAAAGAAAGGTCGCCCCACGAAGAGATTGCGCAGGGGAGCGGGCATGCGTCCGAGCCTGCGCTCCTCGCGCGGCACGTGCTTCCAGTCGGGGACGAAGAAGGCCTGCGGCCTTTGGGCAGGGTACTCGATCTCCGCATCCGAGCCGATCCAGAGGCCGCGGGTGAGGCCCTCGGCAAGATTGACCACGAGGTCAGGGTCCAGTCCGATGACCGCGCAGGCGCTTCGATCGAGTGCGAGCGGGTCCCGCGAAGCGAGGATCGCGCCCACCCGACGGGGATAGCCTGCCCCCGGTCCGGGACCTTCCATGCCGACGATTCCGTCCATGAGCGCGAAGTCGCAGCGCAGGGCGATGTTGAGGTCGACCAGCATCTCCCCGAAACGCCGGCGATCCGGGAAGCGCAGGTGGAAGGGAGGCTTCTGCAGCCCGGGGATGCAGCCGAAGAGGTTTTTCATCGCGCCGGTGAAGTACATGAGGGTGTGGTTCTTGAGCTTGGGCAGCGAGACGAGCACGTCCGCTTCCACCGCCGCCCGGGCCAGCGTGAAGCTCTTGACCAGTCTCCCCTGGGGATTGGCCACCTCCACGCCCTCGGAAAAATCCGACCATTCGGCTCCCTCGGCCTCGGTGACCTGGATGAGCCCGCTCTTCCTGAATGCCGCGGCTCCGAGCTGGAATCCCGGCGAATCGCCCACGAGGATGCGCGAGGCCCCATGGGACTTCGCATAACGTATGACGGCCCGCAGTACCTCGGGGTGCGTCGTGACCGCCTCGTCGGGGGCGGCGGCCTTCAGGATGTTGGGCTTGAGGAGGACGGTCTTGCCCGACACCTCCGGGAATCCCGCGAGATCGCAGGCGCGGCGTACCGCATCTTCCACGAGGGCGCCGCTGTAGTCCCGGCACTGTAGCATGGCGACGGCTGACTTCATGGGCGCATGGTATTCGAACGCAGCGGGTTCCATCAAGACGGCTAGACCTTCTGCGCCGAGTGTGCCTAGTCTTTCCGGGATCGCGGGGGCCGGGAGGACGGGAGATGAGAGGACGATGGTGGCAGGAAGGCGTCGTATACCAGATATACCCGCGGAGCTTCAGGGATTCCAACGGCGACGGGATCGGCGACCTGCGCGGGATCGTGGAAAAGCTCGACTACATCGCGTCGCTCGGCGTGGACATCGTGTGGCTGAATCCCATCTATGCCTCCCCGAATGAGGACAACGGATACGACATTTCCGACTACGACGCCATCATGGATGAATTCGGCACGATGGCGGATTTCCAGGCCCTGCTCGACGGCCTCCACGCGCGCGGGCTGCGCCTCGTGATGGATCTCGTGGTCAATCACAGTTCCGATCGCCATCCCTGGTTCGTCGAGTCCCGGTCCTCCCGGACGAGCCCGCTCCGCGACTTTTATATATGGAAGCCCGGCCAGGCCGGCGGCCCCCCCAACAACTGGAAGTCCGTATTCGGCGGACCGGCCTGGAAGCTTGACCCGGACTCGGGGGAGTACTACCTCCACCTTTTCGCGCCGGGCCAGCCCGACCTCAACTGGGAGAACCCGGAACTTCGGCAGCGGGTTTTCGCGATGATGCGTCGCTGGTTCGACCGCGGGATCGACGGCTTCCGCATGGACACCATCAATCTGATCTCCAAGGACCAGTCGTTCAGGGATCTCGGCGCTGACGAGGCGATCATCTCCGCCGGCGCGCCCTATATAAACGGTCCGCGGGTACACGAGTACATACGGGCCATCAGAACCGAGGTGCTCGACCGCTACGACTCCATGAGTGTCGGGGAATGCCCCGGGACGACTCCCACGACCGCCCTCGACTACGTCGGCTTCGACCGCAGGGAGTTGGACATGCTGTTCCAGTTCGAGCTCATGGAGCTGGACTACGAGGGCGGAGACAAGTGGCGTCATCGCCGCTTCGCCCTGCCGGACTTCAAGCGCTGCGTCGAGCGCTGGCAACGGGCCCTCCATGGCAGAGGCTGGAACAGCGTCTACCTCATGAATCACGATCAGCCCCGCTCCGTCTCCCGCTTCGGCGACGACGGCCGCTGGCGCGTCGAGTCGGCGCGCACCCTCCTCATGCATCTGCTCAGCCTGGGCGGCACTCCCTATGTCTATCAGGGCGAGGAGATCGGCATGACCAATGTCGCCTTCCCCTCGATCGGCGACTACCGCGACATCGAGATCCTGAACCACTTCGCCGAATGGAGCTCCTCGGGGCGTTCCATCGAGGAGATCATGGCGTCCATCCATCGCATGGGACGGGACAACGCCCGCACCCCCATGCAGTGGGACTCCACTGCCCACGCGGGGTTTTCCGCCGCACGGCCCTGGATCGCGGTCAATCAGAATTACGCTTCAATCAATGTGGCCGCCGCCGAGGCGGATCGCAACTCGATCCTCGCCTTCTTCAGGGCGATGACCGCCTTTCGCAGGGCGCATCCAAGCTTGGTCTACGGCGGCTTCGAGCTGCTTGGGGCCGAGGACCGGGAGTGCTTCGCGTACCGCAGGGAAGATGGGAGCGAGGCGCTGCTCGTGGCCCTCAACTTCAGTCCGAAGTCCATCGAGCGGGACTTCGGCCGGGGCCTCGTCCCTCTCCTGTCCACCTATCCTCCGTCCGGGTCGCAGGGCTGGCCTGCACCCACGGCGGGAACAGCCGAGGGCGGAAGCATTCCCGGCTCCGCGAGTGTCTCCCGCGCTGCGGCATCCGAGGCCGCCGGCGTCGAGCTGCGGCCCTGGGAGGGCATCGTCTTCGCTGCGGGCTGAGCCCGCCGCACGCTGCGCTCAGGCGGGCGCCCGCAGAGCGCCCGCAAAGTGCCCGCAGAGCGGACGCAGCGCGCCCGCAGAGCGCCCGCAGCGCGCCCGCCTAAGCGGAGGACCGCTGGAACAGGACGGCGGCTTCGGCCTAGACTGCGGCGTGCCGGAAAGTCCACCCGGAGGGCGCAGCTCCCTCCTTTCCTACCTACGTCCCTACGCGTCGCGCTATGCGGCGCCCTTTCTCTGGGCCGTGTTCGCCCTGTCGCTCGAGGCTGGCTGCGATCTGCTCCAGCCGACCATAATGGCGCACGTCATAGACGTGG
>DATJQN010000041.1:0-22163 GCA_035505775.1 Rectinemataceae bacterium | reverse complement strand
CGAACACGGAGAACAGGGCGGTCATGTCGCGCTTGATCTCCTCCTGCAGTTCCTTGAGGCCGAGGCTCTTCGAACGCTCCAGGATATACGCCTCGGTCAGGCGCTCGGTGAGCTCGCGCTGCTCCTTGCTGAGAAAGCTCTCGATGACAAAGGAGCGGAGCGCGCCCGAAGCCGAGGCATTGCCGAGCAGGACCTGCGCGGGCGCCGTGATCTTGTAGGTCTCATAGAAGAACTTGGCCAGGCCCGGGAGGGCTTCCTGCCCCTTGGGGCGGTAAAACTTGTAGCGGGAACGGGAGAGATCCTTGGCGATGACCCTGAGAAGTTTCTTCTTTTCCGCGTCGGGATCGACTATGCCGACGAAGATGCCCAGGAGACGCTGGATCAGTCCACCGCCGCCCTTTCCCGCGGCGGCACCGGAGCCGACGCCGGCGACGGCCGGAGCTCCGGCGCTGCCGCTCTTCGAGCTTCGTCGTTCCGAGCCAGAATTACTCATGCTGACACAGTATAAGATGCCGCGGCCACGGTCAACTCGCCAAGCTAGACCAGGAGCTCGCCGGAGACGAAGGGCCGAGGGCCCGACCATCCCGAAGCGGCGAGCAGGAGCGAGCCCGTGTCGTCGATGCCCTCGAGCAGGGCCTCTACGGTATCCCCGGAGGCTGCGCCCGGCCGGAACCTGACCAGCTCGCCCCGGCGCCAGAGCCGCTCCTCGACACCGTTCTTCCAGGCCGGTTCGTGGAGTTCCTGGTGGAGCAGGTCCAGGAAGAGCTCGAGCAGGACCCAGCGTTCGATAGTCTCGCCGAGTTCCATGGCCAGGGAGGTGGCGCGAAAGGGGAGGCTGTCGGGGAAGGACCGCTGGTTGCAGTTGACGCCGACGCCGACGTAGACTCCTGCCTCCGGACCCCCGGCGCTGCGCTCGCAGAGCACTCCTGCCGCCTTCCTGTCCCCGAGCATCAGGTCGTTGGGCCACTTGACCAGCACCCTGGCATGCAGCGCCCGGTCGTAGCGGATGGCATAGAGCACGACCGCCCGGGCCAGGACAGCGCCGACGCGGAGGGGGAGGGCGGCCAGCTGCGCCGTATCCGGATCGAGACGAATCGTGAACAGGAGGCTTTCCCCCGGTTCGGAGATCCAGCGGCGGTCGGGGAACCTGCCGCGGCCGGCGCTCTGAAACTCGGCCGCCACGAGGCTGCCCGGTGGGAATCCCAGGCGCGCCAGACCCCGCGCTTCCGCCATCGTGGACTCCGTCTCCGCGACCACAAAGGCCGCGGCGCCCGGGAAGGGATTGGATACGGCGAGGGCTTCCATCAGCTCAAGCTTAATTCAGCGCCCCTGCCGGGGCAATGATCGAGCTCATTTCCAGCCTGTTCCGCCGCCCTTTCCGCCAGGCCCGCGCCCTTGAGCCCCCGGGACCGTGGAGCTATACTCGGGGCCACGCCCTCCCGCGGAAGGGGAACTGTCGATGCGGGTATACATGCTCATGGCTGCCGCCGCGCTGACGATGGCCGGCCTCTGCTCCTCCTGCGGCCCGCTTGCGACACAGCCCGCAGCCATCGCGGCCGACGGCGCGCGCAGCGCCGTATCCGGCGCCCCCGCTGCAGGCACGGGGGACCTCGGCCGTGCGGCGGCCGATGATCTCGCCCGCGCCACGCCCGGCCGCGCCATCCTGGCGCGGGGCACCTACGCCTTCAGGGGCCTTCCCTACTTCCCGCCCAACGCCGTGCCGGGCCTTGCGGGAGAGTATGCATTCATGCCGGGCGCGGCCTCGGCAGCCCCGCCCGGCGCCGCCTCGGCGCAGCCGCCCGGCGCGGTGCTCCATCTGCGCGTCTGGTATACCAGGGAGAGCCTTCTCTTCGGTGACGGATGGAAACGGGGCAGTCTGGGCGGCTACGTGGGTTACGAGCTCCAGCCCGAGGCCGGGGGCGTCATCTTCCTCGCCCTCGTCGCGACGGGGCACGAGCTCTTCTTCGAGTTTCCCTCGGACAGTCCGGCGCTCCGCTCCTTCGCGCTCGCGCTCGAAACCAAGTTCTCCCAGTTTTTCGCCCAGTCTGCGGACGACACGGAGCTCTCCTTCCCCGCCTACGTGGACACGCACGGCTGACGGTTTGGTATAGTTATTCAGCCTTCGTGCGTGCATATTCGGGCCGGGAAACAGCTTCGGGAGAGGCCGGGAAAACGCCCTGCGCCCGCGGGACGAGCCTCCGGGAGCCACTCGGGATCGGGACAGGTCAAGGTCAAAATAGCCGGTTCAGCGCCATTTCTTTGTTGCGGCCACCTGAGGGCTCCTGTATACTGCTCGGAAATCGCACACTCGCAAGAAGGAGGCTTTTCTATGCGAGCATTGCTCTGTGGTATTCTCGTCGTGGCTCTGGCCCTGGTCGGTTGCGCCGGCGCCCAGAAGTCCAACACGATCAAGATCGGCTGGTTCGGACCGGAGACCGGCGACAGCGCTCTGTGGGGTCAGGCCGAGCTCAACACGGTCAAGATGATGGCCGACGACTACAATGCCCAGGGCGGCATCCAGGTCGGCAACAAGAAGTACATGCTCGAGATCGTCCCCTACGATGACAAGGGCGATTCCACCGAGGCCGTCAACGTCGCCAAGCGCCTGGTCAGCCAGGACAAGGTCGTCGCCTGCGTCGGCGCCCAGGGCTCCGGCGAGGCCATCCCCGTCGCCCCCATCATGGACGACGCCAAGGTCCCGCTTGTCGCCAGCACCGCGACCAATCCCAAGGTCACCGTCACCGAGGCCGGCCAGGTCCACCCCTACGTGTTCCGCGCCTGCTTTACCGATCCCTACCAGGGCAAGGTCGCCGCGTACTTCGCCTATCAGCGGCTCAACAAGCGCAACGCCGCCATCTTCATGACCATCGATGATCCCTACTCGACGGGACTCGCCCAGTACTTCAAGGAGAACTTCGAGCAGCTCGGCGGCAAGGTCGTCGCCGAAGTCAGTTACACCTCCGGCGAGAAGGACTTCCGCGCGCCGCTCACCAAGATCAAGGCCGCCAATCCCGACGTCATCTTCATCCCCGCCTATTACAACGACGTCGCCCTCGCTGCCAAGCAGGCCCGCGATCTCGGCATCAACCAGCTCCTCCTCGGCGGCGACGGCTGGCCTTCGGACAACCTGATCTCCCTCGCCGGCAAGGCGCTCGAGGGCTGTCTCTTCATCAACCACCTCGACTTCGACTCTGCCGAGGCCAAGCCCATGCGTGACGAGTACAAGGCCAAGTTCGGCAAGAACGCGGAGCTCAACTCCTACATGGTGCACGACGCCCTCATGATGGTCATCGACGCCATACAGCGCGCCAAGGCCACCGACGGCGTGTCCATCCAGAAGGCGCTCGAGACCTGCGACATCCAGGGCATCACCGGGCACATCAAGATCGGTCCCGAGCACAACCCGGTCGGCAAGACCGCCTGGCTCATCAAGATCGTCGGCCCGGACATGAAGTTCCAGGAGAAGTTCTCGGCTGAATAACGCTTCTTACAGCACAACCGGCCCGGACAGGTTCCGGGCCGGCCTCTTTCATCATCCCTCGGGAAGGCCACGATGAATCAATTCCTCCAGCAGCTAGTCAACGGTCTGTCCATTGGCTCCATATACGCGCTGATGGCGGTCGGGTACTCCCTCGTGTACTCGATCATGAACTTTTCCAACTTCGCGCACGGAAGCGTCATCATGCTCGGCGCCTACTTCGGCTTCTTCGCGCTGACCTGGCTGGGTCTGCCATTCGGACTCGCCTTCTTCGTCGCGGCCTGCATGACTGCCGGCGTGGCGGTCGTCCTCGAGCGCCTCGCCTACAAGCCCCTGCGCGACCGGCGTGCGCCCTTCCTGTATTTCATCATCACGGCCATGGGCGCCTCGATATTCATCGACAACTCGGTCATCGCCACGATCGGACCGACGCCCAAGACCTTCCCGCCCGCCCTGCTTCCCAGCTTCCTGCAGAGCGGGGCCATCAAGATCGGCTCGCTCGATGTCGGCCGAATCGACATGGCGATGTTCGTCATCACTGTGATCTGCCTCGTCGCCCTCATCCTCTTCATCGATTTCACGAGGCTGGGCAAGGCGATCCAGGCGACCGCCTACAACATGAAAGCCAGCGCCCTCATGGGCATCAATCCCGGATTCGTGATCATCCTCGTGTTCGCCATCGGCGGTGCCCTCGCGGGCGTGGCCGGTGTGCTCTACGGCATGAAGTACCAGGTGTTCCCGCAGATGAGCGCGATCACCCTCAAGTCCTTCATCGCCGCGGTCTTCGGCGGGCTGGGCAGCCTTCCGGGCGCCCTGCTCGGGTCGCTCCTGCTCGCGCTCATCGAGACCTTCGTCTCGGGATACATCTCGACGCAGCTTCGCGACATCTTCGCCTTCTGCATCCTCATAGCAATGCTCGTCATCCGGCCGTCCGGCATCATGGGCAAGACGACCGAAGACAAGGCCTAGGAGAGGGCTATGGGAACCGTACTGCAGACCATCCTCGACCAGGTCTTTTCGACCTACATCCAGCAGATTCTCGTGCTGGTCGGGATCAACCTCATCGCCGTCCTCGGCCTCTCCATCCTGACCGGCTTCACGGGCCTCTTCTCCTTCGGACACGCGGGCTTCATGGCCATCGGCGCCTACGTCGCCGCCATCTTCACGGCGCGGCTCCACCTGCCCTTCGCCCTGGCCATCGTGGCGGGGGGCCTGTCGGCGGCCCTCGTTTCGGTGCTGATCGGTCGGCTCACGCTCAAGCTCAAGGGAGACTACTTCTGCATTGCCACGATGGGATTCGGCGAGGCCGTCCGCATCGTGCTCAACAACGTGAACTACGTCGGCGGCGCCCGCGGCTGGGAGAGCCTGCCGCTGCTCACCAACATCTGGATGGTCCTCGTGCTCGACATCATCTTCGTCGTCGTGACCTGGAACCTCATCAACTCGCGGCAGGGGCGCAACATGATCGCCGTGCGCGAGGAGGAGCTCGCGGCCCAGATGGCGGGCATCAACGTCTTCGGCCACAAGATGATCGCCCTCGTCACGAGCGCCGCCTTCGCGGGCGTGGCCGGGGCCCTCATGGCCAACTTCCTCCAGTTCCTCAGGCCCACGATGTTCAACATGGCCAAGTCCACCGACCTCACGATCATGGTCATCTTCGGCGGGCTCGGCTCGATCTCGGGTTCGATAGTCGGCACGATCCTCCTCGTCTCGCTCCCCGAGATCTTCCGCAACTTCGCGCAGTGGCGCCTCGTGATCTACGGTCTGGCCGTCATCATCATCATGGTCGGAAGGCCCCAGGGCGTCATGGGCGGCTTCGAGCTGACCGTCTCGGGTGTCCGCAAGTCCATGGCCGCCCGGCGCGCGCGCCAGGCTCTGGAAGCGGAAACGCGGGCGGCAGAGCGGGGGGGGGCGGCATGAACTCCACGATAGTCGCGGGCGGCAGCCCGATACTCGAACTCAAGGGACTGACCAAGCGCTTCGGCGGCCTGGCGGCCGTCAACGACGTCAGCTTCAAGGTGCGGGAAGGCGGCATCTCCGGCCTGATCGGCCCGAACGGGGCGGGGAAGACCACCATCTTCAACCTGATCACCGGCGTGTACAAGGTCACGGACGGCGCGATCGAGTACAAGGGGCGTCCCGTCCAGGACATGGAACCCTACCAGATCGCGGGCCTGGGCATCACCCGCACCTTCCAGAACATCCGGCTCTTCAAGAACCTGAGCGTCTTCGACAATGTCCTCACCGCCTGCCACGGTACCGCCAGCTACGGGCTCGCCTCGGCCGTGCTGAGGCTTCCGCGCTTCCGGCGCCAGGAAAAGGAACTGAACGAGAAGGCCGAGTCCCTCCTCAAGATCATGGGTCTCGAGGACCGGGTCGACATCACGGCCAACAATCTGCCCTACGGACTGCAGCGACGGCTCGAGATCACGCGGGCGCTCGCCCTCGATCCCAAGCTCCTCCTCCTCGACGAGCCCGCCGCAGGCATGAACCCGGACGAGACCGAGCAGCTCATGCGGCTGATCGGCGAAGTGCGGAACATGTTCGATCTCTCCGTGCTCGTCATCGAGCACCACATGGACCTCATCATGGGAATCTGCGAGCATATCCACGTGCTCAGCTTCGGCTGCACTCTCGCCGACGGGACGGCCGACGAGGTGGCCAACGACCCGAAGGTGGTCGAGGCCTATCTCGGCGCCGAAGAGGAGAAGAAGTGATGCTGAGCGTACACGATCTCCACGTCTCGTACGGCGGAATCAGGGCCCTTCGCGGCGTCTCCCTGGACGTCAGCGAGGGCGAGATAGTCACGATCATCGGCGCCAACGGCGCGGGAAAGTCGACCCTGCTCAACACGATCACCGGCTTCCTGAAGCCGGGGAAGGGCGAGGTCGTCTTCCAGGGACATCGCCTGGGGCGGCAGCCGGCCAAGATCGTCAAGCTCGGCATCTGCCACGTGCCCGAAGGCCGTCTGGTGTTCGCCAACCTGACAGTCCAGGACAATCTCATGCTCGGCGCCTACCTGCGCCGCGACCGCAAGCAGATCGCCCTGGATCTCGAGAAGGTCTACGAGCTCTTCCCCCGGCTCCGCGAGCGGATGAAGCAGATAGCCGGCACCCTCTCCGGCGGCGAGCAGCAGATGCTCGCCATGGGCCGGGCGCTCATGACCAACGGCCAGCTTGTCCTCATGGACGAGCCCTCCCTCGGCCTCGCCCCCCTCCTGGTCAAGACGGTCTTCGACATCATCAAGGAGATCCGCGGCCTCGGGAAGACGATCCTCCTCGTCGAGCAGAACGCCCACATGGCCCTCGAAGTGGCCGACAGGGCCTATGTCCTCGAGCAGGGCAACATCATCAAGACGGGCAAGGCCTCGGTCATCGCCCAGGACCCCGCGGTGCGCGCCGCCTACCTCGGCACGAAGTCGGTGGCCGGCGGAGAGTAGGTCGGTCTCAGTCCGCAGCGAGCATCGCGTCGACCTCGGCGAAGAGGGGGCGGAGCGCCCGGGCACAGGCCTGGAGCCCCGCCCCTTCTTCGTCTGAAAGCGGAAACTCCTCGGGCCTTGCGGCTGAGCCCGCGGCGGCGGCGCCCGCGCCGAGCGCGACGGGCAGGCTCAGGCAGAGTTCGCCGAGGCCGAAGACTCCCTCGGCGCAGCGCGAGACCGGCAGGACGGTGGCCCCAGGGGAGAGGAGGGCGCGGACGATGGCCGCGGCGCAGCGCGCGATCGCGTAGGCGCTGTGTTCCCCCGCCGCCCGGATCTCCCAGCCGGCGCGCCGCAGCTCGTGCATGACGCGGGACCGGAAGGCAGGGTCGAACTCGAGGCCGGCCGCCGATGCGTACTCGGCGAGGGGTCGGTCCCCGGCGCGCGCGCGACTCCAGAGCGGCAGCATCGAGTCGCCGTGTTCGCCTATGACGAGGGCCGCGACATCGCCGGGCCGCAGCCCGAGTTCCCGCGCGAGTATCGCCCGCAGACGGATCGTGTCCAGGAGGGTGCCGGTCCCGATGACGCGGTCCGGCGGGAAACCCGACAGGATCCGCGCGGCATGTACCATGGCATCGACCGGATTGGCGACCACGACCAGGCAGGCATCGGGGTTCCGCTCCGCCAGGGCGGGCACGATCTGCCGGTACAGGTTCACGTTGGCGGCGAGGGCGTCCGAGCGCGTGCCGGTTTCGGGCGGCAGCACGCCGGCGGCGATCACCACGAGGTCGGCGCCGGAGAGCTCCTCGAGCGCACAACCTCTGACGGCGCCCAGGCCGCCGAGGGGAGATGCATGATAGAGGTCAGCGGCCTTGGCCCGGGCCCGCGCCCCCGAACGGGCGGCGAGCACGAGCTCGTGGCTGCCTTCAAGATGCGCGAGCTCGGCCGCAAGCGCGGAACCGATGGCGCCGAGCCCGAGGACGGCGATCGTGCCGCCGGGCTCCCTGTCCGCCGGGGTCATCTACAGCCCGCGCATGAGCGAGGTGTAGAACAGGGCGCAGCGCCGGACATTCTCGATGGACGTGCGCTCGTCCCGCGCATGGATGCCCGCGAGATCCTTCGAGGTCTGGCGCAGGGGCGTGAGGCGGTAGATGTTCTCGGCGACATCGCGGTAGTGCTTGGTGTCGGTGCCCGCGCTGAACAGGAAGGGCACGCAGGCCGCCTCCGGAAAGGAGGTGGCGAGGGCCGATTCTATGGCGTGATAGCCCTCCGCCTCGACGGAGGACTCGGGCAGGGGCTCCACCGCCAGACCCTCGTGCGCCTGTCGCACGGTGCAGCCGAAGGGCTCGACGAGTCTGCCCAGCCGTTCCAGCACGCCGGGCGAGGAATCCCCGGGGATTATGCGGACGTTGATGTTGGCGCGGGCCTTCTCGGCGAGGACATTCTCCTTGGAACTGCCCTCGAGCATGGTCGGGGCCGTGGTCGTCCGCACGAGGGCGTTGGAGCTGGGTGTCGCGGAGAAGGCGGCCTTCACAAGACCGGAGAAGAGCCAGAGATTCCTGAAGAGGAGCCGGTACGTGAAGCCCGTATACGGTGCGACGCGTTCGAGGAAGGCCCGAACGCTCCGCGAGAGCCGGGCGGGGGAGGGATTGGCCTCGATCGCCGCCACCGCGCGCGCAAGATCCCCCGCCGCGGTGCGCTTCGGGGGCATCGAGGCGTGGCCGCCGGCTCCGCCGGCCTCCACCACCACATCGATGTAGCCCTTCTCCGCCACGCCGACCAGGGCGAGGGGGCGGTCCGCGAAGGAGAGGAGCCCGTCGGCGATGGGACCGCCCTCGTCGAGGAGGAAGGAGGCACGGATGCCCTGGCTCGCGAGCCAGGCGGCGACCGCCCCGGCGCCGCGCGGACCGCCGACCTCCTCGTCGCCGCCGAAGGCGAAGTAGACCGTCCTCAGCGGGGAAAAGCCCTCGGCCACGAGACGCTCGGCCGAGTCGAGAATCGAAGCGAGGGTGACCTTGACATCCTGGCTGCCGCGGCCCCAGACGTAGCCCTCCGCGATGGCGCCGGCGAAGGGCGGATGTGTCCACTCCGGCTCATCATCGCCCGGCACGACATCGAAGTGCGAGCAGAGGATGACCGGGGCGAGGGAGGGATCCCTGCCCTTCCACTCGTACAGGAGGGCCCATTCGCCGATCTCCCGCCTGGGCAGCGTGTCGTGGAGCCGGGGGAAGAGCCGCACGAGATCGGCCTTGAAGGCCTCGAAGGCGGCCTTGTCGGTGCGCCCGTAGTCGAACCATGACACGGTGGGTCTCCTGACCAGGGCGGCCAGGCGCTCCTCGACTCCGCGCGCGGCGTCCAGGGATTCCGGGGCGAGCGCCTGTCCCGGCGCGGCGGGGCGGCGGGTCAGGGCGGCGCGGAGCAGGACCACGAGGAGGAGGGCGAACAGAACGCCGGCGCAGCTGAGGACGACAATGCCGGAGAGATCCATGGATGGAAGTATGACGTCGCCGCCCTGCGCGGTCAACGTGAAGGCAGGCCGGGGTAGAGCGACCAGGGAGCGGCGGGAGGCGGCGGAATCCCGGATGGCGCCGCATCAGGAGTCGCCTCAGGCGGGCTGGGCCGGGGCGCGGGCCGGATCGGAACCGGCAGGGCCCGGAGGAGGACGGCCACGCCGTCGTGATCCATCGTCGTGAACTCGGTCGAGTCCACTATGGCGCTGCCCAGGGCTGCGAAGCCGGCGACCTCGTAGTAGCCGCTCCGCTCCATGGCCCTCGCGAAGGCGTCGCGCGCCTGGTTGAAGGAGGAGAACAGGTGCTTGGTCTTCGTCATGATATTGGCGTGCTCGCGGCTGAAGGCCCCCGTGAACAGGTAGCCTGCCTTCAGCGGCGCTGGACCAAAGAGGCGTCCGTGGTTGTTGGAGAACTCGAAGGGACCGTCGGAAAAGGCCTTCAGCTTGTCCCGGGGAATCTGGTCGAAGAGCATGCCGCCGATGTAGGCCTGATAGCCTCCGGAGTGGCCGATGCGCTTCTCGAACTCCGACTTCTCGCAGGCGGCCTCCAGGCGGGCGATCGCCTCGGTTTCGGTTCTCGAGACGCCGTCCACGATGATCACGTTGATCGGCTCCTGGAGAGTCTTGCCGCGGACCTTCTCGCCGAGCCAGTGCGCGATCGAACCGGAGCCGTTCAGCATCCACAGTCCCACGCTCGGTAGATCGGCGATCGCGGCGCTGTCCGTGGGGCTCGGCGCCGCGCCCAGATCGAGACCCTGGGCGGCGAGCAGGGCGCCCAGTCCGAGGCTCAGAGCGACTGCTATTGCCGCCCGCCTGCGTCGGAATCCTTCAGGCATGGGCCGGCCTCCGCTCATACGAGGAACAGCACGAAGACCCCCGCCACCGCCGCGAGGGACCCCGCTATTTCGCGGGCTTTCACGCGCTCGTGATACAGGAGCGCATAGGGGGCGATGATGAGCACCGGCATGATGGACATGATCGCCGCCGCGATGCCGGCGTTCGTGGACTGGACGGCCAGGAGGCTCAGGCTGACACCGAGGAAGGGGCCGAAGAACGAGCCCAGCGTCAGGCTCGCCAGCGCCCGGCCGTCCCGGAAGGCCGACAGGACGCCGCGCCACGATCCCAGCGCAAGGACGATGATGCCGAAGCACAGCACCGCGGCGCTGACCCGGATCTGCGTTCCCGCGAAGGGATCCATGTGGCCGGCGCCGATCTTGCTCAGGATGAGCCCGCCGGCCTGGCCCAGGGCCGCCCCGAATCCGAGGAGGACTCCCCGCAGGTGGTGCGGATTCCCGCGGCCATCGCCGGGCTGCCCTTCGGGCTGCGGCGGGGCCCCGTCAGCGCCCCCGCCGGGGCGGCCGAGGACGACGAGGGCTATGCCGCCGAGCGTGAGCAGCATGCCGGCGAAAGCGGGCAGACCGAGCCGCTCGCCCAGGATGAAGTAGCCGAGAATCGCGGTCAGCGCGGGAGCGCTTGCATAGACGAGCATCGAGATCCGCGAACCCACGTCTATAAAGGCCTGGAAGAGGAGGAGGTCGCCGAGCACGAGGCCGATCAGGCCCGAGGCGGAGAGCCAGATCCAGGCCCTCGCCGGGGCATGGAGGGGGAGGAAGGTCCCGGTGGTCGCGAGACCCCAGATGCCGAGGAAGAGGAACCCCACCGCGAGCCGCAGAAGGTTGAGGGCCATCGCGCCGATGCGCCGGGCGGCATGCTCGAAGGCGAGCGCGGTGACGGTCCAGGCGACGGCCGTTGCGAGGGCGGCCAGCTGTCCGACGGTGCCGTGCATCGGGGACCGCTAGACGGAGTAGTTCAGCCGGGCCTCGGGATAGCCGGCCAGAACGGGGACAAAGCGTCGCGCCTCCTCGCGGGCGGCAGCCAGGTCGTGGTCCTGCCAATTCCCGCATTCCCGGGCCGAGGCCCCGGGGACCGGGCCATCGTAGGAGACCAGGAATTCGAAAGCCGACTTCGTCAGATCGATCGCCTCGCGGTGGCTCATGCCGCGGGTGAGGAGATAGAAGCCGGTCCGGCAGCCCATGGGGCCGAAGTACAGCACCTTGTCCGAGAGCGCCGAGCTGCGCATATAGGTGGCAAGCAGATGCTCGATCGTGTGGAGGGCGCCGTTTTCGAGCACCGGCTCCGCGTTGGGTTTCTTCATGCGGATGTCGTAGGTATTCACGTCGCCGTCGCGGCGGGAGAGGTACATGCCGCGCTCGAGCGTGGTGTGGTCGACCTGAAAGCTGGCGATCGTCTGCAACTCCATGATGCCCTCCCCGTGCCGCCCGTCCGACGGGCCTGGCGCATCATACCCGGCGGGAACCCCGCTGTTCAACGGCCGGAGCTTTCCCCTTCCGCCTCCGGCCCGGACGGCGCTATACTCCATCCCAGCCATGGCCCAGTTCGTCCACCTCCACTGTCATTCGGATTACTCGCTGCTCGACGGCGCCGCCTCCGTCGGCTCGATGGTGGCCAGGGCCAAGGCTCTGGGCATGCCCGGTCTCGCCCTCACCGATCACGGCAACATGTTCGGGGCGGTCAAGTTCTACCGAAGCTGCAGGGAAGCGGGGATAAACCCCATCATCGGCAGCGAGTTCTACGTCGCCGGCGGCTCGCGCAGGGAGCGGACGGGCACCGAGACCGGGAACAAGTACTGGCACCTCGTCCTCCTCGCCGAGAACGAGGAGGGCTACCACAACCTCCTCAAGCTCTCCTCGGCCTCGTACACCGAGGGCTACTACTACAAGCCGCGGATCGACGACGAGCTCCTGGCCCGGCATTCGAAGGGGCTCATCGCGAGCACCGCCTGCCTCGGCGGAGAGATCCCGACCCTCCTCGCCGCGGGCAAGGCCGCCGAGGCCGAGCGCAAGGCCCGTTTCTATGCCGAGCTCTTCGGCCGCGACCATTTCTACCTGGAGCTCCAGGACCACGGGATCCCGGAGCAGAAGCCCGTGAACCGCTCCATGATCGAGCTCGCGCGCCGCACGGGACTTCCCCTGATCGCGACCAACGACCTGCACTATCTCGAGCGTCAGGATGCCGAGGCCCACGACGTCCTGCTCTGCATCGGCACGAACCGCAAACGCGCCGAGCTCGAGCGCATGCGCTTCCACGGCCCCGAGTTCTACATGAAGAGCGCCGAGGAGATGGCCGCCATTTTCGCCGAAACCCCGGAGGCGCTCGAGAACACGCTCAGGATCAACGAGATGGTCAGGCTCGAGCTGAGCTTCCCCGGCCCCCTGCTTCCCGAATACGAAGTCCCTCCGGACTTCCGCAGTCCCGACGACTATCTCCGCCACCTCGCCCACGAGGGGCTCAGGCGGCGCTACCCCCGGCTGAGCCCGGAGATCGTCGAGCGGGCGGACTACGAGCTCGACGTCATCACGAAGATGCAGTTCACGGGCTACTTCCTCATCGTCTGGGACTTCATCGACTGGGCCAAGCAGCACGGCATCCCCGTGGGCCCGGGGCGGGGCTCCGGCGCCGGCTCCATCGTCGCCTACGCCCTGCGCATCACGGACATCGACCCCCTGCGCTACGAGCTCCTCTTCGAGCGCTTCCTCAACCCCGAGCGCATCTCCATGCCGGACTTCGACGTGGACTTCTGCTTCGAGCGCCGCGGCGAGGTGATCGACTACGTGACGCGCAAGTACGGCGCCGAGCGCACGGGCCAGATCATTACCTTTGGCACGCTGAAGGCCAAGGCGGTCCTCAAGGACGTGGCGCGCGCCCTCGACATCTCCTTCGAGGAATCGAACGCGATCGCCAAGCTCGTGCCCGAGGATCCGAAGATGACCCTGGCCAAGGCCCTCGAGCAGGAACCCAAGCTGCGGGAGCTCGCCTCCCAGGAGCGCTACCGCGAGCTCTTCGAGGTGGCGGCCAAGCTCGAGAACAAGAACCGCCACACGAGCTTCCATGCGGCGGGCATCGTGATCGCCAAGACGGCCCTCACCGACTACGTGCCCCTCTACAAGGACCCCAAGACCGGCATCGTCTCCACCCAGTTCACGATGGACCTCCTCGAGGACTGCGGCCTGGTCAAGATGGACTTCCTAGGCCTCAAGACCCTCACCCTCATCAAGAACACCATCGACCTCATCCGGCGCCGCGGCATAGAGATCGACGAGGAGAGCATACCCGAGGACGATGCGCGAACCTTCCAGCTTCTCGGCGAGGGCAAGTCCACCTCGATCTTCCAGTTCGAGTCGAGCGGCATGCAGGCCATCCTCAAGCAGGCCAAGCCGACGAGCATCGAGGACCTGATCGCCTTGAACGCGCTCTACCGCCCGGGCCCGATGGACAACATTCCCCAGTTCATCGACTCCAAGTGGGGCCGCCAACCCATCAGCTATCCCCACCCCTCGCTCGAGAAGTACCTCAGGGAAACCTACGGCGTCATCGTCTACCAGGAACAGGTCATGCAGGTAGCGCAGGAGGTGGCGGGCTATTCCCTCGGCCGCGCCGACCTCCTCCGCCGCGCGATGGGCAAGAAGAAGAAGGAGGTCCTCGAGAAGGAGGAGGCGCCCTTCATCGAGGGAGCCCTCGCCCGAGGCTACACGAAGGAGAAGGCCAAGGAGATCTTCGACATCCTCGTCCCCTTCGCCGGCTACGGCTTCAACAAGTCACACGCGGCCGCCTATTCGGTGGTCGCCTATCGCACCGCCTATCTCAAGGCCAACTATCCGGCCGAGTTCATGGCCGCCAATCTTACGAACGAGATCACCAACACCGACAAGCTCACCGAGTACATCGGCGAGGCGCGATCCATGGGGCTCGAGATCCTTCCGCCCGACGTCAACCGTTCGGAGGCCTACTTCTCGGTCGTCGATGGAAAGATCGTCTACGGCCTCCTGGGCATCAAGGGAGTCGGCGAGGGACTCGCCCGGGCCATCGTGGAGGAACGCGGCAAGCGGGGACCCTTCACGTCCTTCATCGAGTTCATCGAGCGGATGGGCACGCAGACCATGAACCGCAAGACCCTCGAGTGCCTGGCCATGGCGGGATGCTTCGACCCCATGAACTGCGCCCGGCGCACCCTCGTCCTCGAGATCGAGCGCGCGGTCGAGTACGCCTCGGCCAAGGAAGAGGCCGGTCGATTCGGGCAGGCCAGTCTCTTCGAAGGCTCCGGCGAGGAGGAGTATCCGCCCTTCGAGCTGCAGTGCGCGGACGAGTATCCCCGCGCGGACATACTGCGTCTCGAGAAGGAGCTGCTCGGCTTCTACTTCTCGGGCCACCCGATGGACGAGTGGCGGAAGATCTGGGAGCGGAGCTGCGACCTCGACCTCGCCCGCCCGGAGCGCGCGAGTCCCGACCGGACCTACACCCTCGTGGCCATGCTCAAGGAGTGGCGCGAGATCATCACGAAGACCGGGCGCAAGATGGCCTTCGGCGCCGTCGAGGACTACGCAGGCTCCATCGAGATCGTCGTCTTCGCCGACACCCTGGAGCGCCACCGCGACCGCTTTGTCCTGGACAGCGTGCTCTGCCTGCGCGGCAAGGTGGATCTGTCGCGGGGCAATCCCAGTCTCAAGGTCGAGGACTTCGCCGACTCCGCAAGCCTGAAGGAAAAGTCCTGGAAGGAGATCCACCTCCGCCTGAAACCCGGCATCGCGGAGGAGGAGGATCTCTACGGACTGCGCGACGCCCTGTTCGACGAGCCCGGATCGTGCACCGTATTCTTCCACGTGCCCTCCGGCGAGGGCGAGACGGTGGTCAAGGCCCACGTCCAGATCACCTGCTCCGCCACTGAGCGCTGCCTCGAGCGTCTGCGCGAGCTTCAGGTTGTGGAGGAGGCGTGGCGGGACTGAGCCCGTCGGCCACCGCTTTCCTGCGACCACAGGTCGTGAACTCGGCGCCGCGCGACCATAACGCCGCGCGACCTTAGCGCCGCGCGAACACGAAATCGGTCAACGTCTTCCAGTCGGAGAAGGTGAGGTCGGCGCCCGGGGCTGCGTGGTGCGCCCGGATGGCCACCGGCATGCCAAAGTCCTTCGCGCCGGCCAGATCGTAGCGGCGGGAATTGCCTACGTACAGGATCTCGTCCGCGCGAAGACCGAGGGCGGAGCAGAGCATGGCGAAGGGTTCCGGGGCCGGCTTCAGGAAGCCCGACTCCTCGGCGCAGAGCGCCACCTCGAAGAGATCGGAGAGCTTCATGAGCTCGAGCTTCCGCCGCGGCGGGAAGTCCGAAAGCACGGCGAGCCTGAGACCGGCATCCCGGAGCCGGTGCAGGGCCTCGCGGGCTCCGCGATAGGGCCGGATCGTGCCGAAGCACTCAGCGACCTGGCGGTAGAGGACTTCGTCGAGCTGCGCAGCCACGCGTTCGGCGCTCCAGCCGAGCTGGGCCGCGGTGTAGTCGGCCTGGAGCCGACGCAGCTCGTCCGCGCAGGCCGAGCCGGCCACCCTGCAGGCTTCGGTGGCCTCCGTGCCCCGCACGCGGCGCCGCGTCTCGTCGAAGGCGCGCGCGAGCTTCAGGTTGCGGAGCGCGATCGGCCAGGCGCGGATGTAGAGGGCGCCGGCGGGGTAGAGGGTGCCGTCGAGGTCGAACGCGACTGCCTTCAGCGTCATTATGGCTGTATATCGGAAAGGCGGGCTCCTGTCTAGGCAGGGCAGTTTCACTGCGGCACGTGCATTGCAGGGCGGCAGACGACGGACCCGGTCCCGAGGGCACGCTCTAGACGCTGCGCAGGGCGGGGCCTGTCGCATGAAAAAGGAGCGACCCGAGGTCGCCCCTTTTCCCTGTGACACCCGCCGCGCTTCGCGAAGGCATGCGCCGCGCATGGGCCGCAGCTGCCGGACTATGCAACCCGTGTTGCGGCCCGGCCGTCGTCACACTTCGCGATGCGCGTACCGGGTGTGCAGCAGTTCGTGCGAGAGATGCCCCAGGGGCTCGCCGAGGAACTCGGTATAGAGCGCCTTGACGCTGGGGTTCTCGTGGGACTTGCGCATGCCCAGCCGCAGATCCTCCGTGTACATCGCCTTGTTGCGCGCCAGCCGCTTCTCCATGTCGATCAGCACGGGCTGCCCGCCGCCGCCGATGCAGCCGCCCGGACAGGTCATCACTTCGATGAAATGGTAGGGGCTCGTGCCCGCGGCGATCTCGTCGAGGAGGACTCGAGCGTTGCGCAGCGTGTGCGCCACCGCGACGCGAACCGTGGTGCCCGCGAGATCGACCTCGGCAGACTTGATGCCCTGGAGGCCGCGCACGACCTCGAAGTCGAGGCTGGCGAGCGGCTTTCCGGTGACCACTTCGTACACCGTGCGGAGGGCGGCTTCCATGACGCCGCCGGTCGTGCCGAATATCGTGGCGGCTCCCGTCGACCTGCCCAGGGGATCGTCGAAGTCCTCCTCCGGAAGGGAGGAGATGTCGATGCCCGCCCGCTTGATCATCCGCGCGAGCTCGCGCGTGGTGAGGGCCCAGTCCACATCGTAGTAGTCCTGGCCGGCGACGGCCTTGCCCTTGGCCTTCCAGTACTCCCAGGCGCCGCGCATCTCGGGCCGCCGCGCCTCGTGCTTCTTGGCCGTGCAGGGCATGATGGATGCGACGCGCATCATCTCGGGGGCCAGACCGGCCTTCTCCGCGTAGAAGCTCTTCGCGACCGCGCCGAACATCTGCTGGGGGCTCTTGCAGGTCGAGAGATGACCGAGGAGGGTCGGATAGAAGGTCTCGATGAAGTTGATCCAGCCGGGCGAGCAGCTTGTGATCATGGGCAGGGTCCCGCCCTTGGTGAGGCGTTTGATCAGCTCGCTGCCCTCCTCCATGATGGTGAGGTCGGCAGTGAACTGGGTGTCGAACACGCGCTGGAAGCCCAGTCGTCGGAGGGCCGCCACCATCTTGCCCGTGACGAGGCTGCCGGGAGGCATGCCGAGAGCCTCGCCCAGCGAGGCGCGGATGGCCGGCGCGGTCTGGACCACCGTCGTGGCGCCCGACTCGGCGAGGGCGCGCCAGACCTCCTCGGTCTCGTCCCGCTCGGTGATCGCGCCCGTGGGGCAGACGACCGAACACTGCCCGCACTGGACGCAGGTGCTCTTGCCGAGGCCCCGGTCCATGAAGGTGGAGACCCGCGTGCGGATTCCCCGCCCCGCGAACTGGATCGCGGAGACCGACTGTACCTCGCTGCACACGGCCACGCAGCGGCCGCAGAGAATGCACTTGTCGTTGTCGCGGACGATGCCGTCGGTCGAGGTGTCGAGCTCCGGCGCCTTGCGGGTCCGCGGGAAGCGCACCATCCGGATGCCGAGGGTCTCGGCCATCGACTGGAGCTCGCAGCTGCCGTTGCGCGCGCAGACCAGGCAGTCCGCCGGGTGGTTCGCGAGGAGGAGCTCCACCGCGTTCTTCCGGGCCCGCATGACGCGGGGGCTCGAGGTCGTGATCTTCATGCCCGCGCTGACCTTGCCCACGCAGGAGCGGACGAGGGACTTGGCCCCCTCGACCTCGACCACGCAGACCCCGCAGGAGGCGTTGGCCGAAACATCCTTCAGGTAGCAGAGAGTCGGCACCTTGGCGCCCGCCTCCGCACAGGCTTCGAGAAGGCTGCGGGAGGGGTCGACGAGGGTGGCCACGCCGTCCACGAATATGGTGATCATCTTGTCGCTCATTGTCTTCCTCCTGGCCTTCAGCGCTTGGCGTCAGCGGTCGGCTTGGCACCCGCCGGGCTGTGCGCCGTCCCCTGCTGATTCTCTTCCACGGGCAGGCCGAAGGGCCGGCGCGCGTGCTCTCGCACGTCGCAGCGCAGACAGCGCTCGGCCTCGATCCTGGCCTGCTCCCCCGTGAAGCCGAGCGAGATCTCCACGAAATTGCCGTGGCGGTCCTCGGGAGGCACGAACTTGGCGCGGCTCATGCGGGCCTTGGACGGCTCGGCAGGAACCTCCATGCCGTACTCGAACCTGCGGAACAGGGACTCGAAACGCTTGCCCAAGCCCTGCTCCGCGCTGCCCATGAGGGCCTTGTCGATCGCGCTCGCGGCCAGCTTGGCCTGGCCCATGGCCTCCGCGGCCGTGGCCGGTCCGGTGACCGCGTCGCCTGCGGCGAAGAACGTGGGGTTGGCGGTGCGGAAGGTGAAGGGGTCGATGATGATCCGCCCGTCGCGCTCGCCCGTGGCCACGCCGACGGAGGAGAGCCCCGCGGAGTCCACGCGCTCGCCGACCGCCACGACCAGGGTGTCGCAGGGAATCTCGTAGCTCTCACCGGTGGGGACGGGGGAGGGCCGGCCGCTTGTGTCCACGGGACCAGCTTTCATCTTCATGACCTTGAGCGCCCGCACCGAGCCGTTGGCCCCCGGAACCGCCTCGAGGGGCTGCACCATGCAGCAGAGTTCCACGCCCTCTTCCAGGGCGCCTTCCAGCTCGTCCCGGTTCGCCGGCATGTCGCCGCGGGCGCGGCGGTAGACCACTGTCACGCGGGCGCCGCCGCGCAGCGCCGAGCGGGCGACGTCGATGGCGGAATTGCCGCCGCCGACCACGACGACCTCGGTGCCGATCTTGGGCTTGGTGCCGGAGTTGATCTCCTCGAGAAGGTGGTAGCCGGGGATCACGCCCTTCAGGTTCTCGCCGGGGATGCCCAGGCTCATGTCCTTGAGCGCCCCGATGCTGACGAGGACCGCGTCGTGCATCTCGGCGAGATGCTGCCACGCGACGTCCTTGCCGGCCCGCGCGTTGAACACGAATCGCACGCCGAGCTTTCGGATGAAGCTCACTTCCTTGCGGAGCACATCCTTGGGCAGGCGGTAGGCCGGGATGCCCCAGCGGGGAATTCCGCCCGCCTCCTCCTGCGCGTCGTAGATGGTCACGTCGTGGCCGAGTCGCACCAGGTAGAAGGCAGCAGCAAGGCCGGCGGGACCGGCGCCCACGATCGCGATCTTTTTCCCGGTGGGCGGGAGTTTCTCCTTGAGCAGCCGGTTGTAGACCGAGCGCTCACGACCCATCTTGTACATCGTGTCGGCGAGATAGCGGTGGATCTCGCCCTGGGATACCGACTCGTCGAGCTGCTCGCGGCGGCAGCGCATGCGGCAGTGGAAGTGGCAGATCCGCCCCACCGTGCCCGGCAGGGGATTGTCGCGCAGCGTGAGCTCGAAGGCCTCCTCGATGCGGTTCTCCTTGAGGAGCTGGAGGTAGCCGGGGATGTTCATGTGCATCGGGCAGGAGTTCTCGCAGAGGGCGAGATACAGGCTCTCGCAGACACCCGCCTCGCAGCGCTTCTCCTTGATATGGCGCTCATACTCATCCCGGAAATACTTGAGGGTCGTAAGGACCGGGTTGGCCGAGGTCTGCCCGAGACCGCAGAGCGCGGAGTCGCGGGCAGTCTCCGCGAGTTCCGCCAAGATGTCGAGATCCTCGGTCGTGGCTTCGCCGCGCGAGACCGACTCGAGGATGCGCAGCATCTGGTTGAGACCCTCGCGGCAGGGCGTACACTTGCCGCAGGACTCCGAGGCCGTGAAGCTCACGAAGTAGCGGGCGACGTCGACCATGCAGTTGTCCTCGTCCATGACCACCATGCCGCCCGAGCCCATGATGGCGCCGAGCTTGGCGAGTTCCTCGTAGTCGATCGGCGTCTTGAACAGCTTGGCCGGAATGCAGCCGCCGGAGGGGCCGCCCGACTGGATGGCCTTGATGACCTTCCGGGGCCCCGCGCCCTCGCCCATGCCGTAGATCATCGAGTCGAGGGTCGAGCCCAGAGGCAGCTCGACCAGGCCCGTGTTGCGCACCTTGCCGACGAGGGAGAAGACCTTGGTGCCCGCGCTCGACGCCGTGCCGAAGCCGGCGAACCAGTCGCCGCCGCGCGCGACGATGACCGGCACGTTGCACCAGGTCTCGACGTTGTTGATGTTCGACGGGGCGCCGAAGAGCCCGCGCTGGGCGGGGAAGGGCGGCCGGGGCAGGGGCCTTCCGGCCTTGCCCTCCGCGCTCGCGATGAGCGCCGTCTCCTCGCCGCAGACGAAGGCGCCTGCGCCCGTCACCACCTCGATGTCGAATGAGAATCGCGTGCCGAGTATGTTCCGTCCGAGCAGCCCGGCGGCGCGGGCATCAGCGAGGGCCTTCTGGAAGCGTTCGACCGCGAGCGGGTATTCCGCGCGGATGTAGACCACCCCTTCCGCGGCACCCATCGCGTAGGCGCCGATCGCCATGCCCTCGAGGAGCATATGGGGATCGGACTCGATCTCGTTGCGGTTCATGTAGGCGCCGGGATCGCCCTCGTCCGCATTGCAGATGACGAACTTGCGGACCGGCGTCTCGGCGTCGCTGCCGCCGTTCCCCGCGGCGCGCATGATCTCCCACTTCTTGTAGGTCGGGAATCCGGCGCCGCCGCGGCCGCGGAGCCTGGACTTCTTCACCTCCTCGATGACGACCTCGGGTTTCATCGAGGTTATCGCCTTGATGAGACCGGAGTAGCCGCCGGCCCCGAGGTACTCTTCGAGACTCTCGGGATCGATGAGGCCGCAGTCCCTGAGGACGATCTTCTCCTGACCCTTGAAGAAGGGAATCTCGTTCCAGGAGGGGAGGAAGTTGTAGCCCTTCCCGAACTCGACCGTCGAGGTGCGGAAGTCCCAGCTGTCGATCTTGGCCACCGCCGTCTTGGCGAGCTTGTCGAATGACGCGTCATCCTGCACCGCAGCCACGAGCTTCGCGGCGCGCGCGGCTTTCACTTCCGTGAACAGCAGCATGGGTTTGCCGGGGCGATAGGCCATCACGAGGGGCTCCGCCGCGCAGAAGCCGAAGCAGCCGACGCGCCGGATCCGCGTCTCGCTCTTGCTCATGTCGGCCGCGGTGTTCAGCGCGGCGAACAGGGTGTCAGCTCCGTTGCCGATGCCGCAGGTTCCCATACCGACGGAGAGGAAGGGGACGTGGGGCCTGATGCGCTCCTTGCCCAGGCTCTGCAGACTGCCGATGTCGGGGGTCGCTGCGGAAGCGTTCTTCGCGACGTTCATTTCTGGCCTCCCTTGCGCAGCTTGTCGAGAGCCGTGGCGAGCTTGCCCACGGTCATTCGCGAACTGATCACCCCGTCGATCTGGACGACCGGAGCGAGCGCACACTGCCCGAAGCAGGCCACCGTCCGGACCGAGCAGAAGTTGTCGACCGTCGTGGCCGAGTTTTCCTCGTCCTCCCGGAAGCCTTCGATGCCGAGCCGCTTGAGCGCCGCCTCGAGCAGCTCGAGCGAACCGCGGGTATGGCATGCCGTGCCGCGGCACACCACCACGGAGTGCAGGCCCTGAGGCTTGAGATTGAAGAAGGAATAGAAGGTGGCCACCGAGTAGACCTGCGAGAGCGGGGTCGCGGTGCCTTCGGCGATCTTTCGAAGCGTCTCCTCGGGAAGGTAGCGGAACTTCTCCAGCTCCTGAGCCTCCTCGAGAATGCCGAGCAGCGCACCCGGCTTGTCGCGGTGCCGCTCGATGATCTCCGCGAGACTGGGTTCGCGGCGCCTCAGGGTCGTGGTCGATGACATGCTGCCTCCTGCGGTCGAGTGTGGGCTGTCGAAGCGCCCGAGGCAGTTCGAAAGCCCGCAACCTGGCCGGGCCGGCCCCCGTTCGGGGCGAAGCTCGGCCGTGGCGCCCATACGATGTGGCGACCCCTGTGTGATGGCTGTCACAAAACAATGGGCTTCTAAAGCGAAGTATCCCTCACTCTGTCAATTTGTCAAGAAAAAAGTATCGATTCCTCCGGATCTATACGGATAGGACGATAGGAGAAGTGGTAGGCAGTGTTTTTGTGGATATTTATATATCGAATAACTGGACGTCGGGTTGCTTCGCACCACGGGTGGCGAGGAAGGACGG
>DATJQN010000040.1:0-8690 GCA_035505775.1 Rectinemataceae bacterium | reverse complement strand
GACATCGCCGATGACGGCGCGATCACCCCCAAGCAGGATCAGGGCACGGATGGCCTGAGCCGCTTTGAAGGCACGGTCGACCCCAACACCAAGCTCAAGACCGCCTTCGGAATCGTCAAGAATGTCGGCACCATCAAGTCGGTGGCGGTCGATGTCAAGGGACTCAACTTCCCGCACGGCCTGAGCGTCATCCTCGTGGATGCTGACAACAACGAGCATGTCATGTTCATGGGATACCTGAACTTCGACGGCTGGAAGGAACTCCGCTGGGACAATCCCCAGTACATCACCGACGTCAGGAACCGCGAGCTTCGCATCTTCCCGCTGTATCCCAAGACCGTGCCCTTCGTGAAGTTCGGCGGCTTCCTCATCTCCCGCGACGCCGCTTCCGACGGCGGGGACTTCATCACCTACATCCGCGACGTCAAGCTCATCTATGACGAGGCGGTGCTGCCCACCGGCAACGACATCCAGGACGAGTCGATCTGGGGTATCGTGAATGCCAAGGAAGAGGCGCGGAAAGAGTACGAAGCCAGCCGCTTCGGCAATACTTCGGTGCTCCGCTACCTCGAGCAGCAGAAGCAGGCGACACAGAGCAACTACACCGACACCATGGGTGGAGCCAAGCAGTAAGCCCTTCAACTCTCGCTGTCCATGGAAGGCCGACGCCTGCGCGTCGGCCTTTTTCGTATTCACGCAGGGATGGTTCGGGTGTAGATTGGACGTATGACTGGGGATTCCGCCGAAACAATACCTGATCGGGGAGAGCTCAAGGCATCCTATGATGCCGGCCGGCCCGGCTATGCCAGGATACTCAATGAGATGGAGCGGCGCATCAAGGCGGTCCTGGAAGCCGCTTCCCTGCGTCCGATCATCAAGGGCCGGATCAAGTCCTTCGACTCCTGGTACGCAAAGCGACTGCGCCTACTCAGACAGTCCCGGATTTCAGGGCAGGTTCCGCTCGACATTACCGACGTGGTCGCCTTGCGGGCCGTCTGCCCCTTCCTTGGCGACCTGAGCAGGGCCGAGCGCGCGCTCTGCGCCGCCTTCGCCGTCGTGGATGTCGAACGCAAGGGCTCGGAACGTTCGTTCCGCGAGTTCGGCTACGAGTCGATTCACCTCCTGATAGAGCTGCCGGAAGACCTGCGATCCCTTGCCGCAAGTCTGGACCAGCCGCGGATCGAGGTCCAGCTTCGCACCATTCTCCAGGAGGCATGGGCCGAGGTCGAGCATGAGATCGTCTACAAGTCGGAGTTCACGCCCTTTGACGACCCCATGAAGCGGAAGCTTGCCGCGCTGAATGCCAATCTCTCGCTGTCGGACATCATCTTCCAGGAAATCCTGGACTACCAGCGGAAGCTGTCCAGCGAGCTCGCGCGCCGAAGAGCGAACTTCCACGGGAAAATCGAAGCAGCCATGGACAGGCCCTTCAGCCGGGAGGATGGGGCTGCCGAAACGGGGGCGGCCGGGCCGGGCCACGCAGCTGCCTCGGCCCATGACGTGTTCGGGGAGGGGCCGGAAGCTCATGAAGTGGCCGGGCTTGAGGTTCGACCGGGACTTCAACCGGAGGTTACGTCCCATTCCTCCGCCGCTTCGTCGCAGTCTCCAGCGACCGCTGATGTCCTCGAAGAACCGACACTCGGTGACTCTGCGAGTCTGGATGACCTTCTCCTCGCGGCGCTCATGGCGCACAACCGCGAGGACTACAAAGGCGCCGGACGGTTGTACAGCGAGATACTGGCGCGGGATCCGGCCCGGGAAATAGCTGCGGTGGTGCACAAGCATCGCGGCATGGCCTATTTCGCCCAGTCCCGCTATGAGGACGCGATAGCCGATTTTTCCGCCAGCCTCATGCTCGACCCCTCCTGCTACAAGGCGGCCTACTATCGGGGTGTGGTCCGCAGCGTCCTTCAGGATTACAGCACGGCGGTCGGAGACTTCGACCTGGCCCTTTCGATACATCCCTATCATTTCTATTCGAGGTACCGCCGCGGGATGGCCTGGTTCCATCTTGGCGACTTTCCCCAGGCCCTCGCCGACAGCGATGCCGCCCTGCGTCTGGAGCCCGGGAACGCTGCGGTAGCGCGGCTCAAGGCGCTCGCACTCGAGAAACTGAAGATGTAGAAATGACTTAGGCGTGTCGCCCTCGACTGAAAGCCCGCCAAGCCTTGACACTGCCAGGCCCAGCAGCTATAGTCCAATTCCCTTGGGTCCCCATCGTCTAGCGGTTAGGACAGCGGGTTTTCATCCCGCCAACAGGGGTTCGATTCCCCTTGGGGATGTGCAGCCGGCCGCGAGGCCGGCTTTTCTCTTTTCTGGACAGTCCAGATAGCGCGGGATCGCGCGGGAAGGCGGGTCCGGCTGGGACTTCCCCAGGGCGGCCCCAGAGGGCTCCCAGAGTTTCCCCCAGGACTCCCCGGGGAGTCCCGGATGCCGCGCCCCCGGGCCGAGTGGATCGCGTGCATCCGGCTTTGTCGGGAAACGGGGCGTGGTCCCGGGACGTGCCCAAGGAGCTTCAATGCCTCGAAGGAATTTCCTTCTGACCCTTGCCTACGACGGCACGAATTTCGCAGGCTGGCAGCGGCTCCCCGGCGAGCAGCGGACCGTGCAAGGCACAGTCGAAGCCTGCCTTGCGACCCTGCTGGGTGAGCCCATCGAACTCACGGGAGCGGGGCGCACCGACCGGGGTGTGCACGCCGAGGCTCAGGCGGCGAGTTTTCACTCCCGCACGCCGTTGGCTCCGGAGGAGCTCCTTGGCGCCCTCCGGGCGGCCCTTCCCGCGGACGTGACGGCCCGGTCCTGCGTGGAAGTGTCGCCACGCTTCTATGCCCGCTACGGCGTCAAGGCGAAGACCTACCGCTACCGGCTCCATATCGGGAAGCCCGAGCCCTCCGTGAGACCGACGAGTCTACAAGTCTCGACACCCCTCGATCTCGACGCGATGCGCGCCGCCGCACTGCTTCTGGAGGGTGAACACGACTTTTCCGCATTCACGAATGCTCGGGATGTCGCAACTCGACGCAGGGTGGATGCGATCCGCGTGGTGGAGAACGGCAGCTTCGTGGACCTTCTCTTCGTTGCGAAGGGATTTCTGTACAACCAGGTGCGGATCATGTCGGGGGCCCTCCTCGCTGTCGGCGAGGGGAGGATCTCCCCTCCGGAAATCTCGCGGCTGCTCGAGTCGGGTCCGAGGGCCGAGGCCCCCGGTGCCCTTGGTCCATTCGGTCTCTGTCTCGTCGATGTCCGGTACTGAAAGCGAAAGAGAGCGGTGCGATTCGGGTTCGGGCCCGATCTTTCCCTGCCGGCGGCCCAGTCATCTTGCAGGGTTTCTTCATGCAAGCAGGCGCGTGACCCTTGCATCCTCCGCTGAAGGTGTTTAGCATGACCATGGAGGCCGCGCCGGGCCGCTCGATGCGGGCCGGTTCACCCGGATCTCGCCGCCCGCCACGGAGGACCATGAAGTTCAAGGGTGCACTGATCAAGGAACAGGGCGTCACGTTCATGATCGTCGTCGTTAAGCTTTCCGTGCTCGCATCCCCCACGCAACGGGACAAGGACATCGCGACCCTCAAGCCGCTCTTTCCCGGCATACCCATCGTGCTCATGGCGCAGGAATCCGCGGGCACGGCCAAATACTACGGCAGACCGGACATCGTCAAGTTCCTGGCGCACATCAAGCTTTCGCAGATTCCCTGGAAAGAGTACACGGTCACCCGGAAGTGAATCCCCGCCTCGCGCCCGCCCTCGACAGGTAGATATCCCGGGCCAGTTCGGCCAGGCGTTGCGGATCGTGGAGCCTGATCTGCCCGCGATGCTGTTCGAGGATCCCGTTTCTTCTGAACTCCCCCACCACGCGGGAAAGATTGCGATAGCTCGTGCCCAGGAGGTCGGCCAACTCGCCCAGCCTATCCGTGGCGTAGTCTGCTGAGCGGGATCCGCCCTGACCGCCCTCCTGAGAGAGGGCCAGCAGGTAACTCGCGAGCCGGTTTCTGAGCGGGTAGCGGAGATTGATGGCGCTCGTCGCATTGAAGCTTGCGAGCTTTCGGCCCAGGGAGGCGCAGATCGCGGTGAGCAGGGCACTGTTCTTTTCCGCGCTCCGTCTGACCAGCTCGGCGGGAAGGCAGAGGCAGACGACGTCGGTGAGCGCCTGCACGTTGAGTAAGTATCGGTCGAAGGCATACAGCTCCACGTCGCCGAGCAGTTCGAGGGGACGATAGAATCGGACCAGCAGCGAACTGCCATTCTCCATGATGCTGAACACCTTGGCCCGACCCTCGACGAAGAACATGAGATCGCGTGCCTCTTCCTCGACCCGCAGAATGTAGTCGCCGGCCGGGACTTCCAGCGGTCTCAGCTGGTCGAGCAGTTCAGCGCTGAGGAGCCGATCGAGCGAGTGACGCCTCACGAGACGTTCGATGTTCTTCATGTGCGGGCCGTCCTCAATTAGGACAGATGTCCTATTTCACCGCCCAGAATAGCAGGATACTCGGCCTAATGAAAGGAGCACCGGTGTACCCCCTCGTCGCGTTCCTCCTCGGTTTCCTGATCACCGCCATGAACGGCATCAACAGCACGCTGGGCCTTCGCGCGGGGAATCCCGCATCCCTGCTTGCCGTGCACGCATCGGGGCTGGTCCTGGTCGGGCTCGTTCTCCTGCGGCGCAGGGAAAAGGGAAGCGGCGATCGGTTGCCTGCCTACTATTTTGCGGCGGGCGTGCTCGGCGTGGCCACGGTGCTCGCGGGCAACATATGCTTCGCGAGGGTCGGTGCCTCTCTCACGGTGGCTGCGGCCCTGGTGGGACAGATGCTTGGAGCCCTTCTCATGGACAGCTTCGGGCTGCTGGGCATGAAGCGCAGGCCCTTCGCGTCCGTGAAACTGGTTGCCCCGCTGATCGCCCTCGCCGGGACGGCTGTGATGGTCACGGACTGGGGACGGGCCTCATCGATACTTGCCCTCGCTTTCGTGATGGGCCTTCTGCCGGTCCTGAGCTTCGCGCTCAATTCCCGGCTGTCGACCTCGATCGGCCAGTTCCATGCGACGGGAGTGAACTATCTCACCGGCCTCCTGAGCTCGGTCCTCCTCCTGCCTCTTCTCGGCCTCTCTCCGGCCCTTGTACTGGAGCGTCTCGCCGGAACGCCCATCCTTCTCCTTATCGGCGGGGGCTGTCTGGGCGTGGTTGTCGTGGCCGGCATGAACAAGATTTTTCCGCGCATTCCGGCAACGGCCTCGGTCCTCCTCCTTTTCGCCGGCCAGGTCGTCGCCGCCCTGATCTTCGATCTGTTCATCACTGGCAGCCTCGGCCTTCGCCGTCTCCTGGGTGCGGGCCTGCTCACGCTCGCGCTGCTCGAGCGGCTCCTTCGGGACCGCAGCGATAGTCTCAGGGAGGCCCAGCGGGTACGCGCAGGACTCGGAGCCGAAAGGACACAGTGAGCGGGGTACTCCACGGAGGTTGCGCCGATGCTATACTCTGGCCCTGTGAGGAGGCGAGGATGACGGGACGAGAACGGGTGCTTGCCTGTCTGGCCCATGAGGAGCCGGATCGCGTGCCGCTGATAATCGGAACCACCAATGCGACCGGCATAAAGATGAAAGCGTATCAGGCCCTCAAGGCCGCCCTCGGCATCGAGGCTCCCGATCGCTATCTCTACGATTGGCCCGAGCTCGGCACCGCCCTGCCCGACGAGGAGGTCATGGAACGTCTCGGCTCGGATGCGCGCGCCGTTCTGGACCGCTTTCCTGCCGCCATCTACGAGCGTGCGCGCGCGAGGCCGCCTCATGATCCGTTCATCGATGACTGGGGATCGGGCGCGAAGGAGATCGAGCCGGGGAAGTGGTACCCCGGCGTCCATCCGCTGGCCGAGACCTCTTCTGTCGCCGATCTCGTGTCTTATCCCTGGCCGGATATGGGCGATCCGAGCCGGATAGCCCACGTGGAGGCGGAGTCCTCCCGCCTTGCCCGGGAAGGACGTTATGCGATCATCGGCTGTCCCTGGCTCCTCTTTCCCTTCGAGCGCGCCCACGCGATGCAGGGGCTGGACCGCTTCCTCGAGAACATGCTCGTGGAGCCCGATTTCGCGAGCGCTCTGCTGTGGAAGATTGAAGGGCTCTGCAAGGATCTCATGGGGCGGTTCCTCGATGCCGCGGGACCAAACCTGGACATCATCAAGATCGGGGACGATCTGGGCAGTCAGGAGAATCTGCTCATCTCACCCACGCTCTATCGTGAGATGCTGAAGCCCGTCCACGCGGATCTCATCGCCTTTATCAAGTCCAGGACGAAGGCCAAGGTCTTCTTCCACTCGGATGGCGACATATTCGACATCATACCGGACCTGATCGAGATCGGGGTCGATATCCTCAACCCCATCCAGTCCGGGGCGGGTCGCATGTCCGACCTCGAGCAGCTCAAGAAGCGTTATGGAAAAGACCTGGTCTTGTGCGGGGCGATCGATACGCAGCACGTTCTTCCCCATGGCAGCCCCGACGAGGTGAAAGCGGAAGTCAGGAGGGTCGTATCCCTGCTTGGCAGGGGTGGCGGGTATATGCTGAGCGCAGTGCATACCGTGATGGACGAAGTGCCTCCGGAGAATATCCTCGCCATGGTGGACGCAGCCCGGGAATTCGGAACCTACCCGCTTCGCTGACGCGCCTGTGGAGGGCGGTGGTCGTAGTGCCGCCGGACAGTCCGCACTCCGGTCGCCGTGCCGCCGATTTCCGTGTGCAGCTTGTGCGCTCCCGGGGGCTCCCCTATACTGTACCCTTCGACAGAAACAGCGTAGGGGGGCGTATGCGTGCGTGCACTCGTTCACTGGCGGTACTGCTCGGGATATCGGTGGCCTTGATCGGCTGCGTCGCTTCCAATCACGGCGCGAACACCATCAAGATAGGCTGGCTCGGCGCCCTGACCGGCGACAACGCGGACTGGGGACAATCGGAGCTCAACACCATCCGCATGATGCTCGATGACGTGGATGCGCATGGCGGTCTTGCCATCGCCGGCAAGCCCTACCGGCTGGTCCTCATCTCCTACGACGACCATGGGGACGCGACCGCGGCCACGGACGCAGCCAAGCGCCTGACCGCAAACGATCACGTGAACGCGATCGTCGGACCGATGTTTTCCCGCGAGGCGATTCCCGTCTCGCAGATCGTCGAAGCGGCCGCCACGCCCTGCATCGCCACCACCGCCACCAACCCGGCGGCCACGGTGGTGAACAACCGCGTCAACCCCTACATGTTCCGGGCCTGCTTCATCGATCCCTACCAGGGACAGGTGGCGGCCACCTATGCGTATCGGCGGCTCGGCAAGAAGACCGCGGCCATCCTCGTGAAAGTGGATGACGCCTACTCGCTCGGTCTTGGCGAGTACTTCAACGAGAACTTCCGCTGGCTCGGGGGGAAGGTCCTGGCTTCGGTCAGCTACAACGGGAACGATGTGAACTTCGCGCCCCAGCTCGCCACGATCAAGGCGGCCCAGCCGGACATGATTTTCGCCCCGGTATTCGACAAGGACATCGCGCTCATCGCCAAACAGGCGCGAAGGCTCGGGATCAACACCGTCATGATGGGCGGCGACGGCTGGCCTTCGACCAATCTTCTGCCGATGGCCGGAGGGGCTCTGGAAGGCTGCTACTACGTGAATCATCTCGATTTCGACGATCCGGCGGTCAAGAGCTACAAGGACGCCTATACCGCCGCCTTCGGCAAACCTCCGGAGATGCCCGGATATCTGGCGCATGACGCGGTTCTCATGCTTCTGGATGGCCTTAAAAGGGCGCAGAGTCTGGACGGCGCCACGCTGGCCAAGGCGCTCGAAAGCTGCGACATCCAGGGCATCACCGGGCACATAAAGATCGGGAAAGCCACGCACAACCCGGAAGGCAAGGAGGCCGCGATCATCAAGATCATGGGGGACAAGATGCTCTTCCAGGAGAAGTTCGCGGCGGCTCTGCAGCAGTAGGCGGAGCCGGCGGCCGCCATGCGCCCGGGCAAGCCCGATCCTGTTATCGCCTCAGCGCGTTCTCGATCTCCGCGGGGTGATAGCCGACGAGGATGCGGCCGTTCACGTCGGTGACGGGCACGCCCATCTGGCCGGACTTGCGGATCATCTCCTCGGCGCGGCGCTGGTCTCGCGAAACATCGTAATCCTCGAAGGGAATCTGCTTTTTCTTGAGAAAGTCCTTCACCATCGTGCAGTAGGGACAGGACGGGGTGGAGTAGACAACTACGCTCATGCGCTGCTCCTCATCTGGGTTTCGGGGCTTCCACCCGGCCCGGGCGGCTGCAACGAACCTGACCCGGGACAGGCTGCCGCCCCAGAATCCTCGGCGGCGGAGTGCCCGTTCGACTGATAATGTAGCGGCAGCCCTCCTTCCGATCTGTAACCGCGGTCACAGAGCGGAAGGGGGCGGTGTCGGCTCAGATCAGAAGGTTGACGTTGGCGGAACTCGCCGCCTGGAAATAGCTGGCCACGCCTCCTATCTCGACGCCGCCCATGAGTTCGTCCCTCGTCAGGCCGAGGAGGTCCATGGACATCTGGCAGGCAGCCATGTGCACCCCTGCCGAGAGAGCCGAGGCGATCATGGTATCGAGCTGATCGATCTGCTTTGCGCGCATTCGGCGCCGCATCATGACCGGCCCGAGGCCTCCCATGTTCTTGCGCGAGAGGGCGAGTCCCGCGCTGCCCCGCG
>DATJQN010000039.1:0-5752 GCA_035505775.1 Rectinemataceae bacterium | reverse complement strand
GACCGAGCCGGTCGAAGGCCGAGCCCCGGGTCCCGGACTCGCTCCGCCCGGCGGGCATAGCTTCAGTCACTGCAGCTCCTGCTCCCGCGCCGCGAGCTCTTCCCAGCGCGAGCTTCGTTCCTCGATCAGCGTTTCGAGTTCGGCGTAGCGCCGGCTCGCCCGCTCGAGCGCATCGGGCTCGGGCTTTGCCGAGCCGAAGAGCCGCTCCAGCTCGGCCTTTTCGGCCTCCAGGAGCGCCAGCTCGTCCAGGATGCCCTCATACTCGCGGCGCTCGGCGTAGCTGAGCCTGCCCTGGCCGGGCGTCCTTGCCCGCCGCTCCGGCTCGGCTCGGCCGGCCCGCGGCACTGCAGCCTCCACCACCCCGCGTGAATCGGTATCGCGCAACGTGCGGTAGTCAGTGTACCCGCCGGTGTACTCCCTGAGCCTGCCGCCGCCTTCGAAGACGATGATGAAATCCGCTATGGTGTCCAGGAAGGCCCGGTCGTGGGAGGCGACAAGGACGCAGCCGCTGAACTCGAGCACGAAATCCTCGAGGAGTTCGATCGTCTCGATGTCGAGATCGTTCGTCGGCTCGTCCAGCAGGAGGAAGTTGCTCGGTTCGGCGAGGAGCCGCACCAGCTGGAGCCGACGCAGCTCGCCGCCCGAGAGCCTGGAGAGGGGAAGCGAGTGCATGGCCCGCGGGAAAAGGAAGCGTTCCAGAAGCTGCTCGGCTGTCAGCTCGCTGCCGTCCGCCATATGGATGCGCTCGGCATGCTCCTCGATGTACTCGATGAGGCTCGCTTGCAGCGGCAGCCGAGAAGCCGTCTGGTCGAAGTAGGCGAAATGGATGGTCTCCCCCCGGTCGATCCTGCCCGTATCCGCATCGCAGCGTCGGGCGATCAGGTCGAGGAAGGTCGTCTTGCCGGACCCGTTGGATCCCACAAGCCCGACGCGCTCCCCCGCCTTGAACTCGCGGGAGAAGTCCGCTATCACCCTGGTGTCGCCCCAGGCCTTGGATACGCCTTCAAGGACCAGGATCTTCTTGCCGAGCCGGCGCCGCGCCGTGCCGAAAGCCGCGGAGCTCGCCTTGAGCTCCGGCCCCGAAGCCTCGAGCTCGCGGATCGACTCCTTGCGCCGCTCGCTCTTGGTGGCCCGGGCCCGGGCGCCGCGCATGAGCCAGGCCATTTCCCGCTTGAGCATGGTGATCCGGCGAGACTCGGCCTTTTCGGCCGCGGCGGCGCGCTCGAGCCGTCGCCTGACGAGCTCGGCGTATCCGCCTTCGTGGACGAAGATCCGGCCGCCGTCCAGCTCCATGATCGAGCTGCAGACCCTGTCGAGGAAGCTGCGGTCATGGGTTATCACGACGATCGCTCCCTGGTACTGGAGCAGCCTCCGCTCGAGCCATTCGATGGTCGCAATGTCGAGATGGTTGGTCGGCTCGTCGAGGATGAGGAGTTCGGCCCCGGGGGCCAGCGCCCGGGCGAGCGCAGCCTTCTTGAGCATTCCGCCCGAAAATGATGCGAGGAGTGCTTCGGGGGAGGCGAGCCCCAGTTCGGTACAGAGCGAGCGAAAGCTCCGTTCGGCCTCGACGACGCCCCGAGCCTCGAGTTCCTCGTGGAGCCGAGCATGGTCCGCGGCGGATGCGGAATCCAGCGCGCCGGGTTCCCGATGCCGGGAGAGGAGCTCGGCGGAGCTCGAGATGCCCGAATAGAAAAAGTCCCCGAGACGCTGCTCCGGCGAGAAGACCGGACGCTGCTCGAGGAGGCTGTAGGTCAGACCGCGCTTCCTCGAAATCATGCCGGAGTCCGGCTCGGTCAGGCCGACCAGGAGCCGCACGAAGGTGGATTTGCCGCAGCCGTTGCGCCCTACGAGTCCGATGCGGTCCGTATGCTCGATACCGAGGCTCACCTCTTCGAAAAGCGAAGTCTCGCCCAGGGACTTGGACAGCCGGTCCAGAGAAAGCAGATTCATCCGGGGGGACTATATCCCGCCACCAGGCTTATGGATAGCCTTGAGGACCTTGCCCTTTCCCCCGGACTCGCCCTAGTATTCGCAGCGAAGCCCATGAACAGGAAGACCGGCAGCGTGAAGAAAGCGAAACGGGAAGCCCGGGACTCATCGACCGACAACGTGGCCGAGCCCCCGCCGGACGGCAGGGCACTCGCCCGCGAGGCCGGCGAACGGGCGATCGGACTGATCGAGCAGGACCCCGAAGCGGCGATCGCCCTCATGGAGCGGGTGGAGAACGAGGAGACCGCCCGCGGCTCGGAGGCCGGGCGGGCCTGGAACCTCGTGGTGCGGGCCTGGCTCGACGCCAACCACGACCAGTACAACAGCGCGAAGGAATTGTTCGCCGAAGCCGGGACCCTCTTCGAACGACTCGGCGATCCCTACGGTCTCGTGAAGGCCCTCAACGGCACCGCGTACATCCTCAAGCAGCTGAACCTCTTTGACCGTGGGCTGGAAACCTACCGGCGCGCCTTCGAGATCGCGGCGGCCGCCCCCGAAGCCGACAGTCCCGAGCTCACCGCCGTCATAGGCGCGAACATCGGCATTGCGCTGAGCGAGCTGGGCGACAACGCCTCGGCCATCATGTACCTGGAGCGGGCGAACGCGCAGAACTACGCCAATCCCAACAACAACGCGATCGTGAAGGCCACGCTCGGCGTGGCCTACGGCGCGGTCGGCCGCGTGGACGAGGCGGAGCGGATGCTGCGGGAGGCCATAGCGGTCAGCACGGAGAGCGGCTTTCGGGTGACCGAGGCGGAGTCGCTCGGAAGACTCGGCATCCTCCTCGCGAGGGCCGGTCGGCTGGTGGAGGCAGTGCTCCGGCTTCGGGAAGCCTGCGCCATGTGCCGGGCCCTGCGCTTGCCCCGCCTCGAGGCGGAGTTTCTCCTGGAACTGGGACGCATTCTCAGGCGCATGGGCCGGAGCCGGGCGGCGCAGCGCAACATGCGCAGGGCCGCCCGGATAGCCCGCGGCTCGGGCGACGAGTCCGTCCTCTCGGGAGCCCTCATCGGTCTTGCGGAGACCCATGCTCGGGACCGCGACTGGAAGAGCGCGTACATACTGGCGCGCGAGGCGAGGCGTCTCGAGGCCAAGGTGGCGGCCGAGCGGGTCTCCACGCAGGCTTCGGTGATCAAGGCCGAGCGCGCCGAAGCCGAGGCCGCCGCCTATCGCGACCATTTCAAGCGGCTTTCGACCATCTCGGAGATAGGACGGGCAGTGGCTGCTGCCACCGACGTGGACGCCGTGAGCCGGATCCTCTATCAGAAGATAGCAAGTCTCATGGACGCCGGCGTGTTCGGCGTGGCCCTTTACCATGAGGAGTCGGATCAGCTCGAGTACCGCTACTTCGTGGACGAGGGCGAGGAGATGGAGCCGTTCTCCCTCAAGGTGAACGCCGAGACCTCCCTGTCAGGCTGGTGCGTACGCAACGGCAGGGAAATCGTCCTCGGCGATGCGGCGAGCGAATATCGTGCCTTCATCACGGCGCGGACCATCGCGGGCAAACCCAGCGGCCAGCCCATCAAGTCCATCATCTACTACCCCGTCATGGTGAAGAACAAGCCCCTTGCCGTGGTGACAGTCCAGAGCAGGAAGGAACGCGCCTACCAGCCCCACCACGTCGAGACGCTCAAGGCCCTCGGCGCCTACATGGGCGTCGCGCTGGAAAACGCCCGCCTCTTCGAGGAGCTCAGGCTGAAGGCGGTGTCGGATCCGCTCACCGGGGCTATCAATCGCAGAAGATTCATGGAGCTGTTGAGCGCGGAACTCGACCGCTCACGGCGATACCGGGACCCGGTCTCCGCGATCATGCTCGACATCGACCATTTCAAGGACATCAATGACGGCTTCGGTCACGCGGCCGGCGACGACGCCTTGCGCGCGATAGTCCAGGTCTGCGCGACGGCCCTTCGCGGTCACGACATATTGTCGCGATACGGCGGGGAGGAGTTCGCCTGCATCCTGCCCAGCACCGATCTCGAAGGGGGGCGCGTGCTTGCGGAGCGGCTGCGCAGCGATATCGAGCGCTGCCGACCCCTTCCCTCGCATCCCTCGGCGTCTATCACCGCAAGTATCGGGGTGGCCGAAGCCCAGCCGGGAGAGGGTCCCGAGGCACTGATCATGAGGGCCGACCAGGCTCTCTACGCAGCCAAGCGTGGAGGACGGAATCGCGTCGAGGTGGACGACGTGAAGGGAGAGGGCCCGGCGCGGCGCCCCGAGACGAAAGCCTGATGTTCGCAGCTTCCGGCAGGTTTGCGTGGGACGAGGACAAGGACTGTCTTGTCCTCGAGGGAGCCTTTCTGGTCGAGCGGGCCCTGCGCGCGGGTCTGGAGCTGCTCGAACTGTTCGCCGTGCCCGCTCGGGAGTCCTGGCTGCGCTCGCTCGAGACGAATCAGGCGGGAATCGCCGGTCGGCCGGAGCGCTCCTGGCGATCGACCATCCTTCCCGAGCCCGAGATTGCGGCCATGGCCGGCTACCCCTTCCATAGGGGAGTGCTCGCGCGGGCACGGCGCCCGCCGGAGATCGACTGCTCAACCCTCGCGAACCTGCTCGCCGGGAAGCTGACGCGTGCGGCCGCAAGGGGCGAGGGCCGGAGCACTCTCCTCGCCCTTCCCGAGCTGCGCGATCCCGCCAACGCAGGATCGCTCTTCCGGAGCGCGGCCGCGCTCGGCTGCGATGGGCTTCTCATTCGCGGTGGGCTCGACCTCTATGCGCGCCGCGTGCTGCGCACGAGCATGGGGGCTTCGTTCATGCTCCCCTGGGCCCGTCTCGGCTCGCCGGACGACCTCGCGGTCTTCGACGCCCTCGGCTTCCAACGGGCAGCCTGCGTCCTCGGCGGGGGAGCGGCCGACCTCCGGGACTTTGAACGGCCACCGCGGCTCCTCCTCGTCTTCGGCGATGAAGCCTACGGCCTCGCTCCGATCTGGCGGGAAGCCTGTCAGCACCGGCTCACCCTGCCCATGGAGAGTGGGATGGACTCGCTCAACGTGGCGGTCGCCGCCGCCATTTTCCTCTATGCGCTCCGCTGAGCGGCCGGGAAGGCGCCCGGGGTACCGATTCGTTGACAGCCGCCCGACCCAGCGCATATTCTTGGCCGGCGGATCTTTCGCGGGGGGCGGCTCTTGAAATCGATTCTAGGGTTCTTCAGGTCGGTGCGTCTTGCAGTCGTGCTCATCGTCTATATGGCGATCTTCAGTCTCCTGGCCAGTCTCATCCCCCAGTCGCAGGACCGGAGCTTCTATGCCGCCCACTTCCCCGCCCCGCTTGCGTGGATCATCACCGGGAGCGGATTCTCGGCCTTCTTCCGCTCGCCGCTCTTCCTGGTCCCCGCCGGGCTCTTCTTCATCAATCTCGCCGTATGCACCGTGGATCGTTTCCTGCGCGAGCTCAAGAAGCAGGAGCGACGGCACGGACCGGACATCCTCCATGTGGGCATCCTCCTGCTGTGCATCGGAGGGCTCGTCAGTTTCGAGGGGCGGCAGTCCGGCTCCGTGCTCCTTTCCAATGGGGATGCGGTCAGGCTCTCCACCGATCGAGTCCTGGAAATGACGGACTTCGCCTATCGTGCCTATCCGGACGGAAGGCCCGAGGACTGGACCAGCACGGTCCGGCTCTATTCGGGGTCGAAGGTCGAGATTCCCTCCTACGCGATCCGCGTCAACCATCCCTTGAGGCTGGGACTCCTGTCCATCTACCAGGTGAGCCATGAGATTCAGCGCGCCCTCGTGCTCCAGGACAGCCAGGGAGGCGTCCACAGTCTTGCCCG
>DATJQN010000038.1:0-2956 GCA_035505775.1 Rectinemataceae bacterium | reverse complement strand
GCCTGGTTCAGGACTTCCACCCCCGCCATGCCATAGCCGTCACGCGAGGCGGCATGATGATGGATGAGCCAGGAGTTGGAGTGACAGCGGATCATGGACATGTGTCCGAAAATCCGCCCCCTGTCCTGGAAAATGAAGTGGCGTCCTATGGAAGGACTGTCGCGGTAGAGCTTCTCGTAGGTGCGCCGGAACTCCTGCTTGTGGGCCTCGATCGCGAGGTACTTGCTGGGATAGATGAAGCCGGACTCAAAGAAGAAGCGCCACAGCTCCTCGAGGTCGACGGGGCCGCAGACGTGCATCCGATCGTCGATGCTCTGGTGGAGCAGGGCGGAAAACGCGGCCTGGTCCCGGATATCCATGTCGAGCATGGTTATTCCGCATCGGGCCACCGCGAAGCGGTCCCCGTTCCCTATCACGTTTCGATAGAGCACCTGGGCCCTGCATCGCAGCATGAGCCGGTTTGCAATCTCGATGGAGATCTCAGGGATTATCATTCCCGGCAGGAGGCTGGAGTTCTCCAGGAATTCCTCGACGCAGAGCCCCGCCCCCGAGATGTTCTTGGCCTGGAGGTGAACCGCCGTGCCCGTGAAAGGGTGGACGAAACTGACGGCGGGGGCGGGCGACAGCACGTGCCGCTCGCTGCGGAATTCCTTTGGTCTGCGCCTGCTGATGTTGTTGAAGTTCGGGCTCAGGACCAGACTGCGCCGATCGGGACCGCCGTCCATGCGCAGAATCAGGCACTCTCCGGAGTACAGGAGCTTCCCGTCGCCATAGAAGAGCGCGGTGAGCGGGACGGCGGGATTGATCCAGCGGAGGGAGCCGTCCGGCGGCGCGCAGACCTCGACCCTGAACGAGAGGGCGTTGAAGTCCAGAAGCCTACCGTCGAAGCCCAGGCCGGTCTGGGTGAGACGCGCCTCGATCCCCGCGCAGCTGTGCCGCCTGACCCGGCGATGGCTCTTTTCGTAGCCTGACTCGGGTATCTTGAAGCTGATCCCCTCGGCATCGAGGTGGAGCACCTCGGCTTTGACACTGACCTCGTTGTGCCCGTCGCTGATGAGAAAACTGTCGCAGGTATGGGAGTTCATCCGCCCGGGAGAGATGCCCGGGGAGAGCCAGCGACAGCAGAGGACTTCGTCCTGGCAGAGCCGGGGGGCGGCCTGGAGGAAGATGCTTTCGCCGGGCTCCCGGGGACTGAAGCTCACGAAAATCGTGCCTTCGCTGAAATTGACGAAATTGAGGAGGTTGAGCAACTCCCGGTGCTTGACCCGCCTCCGCCCGTCTTCGGTGCAGTCGCCAGGGGGGGGACGCCCTTCTTCGAAGTCGGTCTCTCGCCGGCCCGGAAGCCGGCCGGTATCGTCATGCATGACGTGGACGTTCAGGACCGTCCGGAGACGGTCCGATCAAGCGAGACCCAGGCAGTTGGGACGCCGGAAAAGCGTGCATACGAACCCGATCCCTCCGCAGATCCTTCGAAGGCTCGATGCGCCTTGGACAATCAGGTCCCGGCCCTGGCATTCCGCGGAGGCACAATCCATCTTCCGGATGCATTGTGCTCTCCGCTTCTTCCAGCTGTCAATGGCGGGTCATCCCGAGCCGTGAACGCTATCCGTTCAAAGTTGCACGCGATGTTTCAGCTTCGCGCCAAGCGCACGCCAAGCGCGAGACTGCCCTGTCGGGGCCGCAGGCCCTAACTGAGGATACTCTCCTTGGCGGCGAGGGCGGTCAGCTCGTGCGCGAGAATGGCCGCGCCGGCGCTCGTGGCCCGGGGCAGATGCTCAGCGGCATAGGCGCGCGTGAGCTCGACCTTGCGGGGCAGCCGGCCGGCGTCGCGCAGGAGGAGCCAGGAGTTGACCAGGGCGGCCGCCATGTCCATGAGATCGGCGCCGAAGTAGTCCACAGTGTCGCGCTCGGCGTCATGGAGCTGGTCGCAGCACTTCTTGAACAGCTCGGTCGTCTCGACGAGCTCCTTCCTGGTCGCCTCGAGGCCGGCGGGGCACGGGGCCGCCGCCCAGGAGTCAAGGAGGGGGTCGAGCCCCCGACCGACCATCTTGCCGATCGCGGCCACGACCTGGAGCTGGCTCGTGCCCTCGTAGATATTGGTGATCCGCACGTCGCGGTAGTGCCGCTCGGCGTTGAACTCCTTCATGTAGCCCACGCCGCCGTGGATCTGCAGACCCTTGTAGCAGACGCGGTTGCCCATCTCGGTGGAGTAGTACTTGGAGAGGGGCGTGAGCATGTCGGCGAGGTTGGAGGCCTGCTTCTTCTTCGCGACGAGCGCCGGATCGGACGCGGCACCGGCCTGCTCGAGCTCCTCCTGCTTCTGCTCGTAGGCCTTGAGGGAGTCCACCCAGCGCGAGGTCTCGAAGATGAGCGCGCGCGCTGCCTCGATCTCGCCCTTCATGGAGACGAGCATGCGGGAGACGGCCGGGAGCCCGTCGATGGTCTTGCCGAACTGGGCCCGCTCGCTGGCGTAGCGCAGGGCCTCGCGATACGCGGCCTCGGAAATGCCCACCGCCTGGGCAGCCACCGCAAGGCGGGCGCCGTTCATGAGGGCCATGGCGCAGCGCATGAGGCCGAAGCGCCGCTTGCCGACGAGCTCCCCGCGCGTGTTGGTGTACTGGATCTCGCAGGTCGGCGAGGAATGGATGCCGAGCTTGTTCTCGATCCGCCTGATGCGCACGGAGGAATCCCGCTCGACGAGGAACATGGACAGTCCGCGGGCGTCCTTGGAGCCCTCCTCGCTGCGGGCGAGGACAAGATGGATGTCCGCATTGCCGTTCGTGATGAAGCGCTTGACGCCGTTCAGGCGCCAGGTGCCGTCGGGGTCCTGCGTTGCGCGGCACTGGACGGATCCGAGATCCGAGCCGGCGTCGGGCTCGGTGAGGACCATGGCCCCGAAGACCTCCCCGCGCGAGAAGCGCGGCAGGATGCGGGCCTTCATGGCCTCGTCGCCGAA
>DATJQN010000037.1:0-3237 GCA_035505775.1 Rectinemataceae bacterium | reverse complement strand
CTCCGACATCAGCGATGCCGGCTCTCTGCGCGTCGGTGCGAGCGTGACCGTCGGTTCGACCATACTCCCTCCGGTGCTTCGGATGCTGCGCACCGACAATCCCCGGTTGCGGCTCCACCTGGCGGTCGACAACACGGCAGCCATCATCGAGGGCCTTTCCTCGGCGGAGCTGGACATCGCCTGCGTCGAGGGCATGAGCGAGTGGTCGGGCATCCTGGCCGAGGATCTCTACGAGGACGAGCTCGGCCTCATCTGCGGGCCGGATGACGCACTCGCGTCGAGCTCCCCCGTCTCCCTGTCCGACCTGAGGGGCAGGGGTTTCATCGTGCGGGAGAGCGGAAGCGGCACGAGAGAGACCTTCGTGAACGCTCTGTCGGCCGCGGGGATCGACTGGGAGGAGCTCGGCGTGGTCAACAGCACCGACGCCATCATCGAGCTCGTCGCCTGCGGCCTCGGACTCTCTTTTGTCTCCCGGCTCCTGTCGCGCGGCGCCGTCGCCGAAGGCAGGGTCAGAGCCGTGGAACTCGGCGGTTTCTCGGTGCGGAGAAGGTTCCGGCTGGTACGGCGCCGGGGAAAGCAGGAAACGGAACTCATGGAAGCCTTTTCCCTCGCCTGCCGCCGCCTCGTGGAGAGCTGGAAGTGAAAAAGCGGGAGGATCGGCCCCGGCAGGGAAGTGGGATTGTCCCCTGCCCGGCCGGCGTGTAGACTCGGACAATCATAAACCTTCGGGAGGTCAGTCCATGATCAGCCGAGACGAAGCGCTCCGCCTCTGGCGCGAGCAGAACGACGACGACTATCTCTACCGGCATGCGCTTTCCGTGGAGGCCGCGATGCGGCACTTCGCCGTCAAGTACGGCGAGGACCCCGAATACTGGGGCATTGTCGGTCTCCTCCACGACATAGATTACCAGCGCCACCCCGAAGAACACCTGAAGCACGCGCGGTCGATCCTGTCGGCGGCGGGGCTGGACGAGGACTTCATCCGCTCCGTGGAGTCGCACGGCTGGGGTATCTGTTCCGAGGTCGAGCCCACGAAGAAGATGGAGAAGGTCCTCTTCGCCGTCGACGAACTCACCGGCTTCATCGCCGCCTGCGCGATCATGCGTCCCTCAAAGAGCGTGCTCGACATCGAGACGCGGTCCGTTCGCAAGAAGTGGGGCACCCTCGCCTTCGCCGCCAAGATCAGGCGCGACATCATCGAAAAGGGCGCGGCCATGCTCGGCATACCGCTCGACGAGCTGATCGGCGAGACTATTCTGGCGCTGCGGCCGGTGGCGGCCGAGATCGGCCTGAAAGGGAATCTCTGACCTCGGGCAATGCCGGCGAGAAGCCCCGGCCATCGCTTCCGACGCGCCAATCCGTGGAGGCGGCGGGCCGAGCCGGCACGGCACGAGGCGGGAACGCTCCGATGTTCGAAGTATCCGCTCACCAGGACGACGAACGACTCATCAAGCGGCACTTCTCGAACCGCATAGACAGTCTGTACGTGTGGCTGGACCGGACAAGCCTCTGCCTGGACAGTTTCCAGTACTACGGCAGCATGCCGGTGTATTATTCGGAGGGCAGGATCACCTTGTCTTCGGAGCACAACGCGCTCGGCTTGCTTCAGCTCTGTCGCGACGCCGCTGTTCCCGACGCGCAGGTCAACGATCAGATAGCTGCGGTCATGGAGCGGTATGTCCGGCAGCGCAGAGAAGGAGCCCAGGGCCCGGGAAGCATCTCCCGGTCGCAGCGACGCCAGGGCGCGAATCCGGGCGGCGGTGTAGGGACCATAGCCGGGCAGGTGGAGATACCGAAGGAAAGAACAGCGAAGAGTCAGGCTACGATCCAAGACTGTTGGCACCTCGTGGAAGTGACGGATGACCCCGCCTCATATGGCGAGTTCATTGCATACCCGCGTGCGAAAGGGCCTCCCGCCGAACGATGATCCGAAATTGACCGAATTGCAGGGTCTCGTGATGCCGCGCGGAACCGGGACGCAGCGTTCGAGGCCCGGCCCATAGGATCCCCCCCTCAACCCCCAGTGAATCGTCCTCCAGACACAGCGTGATACTGAAGAAATGCTATATATTGCTTGACGGTAATATTATAACGTAATACTATATACCCCATGCTCACCCGTGACCTGACGAGCGCGGAACTGGCCGTCCTGAGCCTCATCGTGGAGCGCGATCTTCACGGCTACGAGATCGAAGTGCTGATCCAGGAGCGCGGAATGCGCAACTGGACCGAGATCGCCTTCTCCTCGATCTATCATATCCTCCGCGTTCTCGAGCGCGAACTCCTCGTTTCCTCGCGGATCGAGGCTGCGCCGGGGAAGGGCCCGGCCAGGAAGGTCTTCGCCGCCACCGCCGAGGGGAGGGCGAGATACAAGCGCGAGGCGCTCAGAACACTCTCCACTGTCGTCCGGCCGTATCCGCCGATTCTCCTCGGCTTGGCGGCGCTGCCGGGACTCGACCCCGAGGAAGCGGCCGACGGCCTGGCTGCCTATCGCCGGGGGCTGGCGGAGAGGCTCCACGAAGTCCAGGCGCGGAACCTGCCCGGGCTGCCCGATCACGTCCAGGCGATGTTCGCTCATTCGGAGGCTCTCATCAGGGCCGAATCCGAGGTGGTAGCCCGCATCGAAGCCCGGTTGCGTCGTGGACCGGGGAGGGAGGGATCGGCATGAGTGGCGATTCACGGTGGCCCGTCCCCGGATTCAGGCACTTCGAGACGCTGCATTGCGTCACGGGTTCGCTCCGGCATGTGTATGCCTGGGCCGGTCATGATCTCTCCGAGGAGCTGCTCCTGGGACTGGGCGAGGGCGTCGGTTTCGCCTATTTCCGCTTCAAGAACCAGATCCCCTTCCTGGGGGGACGGGCTCAACCCAAGCCGAGCATGGAGGAGCTTGCCTGCCGGAGGATGGGCGTGGGTATCGAGCCCAGGACCTCCTCGAGCGATGTGGCGGCGGAACGGAGCCTCAAAGGTGAACTTGAGGCCGGACACCCGGTGATGATCCAGCTCGACATGGGCTACCTCCCTTACTTCGATTTCGGCGGCTCGGACTACCACTTCGGGGGCCATGTGGTCGTCGTGTGCGGGAAGGACGAGGACAGGGGCGAGTACCTGATAGCCGACCGCGACGCCGAGCTCCATGCCGTGCCGACTCCGGCGCTGAATGCCGCTCGCGGCTCAAAGCACCGACCCTTTCCACCGGGCAGGGCCTGGTGGCGTTTCGAGTTCGCCGGATTTCACGAA
>DATJQN010000036.1:0-2067 GCA_035505775.1 Rectinemataceae bacterium | reverse complement strand
GTCGATCACCTTGAGGTAGCGGTCCTGCATCTCGAGGCGGTTCTTCAGGTACTCGGGGATGTTCTGGCTGCGCAGCTCCGCGGGGAGCACCCGGTTGACGATGTACCCGGAGAGCGGAACGTCGAATTTGGCGAAGAGCCCGGCGGCCTTGACCGTGTCGGTGATCACCATCTGCTCGGCCGTGACCACGAAGAAGAACGCGGTGCGCGCCTTGTCCGTCAGGATGCCCGAGGACTTGTTGATGCGCTCCTTGATGTAGAGCAGCTCTTTCAGGATGGCGTCCTCGTCGAGCTCCTTGTCCCGGCGGATGGTGGCCGCCACCTGATCGTACTCGTGCATCTGCTGGCGCAGGTTGGTGATCTTGTCGATCCAGGCGTCGTAGACCGACGCCATGCTCAGGTAGTAGAGCGCGTGGCCGAGAGGCACGAGGTCGTAGATGTAGTAGTCGTAGCCGCCCTTCACGACGATGTCGACCACCTCGTCGAAAATGGCGCTCTCCTCCATCGCGGGCTCGGCCGCGGCGGCCTGGATATAGCTTTCGATCTCCTCCGGGATCTTCTCCATGCCGTACATGTCGATGATCTTCTGGCGGATCTCCTGCTGGTACTCCTTCACGCGGCGGTCGGCATCGATCTCCTGGGCGTAGAGATTGGGCATGATCTCGGTCGGGCCCTTGCCGAAGATGTCGCGCTTGAAGATGTCGCTCAGCGAGGCCTGCGGGTCTACCGAAAAGACGAGCACCCGCTTCCCTTGTTTGGCCAGGTAATAGGCGGTCGCCGCGGAGAAGGTCGTTTTCCCCAGCCCGCCCTTGCCCCCGAACATGATGTAGCGTCGGTCCGGATACTGGTCGAAGATCTTGGTCAGGGACATCTGCTATCTCCTCTCCCTCGAAGTTCACTCGGCCTCAGGCCAGGGCATCGGTCAGGTCCTTCTCGCGCAGCATGCGCCGCTTCCAGGTGGAGATCTGGGGCACCACGTACGGCAGCAGGCGCAGCGAGTAGTACGGGGGCAGAATGGGCACTCCCAGCATGTCCCCCATCGTGATGAGGATGAACAGGTGCTCCATGCTGGCGCGGGTCTTCAGCGCGAAGCGCGCCGAGTCGTGCGCGGCCACCCCGTAGACGAACTCCTTGACCGCCTGGAAAATGCCGCCTTTTTTCTTTTCCTTTTCCGCCATGGTTCGCGACTCCTCTCGTTCGGGTCCGGGAATTGGAACGGGAACGGCGGCCGGACCGGAAAACGCAATACGGCCCGGCCGTCCGGATTCGAGTCTTCGCCGCCGCTACGCCGGGACCGGTTTGGCCTTGAGGCCGCGGAAGCGGTTGAGCGCCTTCATGCCCTCGAGCGCCAGGATGATGGCTGCGATCACGAGGAAGAAGCCCACGAAGCCCATGAGGGCGTTGCCGATCAGCGCCTCGCCCTTCACCGCGCCGCCGAAGACCTTCGACAGCAGGCTGTAGGAGGTGTAGACCAGCGCTGCGATGGTGGTCACGAACATGAAGATCATGGGGTAGAACGCCCAGGCGGCGGAGCGGCCCTCGGAAATGAGCCAGATGCTGATCAGCATCAGGGCGAGAGAGGCCATGAGTTGATTGGCGCCGCCGAAGAGCACCCACAGGTATTGATACCACCCGGTGAGCACGAGAACGATCCCGAGCACGCACGCGACGAAGGTCCCGACGTGCGGGTTGCGGAAGAGCGGACTCACGTCGCTCAGCAGTTCGGAGGTGGCCACGCGCATGAACCGGATCACGAGCTGCATGATCGTGATCGCGAGCACGATCATCATGACGCTCCCGTAGGAGCTGCCCAGGGTGGTCGAGAAGCCGAGCTGGTTCAAGAACTTGGCCATCCCCGCAGCGAAGATCGGGCCCGGACCCTTGGCGATCGCGGCCGTGTATTCGGCCGGTATCGCAGTGCCCGCGATGATGAGCGCGAAAATCGCGAGCATCATCTCCACGAACATGACCCCGGCACCTACCGGGCGCGCGTCCATCTCATTCTCAAGTTGGCGCGCGGTGCCGGAGCTCGACACAATGCTGTGCCACCCGGAGATCGATCCGCAGG
>DATJQN010000035.1:0-5582 GCA_035505775.1 Rectinemataceae bacterium | reverse complement strand
AGTGATCTTTCTGGACTCGGAGCCCTCCAACTGGACCTGGGACCCCGTGGCAAAGGCGTACTACTGGCACCGCTTCTTCCACCACCAGCCCGATCTCAACTACGACAATCCCGCCGTGCGACGCGAAGTGCTCGACGCCATGGAGTTCTGGCTCGACCGGGGGTTGGACGGCTTTCGTTGCGATGCCGTGCCGTATCTGTTCGAGCGGGAGGGTACCAACTGCGAGAATCTCCCGGAGACTCACGACTTCCTGCGGGAGGTCCGCCGCCGCATCGACGCCCGCTACGAGGGGCGCATCCTGCTCGCCGAGGCGAATCAGTGGCCGGCCGACGTGCGACCCTACTTCGGAGACGGCGACGAGTTCCACATGGCCTTCCATTTCCCGCTCATGCCCCGTCTCTTCCTGGCCATGCGCCACTCGGACCGGAGGCCGATCACCGATATCTTCGTCCACACTCCCGACATCCCATCGACCTGCCAGTGGTGCCTCTTCCTGCGCAACCACGACGAGCTCACGCTCGAGATGGTGAGCGAGGAAGAGCGTCGACGGCTCTATCACGCCTACAGCTCCGACCCGCGGATGCGGCTCAACTTGGGAATTCGGCGGCGCCTGGCCCCGCTCCTCGATAATGACCGCCGGAAGATCGAGCTCCTGACGAGCCTTCTCTTCACCCTGCCCGGCAGCCCCATCCTCTACTACGGCGACGAGATCGGTATGGGGGACAACATCTACCTGGGTGACCGAAACGGCGTGCGCACCCCCATGCAGTGGACGGGGGATCGCAACGCGGGCTTCTCCAGGGCGGACACTGCGCGGATGTACCTGCCCCTGAACGTGGACCCCGTCTACGGCTACCAGGCGATCAACGTCGAGGCCCAGCTCCGGACGCCTTCCTCGCTCTTGCACTGGATGAAACGCATCATCGCCGCCCGGAAGAAGACGCGCGTTTTCGGCCGCGGCACCCTTCGCTTCCTGCGCTGCCCGAATGAGAGCGTGCTCGCCCATGTCCGGGAGTTCGAGGGGGAGACGGTCCTGGCCGTCCACAACCTCTCGGGCGCCGCCCAGCCGGCCGAGCTCGATCTCAGCGCCTGGATCGGACACACGCCCGTCGAGATGCTCGGGGAGACGCGTTTCCCGGCCGTGCGCGGTCAGCTCTATTTCGTCAGCATGTCGCCCTACGGCTACTACTGGTTCCGGCTCCAGCCCCCGCGGCAGGAAACCTTGCGGTATGGGATCGAGGATGTCCCTCTCTAGCGCTGAGCAGGTCGTGGAATTCCTCAGCGGCTCCGGGTTGGCTCCGCTCAGGGACTTCCTCGTGCGGCAGCGATGGTTCGCCGCAAAGGCACGCGGCCTCCGCACCGTGGAGATCGAGGACTGGGCGGCTCTCGAAGCGGACCGCCCCGCCCTGCTCCTCCTCCTGCGGCTGGACGGCGAGCGCTACTACGTGCCCCTCTCGGTCTGTCCCGCCGCCAGTTCCGCCCCCGTGACTCGGGTCGCCCGCGTCGGCGACCAGGCGATCGTCGACGCTCACGGAGATCTGACGTTCATGCGTCCCCTCTTGGGCGCCATGGCCGCCCATCGCGAGCTGGAAGGGCGCCGCGGCTCCTTCGAGTGCCGGTCCTGCGGGCCGGTCGGCTCGGCAGAGGGCTGGGGGGGCGGCCTGCGTGACGCCGTCCGGATCTCGGGGGAACAGAGCAATACCTCGGTGGTCCTGGACCGTACGCTCATCCTGAAATCTATCCGCCGGCCCCCGCCGGGAATCAATCCCGATGTTGAGATCCTGAACTTCCTCGCCAGCCGCACGGGCTTCGGGCAGGTCCCGCCGCTCGCAGGATGGATCGAGTACGTGGGCGCCTGGGGCCACCGGGCGACGGTCGCCGTGCTTCAGGGTTTCGTCGAAAATGTCGGGGACGGCTGGCGCTACGTGTTGGCCGGTCTCGAAGAGCTCTGCAATGCGCTCGAGCGCCCCCAGGTCCGCGGCGCAGCCGACAGGACCGAGGGTTGGATCGTCACGCTCGCGGGTCCCCTGATCCGGGACGTGAGGAAGCTCGGCATGGTCACGGGGGGGCTCCACGCGGCGCTGGCGTCGGACGCACACTGGCCAACCTTCCGTCCCGAACCCGTGACCTACGAGGATGTAGGCCGCTGGTGTGCCCGGATTGCCCGAGAGCTCGAGGCCCTTGCCTTCGACACCGCCGCCGTGGCCTCCACTCCCGGACTCGAGATGATCCGCGAGGCGCTCCGGAGGTCTGGTGGCCGCATCGACTCGGCCGTCGCGGACGTGAGTCTCCTCGGCAGCTCTCACACCCACAAGATCCGCTGCCACGGCGACTATCATCTGGGACAGGTCCTCAAGACGGCCGACGGCTTTGCCATCCTGGATTTCGAAGGCGAGCCGGCGCGCTCCCTCGAGGAGCGTAGCGGCAAGCAGCCGCCCCTTCGTGACGTCGCGGGCATGCTGCGCTCCCTGAGCTACGCCGTGCACGCGGTGGCGAGGCGGCGCCAGCCGGAGCGGCGAGCCGAGACGCTCTGCAGCCTCATCGACTGGGAGGGGCACGCCCGTCAGGCCTTCCTCGAGGGCTACGGCGCCTCAGTGGGGGAAAGCCCCGTGCGGCTCGTCCCCGTCTCCGAGTCCGAGCTGGCCAGGGTCTGCGCCGCTTTCGAGCTCGAGAAGGCCTGCTACGAGCTGCGCTACGAACTCGACAATCGTCCCGACTGGGCCCCCATCCCCGCCGATGGCATTCTTCACCTACTCGAATCCGCCAGAAGCTAGATGGCCGGTGTTCCGTCTGCCACCCGGACAGGACTGAACGGCTACGCCGGGCAAGGCGGACGGTGTGGCCTCGAGGTGGCAGCAACCAGAGAAAAGCCCGCCGTCGGGCTCATGGAGGTACAGACATGCTGAGAAAGCACATCATCTCGAACGCGTCGCAAGCTACCGCTACTGAAACAGCCCTCACGCCGGACGGCATGCACGTTCCGGCGCTCGCGACCGTGCTCGTCACATCGGAGTCTCCCGACCACCCGGTCGATTACCTGTTCGATGGTCACGACGGCCCGAGCGGCACCCGCTGGATCGCTTCGGCAGATGGCGAGCAGACACTCATTGTCGCCTTCGACACGCCGCAGACGATCCGCGAAGTGGCTCTCGAGACCGAGGAGCCGTCCGCGAGTCGTACGCAGGTCCTCACCCTGTCCCTGTCGCAGGACGGTGGCCAAACCTATCGCGAGGTCCTGCGTCAGGAATTCAATTTCAGCCCCCCCGGTACCACGTTCGAGCGGGAGCGCTGGAGTGTGCCTGCCGCACGGGTCACCCATCTTCGTGTCGCGATACAACCCCACAAGGGAGGCGCCCCATGCCGTGCCACGCTCACGTCGCTCACAATCCGTTGAAGGTCGTGGGACTCCGACGGGTTGGCGAACGCCGACCGTTACCATTTGACCGGGTAGTCCGCTCCACTCTCTATGAGCGGCCGCGCGTTTCTGGCTCTTCCACCTCGGGAAATGCCCGGCAAGTGTCCCCTTCCAGGTTGCTGACGGCCTCGGAGAGCTTGGCACAGCGAATGCGATAGCGAAGGTATGTCACCAGGCTTCAGAACCGGGGCCGCAAGGGACCCAAGGAGGCAACACATGATGGGCATGAGCCGGAAGACCTTACGGACGATCGCGACATCTTTCGCCGGAGCTGCCCTCCTGGGCGGCTGCATCTCGTACACGAAGGAAACGACGGAGAGGACCGTTCCTGTGCCCGTTGCAGCGGCCACACCGGCGCCGTCGGATCGTGTGGTGACCTATCCCGAGGGCCGTTACCAGCTCTATGGCGACGGCACTCGCGTGCCCTACTACTGGGCGTGGATCCCATCGGGGATCAGTGCAACGCCGGCGCCTCCGGCTCCGCCTCCGCTACCGGTTCGGTAGCCTCCCGCCCGCAAGCTCGCAGGGGGGCTGGATACATGCCTGAATCGGGTCGGGATTTGATTTGGGTTCTCCTGGGCCTGGTAGCTCTCTGGTTTCTCCTGGGGTCCTTCATCAACCAGGAACGACTCTGGAGGCAGCACCAACGTGGCCAGCGAAGGGGCCAATCTCTGGCCGGTCGCCCTGACGGAGGCCGATCATCGGGTCGGTGAAGCCCAGCGCGGACCGTGATGACAGCGGGACAATGACCGCCCCCGGCGCGCCTCGGCCGGAGCCGCTTATGGCAATCCTCGCACTGCATCGGGCCGCGGAAGGCGAGAGCAACGCGGAGAGACCATGACGATCATGCCCATCACTCTCTCCGAACCGGACTCCCGATCAGGCCTCTGCGCGCCGCCTTCGCTGCCAGCGCGAGATCGGTTATTCACCCCCGTGCTGGACGTAGCTGGCGACGAAGTCCGCGGCGTTCTCCTCGAGGACGTCATCGATCTCGCCCAAGAGAGCATCCAACTCCTCGCCGATCTTCTTGCCCTTCTGGGTGAGCTTGCTCGCGTCGCGAGACTCCCCGGTGTTCTCGGACTCATGAGACGACTGGGTTTTCCGCCTCTGCTCACTCATGGCTCCTGTCCTCCCTTGTGTTCCGCCTTGTCTTGCAGTGCCTTGTACCTGCTCCTGGAAGGAGGCAATTCGCATGCCACTGCCAAGGCGCAAGGGCGTCCGCATGAGTCACCGGCGGCCGCATCAGAGCTGCCACTGGGCCAACCAGCCGCCCGCCTCCGGGTGAGGCACGCACAACGGTTGTTGCTTTGCCACCGTGCTCCTATAATTCGGCCCGCCGGCCCATGCCGCCTCTGAGATCCCGCTTCGCGCGCTATGCCGTAACCGTGGGTGCCACGGCCATCGCCGTCGCGCTGCGAGCGACGGTGTTGACGTCGCTGTGGGGCGCCAAGCTCCCTCTCATCACCTACTACCCCGCCATTCTCGCGAGCGCCTGGCTCGGAGGATTCGGGCCGGGGCTGCTCGCCACCTTTCTCTCCGCCACGGCGGCAGCATTCCTGTGGCTGTCCCTGCCGCGTCGTCCCGACCTCGGCGACGTGGTCGGCCTGCTGACCTTCGTGGCTATCGGATGGCTCATGAGCTGGCTCGTCGGCGCCCTGCGCACGACACAAGATCAGCTGGCGGAGAGCGTGCGCCGCTTGCAAGCCCAGGCCTCGATCCGCGACGCGGCGGAGGAGACGCACTCCCGGCTCGGCGCCATCGTGCAGTCCTCGGACGATGCGATCATCAGCAAGAACCTGCAGGGGCAGATCATGTCCTGGAATGCCGCCGCCACCCGGATCTTCGGCTACAGCGAGGAAGAAGCGATCGGCCGCTCGATCACCATCATCATCCCCGACGATCGCCTTGCCGAGGAAGCAAACGTCCTCGCAGCAATTCGCCGTGGCGACTCCGTCGACCATTTTGAAACGATACGGATCCGAAAGGACGCAACGCTCATCCCCATCTCCCTTACCGTGTCTCCGGTGAGGAACTTTACCGGCGAGATCATCGGAGCGTCCAAGATCGCCCGCGATATCTCGGCGCGAAAGGCAGCCGAGGAGGAGCGGACCCTGTTGCTCGCGAGGGAGCACGACGCCCGCCGGGAGGCCGAGTTGGCGAACCAGGC
>DATJQN010000034.1:0-4798 GCA_035505775.1 Rectinemataceae bacterium | reverse complement strand
GGCTCTTCGAAGAGGCCAAGAACGCCGGCAAGTACGCCATCGGCGTGGATTCCGACCAGGGCTTCGGCTACATGTCCAACGACAAGGATCCCGCGGCCAAGGAGATCGGAAAGTTCATCATCACCTCGGCTCTGAAGCGCGTGGACCAGTCTGTTCTTCTCACTGCCAAGGATCTCATCGAGGGCGGCGGCGTGAAGGGCGGCTACCGGACCTTCACCCTCGCCGACGGTGGCGTCGGCCTTGCGCAGAACGACTTCAACAAGGACATGCTCGCGCCCTACCAGGCCAAGCTTGACGACCTCAAGGCCAAGATCGTCTCCGGCGACATCAAAGTCCCGACCGACGACGCTTCCGCCGCTGCCTTCATCAAGGCGCTCAAGTAGATATACCTCGGACGCTTCGGGCTCCGCGCCCGGAGCGTCCCGCTCCCAACTCGGTTGGAGGGGCCGTAAGCCGGTTTTCGGTTTACGGCCTTTTTCTTGTCTGATAGAATGCCCTTCTCAAGGAGACACGCATGCCGACAAACGCGGCAACTGCCGACATCCCCCGCGCGCCGGGCGCAACCCCGGGCTCGTCCCTTCTCCGGATGGAGGGCATCACCAAAGCCTTCCCGGGCGTGATAGCCAACGATGGCATCAGCCTCGACCTCCGCGCCGGCGAGATCCTCGCCCTCGTGGGCGAGAACGGCGCCGGCAAGAGCACGCTCATGAAGATCCTGTACGGGCTCTATCGCCCCGATTCCGGCGAGATCTTCATTCGAGGGGAAAAGGCGCGCATCGCGGGCTCGCGGGACGCCATTGCCAAGGGAATCGGCATGGTTCACCAGCATTTCATGCTTGTTCCTCCGTTTACGGTGCTCGAGAACATCATCCTCGGCTCCGAGACCTCCCGGCTGGGCGTCCTGACGAACAGGGAGCCGGAGAAGAAGGCCGCGGCGCTGGTGGAAGTCAACAATCTCCATGTCGACCTCCACGCCCTCGTCGAGAATCTGCCCGTCGGGTTCCAGCAGCAAGTGGAGATCCTGAAGATCCTCTATCGCGGCGCGGAGATCCTCATCTTCGACGAGCCCACGGCGGTGCTCACTCCCCAGGAGACCGACGAACTCTTCAAGACCTTCCGCACGATGAGCGGCCAGGGCAAGGGCATCATCTTCATCAGCCACAAGCTCGACGAGGTGCTCGACGTCGCGGACCGGATCACCGTGATCCGACGGGGCAAGGTCATCAAGACGCTCGACCGCGCCGAGGCCACCAAGCCACTTATCGCCGAGCTCATGGTGGGCAAGCCGGTGATCCTCAATGTCGACAACCCCCGGCTCGAGCCCGGGGCCGCCGTGCTCGAGGTCGCCGGTCTCTCCTACACGAACCAGCAGGGACTGGACGCGCTCCGGGACGTGAACTTCCAGGTGCGCGCGGGGGAGATCTACGGGATCGCCGGAGTCGAGGGGAACGGCCAGTCCGAGCTCGTGCGCGCGATCGCCTACCGCACCCGGCTTGCCGGTGGTTCGGTCCGGCTGCTCGGGGAGGATATAGCGGACTTTGACGTCCGGATGCGGAGAGAGAAGGGCATGGCCCATATCCCCGAGGACCGGCACAAGTACGGCCTGCTGCTGCCCTTCTCGCTTGCGGACAACTTCGTGCTGGGCACGCACTACAAGAAGCCCTATGTCAGCGGCATGAAGACCCAGCTCCGCCGCGTCATCAACGAACACGCCAAGCAGCTGATCACCGAGTTCGACGTGAGAACCCCGAGCGAGCAGACTCCGGCCCACGCGCTCTCCGGCGGAAACCAGCAGAAGGTCATCATCGCCCGCGAGATGAGCGCGCATCCCCGGCTCCTCCTGGCCAACCAGCCCACACGCGGCGTCGACGTCGGCGCCACCGAGTTCATCTACAAGCAGCTCGTCGAGGCAAAGAGACAGGGCGCCGCGGTTCTCCTGGTCTCGGCCGACCTCGACGAAGTCATGTCCCTGTCGGATCGTATCGGCGTGATGTTCAAGGGGCGCATCATCAAGGAATTCGAGCGGGATTCCACTACCAAGGAAGAGGTGGGCTTCTACATGATGGGAGAGAAGGCCAGATGAAGCGCTTCAACAAGTACACGCTGTACGAGCTGTCCGCGCCGGTGATCGGGTTCATAGTCTCGATGATCATCCTCATGATCATCGTCATCATCGTCGGGGAAAGCCCGGGCAACGCCACGGTGGCCATCTGGAAGATGACCTTCGCGACGAGCACCCGCACGGCCACGATACTCTCCACGGCAGTGCCGGAGTTCCTGGCCGGTCTCGCCGCGGCCTTCGCCTTCAGGGCGAACATCTTCAACATCGGAGTCGAGGGCCAGTACTTTGTGGGCGGACTGGTCGGCGCGATGGCCGGCATCTATGTGCCGCTGCCGACCTTCCTCCATCTGCCCTTCGTCGTCCTCGCCGCCATGATCGGTGGTGCCCTCTGGGCCGCGATTCCGGCCGCTCTCAAGGTGTCGCGCGGCATCCACGAGGTCATCACGACGATCATGTTCAACAACATTGCCCTGGCCCTGGTGAACTACCTCGTGAACGGGCCGCTCTCCGGGATCAAGGCCGGCGGCAGCCTGGAGCCGCAGACCCGGCACATCCTGCCGACCGCCCTCTTCGGCCAGATAAACGGCCTCTTCCGGGCCGTGGGCTGGAATGTGCCCAACAGCGTCTATCTCGACTACAGCCTGCCCATCGCGATTCTCGCCGGTGTCGCGGTCTGGTTCATCCTGTTCAGGCTGCGGATCGGCTTCGACGTCCGGGCGATCGGCACGAGCACGGATGTTGCGCTGTACGCCGGCATCAAGGTGGGCCGCGTGCAGCTCGGAGCCTTCCTCTTCTCGGGCGCCCTGGCCGGGCTCATCGGCATGCAGGAGATCTTCGCCGTCCGCGGCTACTACACCTTCCAGATCGCCTCCGGACTCGGATTCGACGGCATAGCGATCGCCCTCATCGGACGCAACTCGCCGATCGGGGTCGTGTTCGCCGCAATTCTCTTCGCGTTCCTGCGGCAGGCCGGCTACGGTCTGCAGTTCTTCACGAAAGTGCCCAATTCGGTCATCTCGGTGATCACTGGTCTACTCATCCTCATCATCGTCGTAACCAACGAGCTGGTGAGCAGGTACATCAGGGCCCTGCGCAAGAAGGAGGCCATGTGATGGACTTCAGCACGCTTCTCGATTACCTGTTCAAAGGCCTCGACACCTCGGCCCCCATCGCCTTCGCCGCCCTCGGCGGCGTTTTTTCCGAGAAGTCCGGAGTGGTCAACATCGCCCTGGAGGGCGGGATGCTCTTCTCGGCCTTCTCCATCGTGTGGGGATCGATCGTCTTCCACAGTCTCTGGCTGGGCGTGCTGTTCGCGGTCGTGATCGGCATGGCCTTCGCCGCCATCCACGCGGTCGTGACCGTCACCTACAAGGTGAACCAGATCGTCTCGGGAGTGGCACTCAACATCCTGGCCGAAGGCGTGGCCCGCTTCCTGTCCCAGAACATCTTCGGGCAGGAGACCCAGTCGGCCATGAACCCCTATGCATTCCCGACCTACCACGGCATGAGCGTATTCGCGCTCCTCCTGATTCCCATCACCGCCATAGCCTGGTTCGTGCTCAACAAGACCGTGTTCGGTCTCCGGCTCCGCTCGGTCGGGGAAAACCCCGAGGCGGCGGACACTCTCGGAATCAACGTCACCCTGATGCGCTACTCGGGCGTCCTGATCTCCGGCGCGATGTGCGGACTCTCCGCCGCGGTGCTCTATCCGAGCCGCTGGGTGTCCGGCATGACCGGGGGCCGCGGATTCATCGCGCTGGCCGCGATGATCTTCGGCCGCTGGAGCCCCATCGGCGCGGTGCTCGCGTCGCTGCTGTTCGGCTACGCCGACACCGCGCGCATCATGTTCGAATCGAAGATCCAGATACCCAGCCAGTTCGTCCAGATGTTCCCCTACATCCTCGCGGTGGTCGTTCTCGGAGGCCTCGTGGGCAAGGCCCGCGCCCCTGCCGCGGATGGTCTGCCCTACGAGAAGGGAGAGGACTGAAAGCCGGGCATCGGCTCCCGCAGCCCGCCTTTCACGGCCCGCCGTTCCATACAGGATCGGCGGGCCCTTCTTTTTGGGGCTCCTCACAGTCCCGGACAATTCAGCATATCGTAAGAAATACGAGAGGCCTTCGTAAGGGCCATGAGATAGCCTTCAACGTGAGGACTTACCGGAAAGGCGGAAGAATGCCGATGAAACGATGTATCGCGTCGATACTCTGCATGGCGGCGCTTGTCTGGGGCAGCTGGGCACAAGAGACGCCCAACCCCGGCGAGGCCACGCTGCCCCCCGGCCCCGTCCCAATGATTCCCGGAGCTGCCCCGCAATCCGCCGACGCGGACGGCGGCACAGGGAGCGCGGCATCCGGCACAGCCCCGACGATAAACCTCCAGGACTTTCTGGCCGCTGCCCAATCCACTGCTCCGGCCCTCAGGTCGGCGCGGCTTTCGCTGGACAACGCGGCCGCTCAACTCGCCGTCAGCGCCGCCGCAAACGGCCTGACCCTGAGCGAAAAGGCTGCGTACTACCATGAAGGAAGCCTGTCATCCAGTTCCACGGCCGCGTCGTCGACGGTCGGCTCCGCGGGCACCGGCGTGGAAGGGGACAATCTACAGGCTGGTTTGACCCTCGCAGGCCCCTCCACGACCCTCGGGATCGGCGCCCTGCAGGGCTTTGCCTCCAGCGGCCCTGTCGCTGGAAGCACATCGACCGCCTTGGATGTTTCCGGTAGCCAGGTCGTCTACGACGGT
>DATJQN010000033.1:0-13801 GCA_035505775.1 Rectinemataceae bacterium | reverse complement strand
GTTCTGCTTTGTCTCATTCTCCCTCCGATACTCAGCTCTCAAGCTTCACTCACAGTAGCCGTCCGGGCCGCCCTTGCAGCGAGCGCCATTCCTCCGGTCGATCGCCAGGCCATCGAGGCGAGAATAGCAGCCAGGCCCGCGCGATTCGACAGCCTGCTCCGTGCGGCCCTTGCCGACGACGCAGCCGATCCAATGCTCCTCGCCCTCGTCGACAAGAAGGTGCTGCTACCCGAGAGCTACGTTCCGCCCGACCTCATGCCGCTGGACGACAGCGGAATCGCCGTTACCTACGCGGGCCACAAGCTCCGCGCGGCGGCACGGAGGGCCCTCCTCGTCATGGCGAAGGCTGCGCGGAAGGACGGGATCGAGCTGGTGGTCGGCTCTGCATATCGCTCCTATGCCTATCAGAAGCAGGTCTTTGCCCGCGAAGTCCAACTCTATGGCGAGGAACAGGCGGAACGTGAGTCGGCTCATCCGGGCGCCTCGCAGCATCAGCTCGGCCTGGCCCTCGACTTCTCGCCGATCGATGACGTCTTCGCGGAGACGAAGGCCTCTCGCTGGCTGAGCCTCCATGCGAGAGCCTACGGGTTTTCGCTCTCATATCCCAAGGGCGGGGAGGCTGTCACCGGATACCGATGGGAGAGCTGGCACTACCGCTTCATCGGGATCGCCGCGGCCGCGCTCGAGGGAGAGTTCTTTGGGGGGATGCAGCAGTATCTGATCGAGTTCTTGGAGGCCTATCGGGGCGATCGGAAGCAGTGAGTCACCGGAGGATTCGCGTCGCACCGGACAGAGGGGCAGGTGCCGCGCCGGTTCGGGCTCTGCATCTGTCCCGGGCTTGGCTGCCCGGCACCTGAAGCGTCTCGCCCTACTTTCGGAGCGGCTCGCGCGGAGTCCTGCCGGCCTCCATGCGGAAGCCCTCGGCAAGCGAATCGCTGATCTTCTTGAGGGCCTTCTCGCTCGTGAAGCCGTAATCGGCGAGGACCGAGGCTTCGACCTGATCGTAGCCGACGTTCCCGGCCTCGTACTCGCAGAGGATGTTGGCGAGGTAGACCACGTAGACAACGTCGCGGAACTGACCCGTCTCGAGGGTGGGTTCGTGATGGTATCGGATCGCCGCGATGAGGGAGTCGGGGAAGTTCCATTTCTCCGCGATTCGCGCGCCGATCTCCGCGTGGTTCATGCCGCCGGCCATGTCCTCGAAGGTGTCCGAAGGCAGACCCTTGGCCTTCACGAACGCCCGGATCTTGTCGAGCAGGTCGGGGTGGACCGAGGAAAAGACGATCTTTCCCATGTCGTGGAGCATGCCGCCCACGTAGGCATCGTCGAGGAGGCCGCGGATCTGGCTCTTGAAGTTCTTGGCCAGATTGTAGGCGTAGTAGGCCGTCCGGTAGCAGTGATCCCAGAGTTTCTTCTTCTCCGCGGAACCGTCGTCACCCAGGATCTTCAGCGTGCCATAGGAGTACAGGAGGTTGCGGAGGGCCTTGATGCCCACCATCTTCACCGCGTCCACGATGTTGTCCACTTTCTTGGCCACCATGTACGCGGCCGAGTTGACGAGCTTGAGGAGGTCGGCTGTCATCGCCGGGTCGGTCGAGATGTATCGCGCGATATCGACGATCTGGCTGTTGGGGTCCGCGATGAGGCGCTGGATCTGGACGATGTTCTCGGGGAACTGGGGCAGGCTCGTGATGGACTTTACGACTTCGTCGGTCAGCGCCGACACGGACTCTATCTTGGTCGCGGCCACGGGCACGGTTATACGCGCCACGGTCTCCCCGCTCTCCGCCCAGATATCGAAACAGTCTTCGTCCAGCCCGATTTTCTTGAGCATGAGCACGAGAATGACGAGCCCCAGACCGGCGCCCTCCGAGGGATCCAGCACCTGGGACAGGGCCTCCTCGAGGCTGGTGTACTTCCGAGAACGGGCCAGCTTGTCGTGGATCCTGACGTACTCTTTCTTGTTGATCTCCACGTTGTTGCGCACTTCCAGGATGATGTTCGAGCCCTTGGCCTGGAAGATGATCTTGACGTAGTAGCCCTTTTCCTTCTGTTTCTGCAGGTACCAGGCGATGTTGTCCATGGTGTCCTGCTTGAAGGTCTGCATGCCCTCTTCGTACTGGTCCGCGTCGTTGATGTCCAAGCCCCTGGAATCGAAGTACACCCGCTTGGTGTTGGCCTTCTTGGCGTTGACCGCCAGTTCGCGGAGGCAGTAGATGAGGTAGTCCTTCAGCTTCTTCTGTCCGAGCTCGGCGAGAAAGACGTCGAGGACCTCTTCCATGTAGACTTCGATGTCGTGGGGGAGGGTATAGGTCAGAATGTTGAGGGCGATGGCGTTGTGCGCAGCCTTCTTGATCTTGGCAACATCGACGACGAGCTCACTCGCGGGCATGCACTCCACCTTTCACTTTACGAAATAGGCACTGTCCAATCGAATAATAATGCCCGTCATGGGCATTTTCAACCTCGAGCGGCGAGCCCGGCCTCCCGTCTCGCGGGGCTCGTGGAGCAGGATCGCCGGGCGACCCTAGCTCAGGTAGGTCCTCACGGTCTTGGCCATGCGGAGGAGTTCCCGACGAACCCGGCCGTTGAAGGAGTCCGCGGGGAAGTCGCCGCGGGCATCCTGCCTGCCCGCGGACATGCCGGTGAGCACTTCGATCCCCTCGTCGATGGTCGACACCGCCCAGATGTGGAAGGTTCCCGAGGAGATGGCGTCCTGGAGCTCATGGGACAGGGTCAGATTGGGCACGTTCCGCCGGGGGATCATGACACCCTGGGTGCCGGAGAGACCGGCCTGGCTGCAGATCCGATAGAAGCCCTCCACCTTCTCGCAGATGCCTCCCACCGGCTGGACCTGGCCGATCTGGTTGATCGATCCGGTCACGGCGACGTCCTGGCGCAGGGGGATGTCCGCGATCGCCGACAGCAGGGCGTAGACGGCGGTCGAGGAGGCGGAGTCCCCCTCCACGGCCGTGTAGGACTGCTCGAAGCAGATGCTGGCGGTCGCGGCGAGCGGAAAGTCCCGCGCGTAGCGGCTGCGCAGGAAGCCCTCGACAATGAGGACCGCCTTGTCGTAGATCTCTCCGGAAAGCCCCGACTCGCCCTCTATGTTGATCACCCCGCCCTCTCCCGGGCTCACCTGGGCGGAAATCACGGCGGGCATGCCGAAGGCGTAGTAGCCGCGGTCGTGGACGGCCAGGCCGTTGACGCGGCCGACGGCTGCGCCGCTCGCCTGGAGGATTATCTCGCCCGAGCCGATCATCTCGCCGAGCTTTTCCTCGGGCAGGTTGGAAAGCTGCGCCCGGGCCGCGACGGCTGACCTGATGGCCGCTCCGTCAATCGAGGTGCCGTTCCTCAGGCGGGCCCGGTAATCGGCCTCGCGGAGGAGATCGGCGATCATGCCGAAGCGGGTGGACAGGCGGCTCCGGTATTCCGCGATGCGGGCACCCTGCTCCACCAGGGCGCAGAGCCCCGCGGCGTCGAGACCGAGCAGGCCCTCCTCCTCGCAGACGCGCCGGGCGAAGGCCGCATAGTCCCGGAGTCCCTCGTCGTCGAGCGGCATGGACGAGTCGAACTCGGCATGCACCTTGAAGAGCTTCTGGAAGTCGGGGTCCGTCTGGTAGAGCACGTCGTAACTGGACTCGCCGCCGATCATGACAACCTTGACCTCGACTTTGACCGCCTCGGGCTTGAGCCATCCCGAGGGTCCGAGGGGGCTTTCCCGCGGCTGGACCTCGGCGCGGCCGTCCTGCAACGCGCGCTTCAGCCGGAGCCAGGCTTCCTCGTCGCCGATGACGTCCTCCGCCCGGAGGACAAGATAGCCGCCGGCCGCGCGCAGGAAGGAACCGGCGCGGATGCGGAGATAGGCGCTGCGCGTGTCGCCGTCGTCTTCAGGCTTGGATTCCACGGAACCGAAGAGATTGGATGCCGAGGGGTGGTTCTCGATCACGATGGGCACCCGGTCCGCGCCTTCCCGGTCCACGACGACGTTGACGCCGTAGCGCGCGAGCGCCGGGCGTCGCCGACGACGCGGAGCTTCTTCCTCCCCCGTTCCCCGGAACAGGAAGAGGTGGCTGACGATGTCCTTTTTCAGGGCCTCGAGCCAGGACCTGATCTTGGGATCGTTCCAGGTTTCCATGAGCAGCCCGACCTCGGCGGATACCTGGGGCGCCAGAGCTTCATTGCGAAGCTCCTCGAGCTTCATCTCGAGCTCCTGCCGGCCGCGACGAAGCTGGGCAAAAAGACGCTTCATCCGGTCCATGTGGCCGAACCAGAGCACGCGCTTGGCATCGTAGGCTTCCGCCGGATACTCGCCGGCCGCCACCTTCGCCTGGAGGGCCTCGAAGCTGGTCTCTTCCAGCTGCGAATCCGCCGACTCGACGAGAGGGACGATCTCCATGCCGGCCTGGCCGCCTGTCTCCACCTGCACCGGTCTGAAGCCGTCGGCCGCGAGGGCCGCCTCGAAGGATGCCAGAAGACTGTTTTCCCTGGACTCGACCTCGGCACTGGCTTGGGCCTCGGCCTTCTTGGTCTCCGCGCTTTCGGCGTGCAGGGCGACAATCTGCTTGAGGCCCTCTACGAGTCGATGCAGATCGCGCTTGAAGGCCCGTCCCCCGCCGGCCGGCAGGGAGAGCGCCACCGGCTCGAGCGGCGACTCGAAGTTGTAGACATAGACGATGTCGCGCAGGCGTTCGGCGGCATTCCGATCCTCTGCCAGGACGCGCAGGACGGCCGTCCGTCGTCCCGTGCCCGGTGCGCCCGAGACATGGACGTTGTAACCCTTCGAATGGATCCGGGTGCCCATGCGCAGGGCTTCGAGGGCCCGGGGCTGGCCGATGACCGCGCTCCCCCACTCGGGGAGCACCGTGCCTAGGGCCGCCTGGGCACGCGCGGGTTCCATCGCGAAGACGATCTCCTGCGCCGTGAGCTCGAGTCGTGACAGATCCATGGGAGCTCCTTCCGCGCGGCCGCTCACTTCGCGTGCTCGATGAGGTCGGAAACCGGCACGATCTGGTAGCCGGCGCCCTCGAGCGCGTCGATGAGAAGTGCGACCTCGCGGAACAGGTAGTCGTCCCTGCCCCCATCCGGGATGCCGAGGCGGATGGGTATGATCGAGCCGGGCTTGGCCTTCGCCACGATCTTTTCGATGAGCCGGTGCGCCGGAAGATAGGATCCGGGCAGGCTGGCTGCGTCCGCCTTGCCGATCCAGTCGAGGGGATCGATGTCCCTGCCCACGTAGGTGTAGTTCATGCTCGCCCCGGCATCGATGATGTCGGAGTTGGTGGTGTAGTACGGCGTGTGCCAGAGGAGCGAGAGCTCCTTGCCTGTGGCCGCGAACCACTCGTCCTCGGCGCGCGCAAGGCCGCGCCGGATGTAGTCGCGATCGATGCGGAAGCGCGCGTCCGTCGGATCCACGTTGGTGAAGAACATGGACCCGATTTCGTTGCCCGAGCCGGCGAGGAGCCGCGCCGCCCCGGGACTCTGCCTGACGAACTCGCCGTTCACGAAGAAGGTCGCCCGGATGCCGTAGTCCTTGAGCGTTTCGAGGACCTGGACGAGTCCGTCGGAGGAATCCACGGCGTTGAACACGAGGGCGAGTTCGCGGCGGCGGATTCTCGAGCCGTGATCGAAGATGCCCGGAGAGCGCGGTTCGTCCCGGTCGGGGAAGGCGGCATAGGTGCCGCCGGGCGGCGGAAACAGGGTGCGTGTGCCCAAGGCCTTCACGGACCTCACCATGACCATGTTCCGGTAAGAGCCGGCCGAAAGACCGTCCAGATACACGCGGTAGTCGTCCGAACTCGTCAGCGCCTGGTTGGGGGCGAAGCCGTCCCGTGGAATCCATACCGGCGTCCCGCTTGACGCGCTTGCCCCGCCCGGCATCGCGAAGGCGTTTGCCCCGCTCTTGACGAGGATGGTCCCGTCATCCGCCCGGCCGTAGGCCTGAACCTGCGACAGGCTTATCAGGGCGTGCTGACCGTTGGAGAGTGCAATTGTCTCGATGCGTTGCGCCCCCGCGGCGATCAGGCGGTCCTCGGACAGCCACAGCGCATGGAGACAGCCGGGGGAATCGAGCCGCGCGGCGATGGACCAGTCGGCGTAGGTGCGGACGGTGATTCCCGACGGCGTGACCACGGCGACCTTTGTCGCCGAGGGGGAGAGCAGCATCTCCGTGGCGCCCGCCGCATCGAGTTCGACCACCTTCGGCGTCAGGTCGAGCAGTTCGGGCGAAATGGGCGCGGAGAAGCGGAACGCGCTCGACTGCCGCGTGCCCTCCCGCAGGGAACCGGTGAATACGGTCACCGGGCCGTCCGCGGGCCACAGCACGTCCAGTACGGTCGTGTCGCCCTGGAGGAAGAGATAGGGCAGGGCCGCCACGCGGGAGACCGAGCCGAAGTCGTCCGGATTCAGATAGACCAGGAAGAGGTTGCGGCCTCCCTTGGAAAGGATGAGCCTGGAGCCTTCCGGGGCAACCCAGAACGTGTCGAAGTTCGGATCGAAGGCGAAGGGGGTCTTGCCGGCAAGGACGCCCATCCCGGCGATGCCGCGGTACAGCGCCTGGGTGAAGAACTCGGCCGGCAGGATGCGGAAGAGGGAGGTTGAGCGGAGATAGAACAGGGAGCCGTCTGCCCCCCAGCGCGCACACTGGATGCGCCCATCGCCGATGCGCCGGAAATCCTCGTCGAGAACCCGGTTACCCGTGTATTGATCGGTGGAGTAATAGTAGATCGATCCACCCTTGGCATAGACAAAGTTGTGCGAATCGGGCGACCAGCGGGCCGGGAATTCCTCCACCGAGTACTCGACGTCGGTGGAGACGACCGCTTCCGTTCCCTTGGCGACGTCAAACAGCACGAGCCGGCAATATGCGGCCGAGGTCGGTATTGTATTCAGGACGAAGGCCCCGTCGGGGCTGGCCGCACAGGGCGGGAGCCTGCCCTGGGGAACCGTCGAGCCGCGCGCGAAAGCCGGAAAACCGGTCACCGGAGCGAGGTGAGTGAGATTCACGTCGCTGCGGAAAAGACCGAAGCGATTCTGGACCTGGAGTCTGCGCCCGCCCTCCACGAGGGCGACGTGTTCGGGGTACACGGTCAGCTGGCGGGCGCCGCTGCTGTCGAGATCTGCGAGGAAGAGACTGTCGAAGCTCCCGTCCCCGGGGAGTCCGGCCGTCGCCGTGAAGAGAAGGTCGTCCGCCTTGCCGAGGTCGAGGCCGCCGAAGCCCACATCCGCCCAGGCGGCACCGAGGCCGCCGGCAGCTATCATGACGAGCGAGAGGACCGATGCGAGGGCGATCTTGCTGCGTTTCATACCGTTCCGTCCTCCCTCATTCTCGATCATCGCCCGGCCGTTGTAAACCGCATGCGATGCTGCGCAATGCCGAGTATTTCAGCGGAGGGCAGTGAAATCGTCGCAGACGTGCGTGCCTCTCGTATTGCCGTGCTTCATCCTGCACCAGCCGTCGGCGCCGGCATCGGTCTTGATCTTCTGCGTCTTCTGGTCGTAGCTCCTGCGGCCGTCCCACTGGATGCACGCGAAGCATCTCCGGGTGCCTGCCGGATATATCTCCTGCATGTCGCCCTCCTGCTTTTTGGATGTGAGATGCGCCGCCGGCCGCAGGCAGGCTTGCGCGATTCCCACTCCCGCAGGCCCGGATCGTTGACACCTCAACGATCTCTTATCGGCCCGAAGCGGGCCGCTGTCAAGCGGAAAGCGGCTGTGCGCCGGCCGGCGATTTCGGGGCGCATAGCAGGGTTCCCGGATGCGGAAACTAGGCGAGCGCGACCCTTCCGATCAGGTCGGCTACCGCGTCCTCCTCGTTGCTCTTGCCGGATACCAGCCTGGCGACGGCCTTGATCTCGGGCAGCGCATTGAGGGGCGCGCAGCCCCATCCGGCGGCCTTTATCATTCCAAAATCGTTCATCGCGTCTCCGATGGCCATCACCCGTTCCATCGGGATTTGGAGCATGCCGGCGAGCCTCTGGAGCGCGGCGCCCTTGTCCGCTCCGCGGGACAGGATTTCCAGGAAGTAGGGCTTGGAGGTGAAAACCTCGGCCCGTCCTTCGAAGAGGGGCCCCAGTTCGGCCAAGAGGGTCGAGATGGAAGCCGGGTCTCCGGGGATCACGAACTTCACCTGCCCCCTCGCGAAGAGGGCTTCCTCATCCTCGATACGGATTGTGGGCTGCCCCGTAAGGCGCGAATCCCGGTCGGCCCAGGGGTTGGGCCGATTCACGTGGATCGCGCCGCCGTCGTAGACCTGCCAGGGGAAGCCGCGCGCCTCGATGGCTGCGGCGATCTCCCGGCAGAGCTCCGGCGGGAGGCGCCGCTGATCGAGCAGCTCGCCCGAACCTGAAGCTATGATTTCGGCCCCGTTGGAGCAGATGAGGAAGTCCCCGGGACCATCCAGGCCGAGCAGCGAAGCGTAGTGGCGCATGGAATGGATGTTGCGCCCGGAGGCGAGGACGATGCGTATGCCGCGCTCTTCGGCCTTGGCGAGAGCCTCGCGGTTCCCTCCGGAGACGCTGAGGTCCTCGCGGAGCAGGGTGTCGTCGAGATCAAGCGCTATGAGATCTACGGTCATGGCATCGAGGGTATACCCCGGATCGGCCCTTTGGGTCGAGTGAAGTCCCGGAGGCCCCTCCCGCGACGGCGTTCATCGGAGACCAGGCTTGCGAAGCCCGGTCGTTTCGCGTATTCTGCCGCCCATGTCCGATGCCGAGGGGAGATTGCTCCGAGAGGGAGGCAAACTCTCGCTGCTCACGATGATCTCCCGCATCCTGGGCCTCGTGCGCGAGATGACACGCGCCGCCTTCATGGGAACGGGCGTCCTCGCCGACGCCTTCGCGGCCGCCTTCACCCTCCCCAATTTCCTGCGCAGACTCTTCGCCGAGGGCTCGATGACGGCAGCCTTCATCCCGACCTTCACCGGCTACCTGGCGGACCGGGACGACGAGCGGGCTCGCGAGTTCCTCTCGGCGACCTTCACGGTCCTCGTCGTGCTCGTTGTCGCGGTAGTGGCCCTCGGTGTTGCCTTCGCGCCCTGGCTCGTGCTCATCTTCCGCTCCGACCGGGCGGAAACGGCCCTGCTCACCCAGATCATGTTCCCGTTCCTGGCCCTCGTCTCCGTTGCGGCCCTCCTCCAGGGCATCCTCAACTCCATCGGGATCTTCACGCCCTCGGGGCTTGCCCCGATTCTGTTCAACATCTGCTGGATCGTCGTGCCCTACGCCGCCGGCAGCCTTTTTGGCAACCCCGCGCGCGCCATGGCCGTCGGGGTGGTGATCGGCGGTCTCGCCCAGGCCCTCTGCCAGCTGCCGGCGGTGCTGAAGGCGGGCTGGCACTTCGGTTTTATCAGCCTGGGGCGCGCTTTCCGGAATCCCGGCATGAGGCGGGTCCTCGCCCTCGTGGCGCCGACCATCCTCGGCATGGCCGCATACCAGATCAACTTCCTCGTCAGCTCCGCCCTCGCCACGGGGGCCGGCACCGGCGCCCTCTCGAGCATTCAGTATTCGCTTCGCCTTCAGGAGCTCGTGCTCGGTGTCTTCGTGGTCTCGTTGAGCACCGTGCTGCTGCCCGACCTGGCGGGGTCCGCCCGCGCGGAACGCTGGGATTCGTATTCCGATTCACTGGGGCGAGGGCTGAAGGCCATGATCCTCGTGACCGTACCCGTGGCGCTCTTCTCGATGGTGACCGGCACGGACATAGTCACCCTCCTGTTCAAGGCACGGGAGTTCGGGGACGAATCGGTCCGGCTCACCGCCGCCGCCTTCTTCTGGCATATGACCGGTCTCGTCTTTATCGCCATGAATCGTGTGATGGCGCCCGCCTTTTACGCCTGCTCGGACACCAAGACTCCCACCTGGGCCGGGATCGTCTCCTTCGGCGTCAACATCCTCCTGGCGCTCATTCTGGTCGCTCCGATGCGCGGCCCGGGCATTGCACTCGCGCTCTCCCTTGCCAGCGCCGTCAACACGCTGGTCCTCCTCGTCGTGCTCGCCCACCGGAGGATTCCCGGCGTGAGCAGGGCCTTGAAGGCGGCCGCCGCCTATTTCTTCAGGATTATGCTCTTTTCGGCCCTGGCGGTGCTTCCGCTCCTTCTCGCGCGGCCCTGGCTGTCGAGCCTCTTCCCTGCCTCGGCTCCGCGACTCGTCAGCGCCGGACTCCCCCTGCTCCTGAGCACCGTAGTCTTCATGGCGCTCGGTATCGGGCTGCTCGCCCTTTCCCGGGACGAGGTCGCGGCAAGCCTGGTGTCGGCCCTGAGGCGCCGCGGAAGCAGGGGTCGGGCATAGAAGAAGTGGCGGAGGACGGTCGCCGAGTCTGTCTTCAGCGACGGTGATATAGTCATATATGGAATTGATTTAGCTCGCCTTAGCCTGGGCGGGATGGTCTTGGAAGCAATTCTCGTGCCTAGGCTCATCGGCAGCCCGCCACGCTTGACAAAGAATGGGTCGGGTGCTAGAGTTCCGACGCTTTTAGAATGCCCTTGTAGCTCAGTTGGCAGAGCATATCCATGGTAAGGATAAGGTCAACGGTTCGATTCCGTTCGAGGGCTGTGCGTCCATGGAGTGCGCAGGCAATCCTGAAGGACGGAGGGCTGGCTCCGGCATTCTGAGGCACCCTCTCCGGGCAGTCGGGGCTTGTGCAGAGACTGAGAGGACCCGAGTCCTCGCCTACGATGTATCGCTTCCTCCTGGCCGGGGGCTCGCCGTCTACCGGTCGAGGGCTCTTTTTTTCTCCCGACGTCGAGATGTACCGCCGTCGAGAAAGGATTGGATATGGCCGCCAAGAAGCAGACAGTCGAAATCATTGCTCTCGCCTGCACGGAGTGCAAGCGCCGCAATTACACGACCAGCAAGAATCGCAAGACCACCCAGGACAAGCTGGAGTTGATGAAGTACTGCAAGTGGGACCGCAAACATACCTTGCACAAGGAAACGAAGGTCAAATGACCCGCTGTCGCGCACAAAAAGTGCGCGGTGCATCGATATCGCGATTTTCGCGCAACCCGCGAAAATCGGCATGAGGGGATGCCCCGCCGACCGGGCGGGGTGGACGGGTACCGCGGATGTGGCGTAACCCGCCAGATCCTGGATGGCAGTCGCGCACAACAGGTGCGCGGTGCATGGATATCGCGATTTTCGCGCAACCCGCGAAAATCGCGCCGTGAAATCAGCAAACTGCTTCAGTAGTTTGCTGATTTCACGAAGGCCAGTAGCTCTAATGGTAGAGCGCCGGTCTCCAAAACCGGATGTTGTGGGTTCGAGTCCTACCTGGCCTGGGTTTGAATGTCCTGCTTGGCCGGTGTGGTTCCGTTGTGGGTGGCCGGCGCGGCGCAAGGAGTTCCGATGAAAAAGATCGTGCAGTTCTTTCGAGACAGCTATGCCGAGCTTCGGAAGGTAGTCTGGCCGAGCCGGGACGACGTGATAGCCTCCACCAAGATCGTCATCGTCTCGACGATCGTGATTGCGCTCGTGCTCGGATTCCTCGACTTCCTCCTGGTCGCGGGCATCGACGTGATCTTCCGGTAGGCGGGACAGAGAAAGCATGGCCAAGGCCTGGTACGTTCTTCACGTCTACTCCGGATACGAGAACAAGATCGAGCGAACCATCCGCATGATGGTCGACAACGGAGATCTCAGCAAGGACATCGTCGCCGACGTCAAGGTGCCGAGCGAGGACGTGGTCGACGTCAAGGACGGCAAGAAGCGTTCGTCTTCCCGCAAGATTCTCCCCGGCTATATCCTCGTGGAGATGGATCTGCCCGACGACGGCTGGAAGGCCACCTGTTCTGGAATCCGGAAGATCACTGGCGTCACCGGGTTCGTCGGAGCCACGCAGCACCGCAAGCCCCAGCCGATCACTGCTGAGGAGGCCCGGGGGGTCCTGCAGCGTGCCGGGGAGATCAAGGGGGAGCGGGCCGCGAGAACGAGGCAGACCTTCTCTCCGGGAGAGCAGGTCAAGATCATCGACGGCCCCTTCGAGTCGTTCACCGGCGCCATCGAAGAGGTCATTCCGGAAAAATCGAAGCTCAAGGTCATGGTAGGCATCTTCGGGCGGTCCACGCCCGTGGAGGTCGACATGCTTCAGGTGGAAAAGGTCTGAGAAACGGCAGGACGGGAAACTGCGGCGCGAAGCAAAAGGCGGCAGCCTGGTAGAATTGGGCAGTTTCCCGTGGCCGGGATGGCAGGACGGGAAACTGCGGCGCGAAGCAAAAGGCGGCAGCCTTTTGCTTCGCGAGGGTTCATTTGAAAGCGGCATCGGGGGGGCAGGCCGGCACGCCGGCGGAATCTCTCCCGACGCTTCTCATAGAGGGGTTACGACTCCACATGATGGGAGCCCGCCAACAAGGCAGTGCCTTGCTGGTGTCGCGGTCGGCCGGCGCCGATCGCGCGCGGATGAGTCCTGAGGACGATTCCGCGAGGGCGCTACCCCGGCGATGCGCGGACTGGTGCCGCGGCGGGACCGGGTATACCACGAAAGGAGAATCGCAATGGCAAAGAAAAAGGTAACTGCGATCGTCAAATTGCAGTGCCCGGCCGGCAAGGCAACTCCGGCTCCGCCCGTCGGACCGGCGCTCGGTCCGCACGGCGTCTCCGCTCCGCAGTTCTGTCAGCAGTTCAACGAGCGGACCAAGAGCATGGAGCCCGGACTCATCATCCCGGCCATCATCACCGTCTACGGCGACAAGACCTTCACGTTCATTCTCAAGACGCCTCCGGCCTCGGTCCTCATCAAGAAGGCCATCGGCCTGGAGAAGGGCTCGGGAGTGCCTCACAAGCAGAAGGTGGGCAAGCTGCCCAAGGACAAGCTCGAGGCCATCGCGAAGCAGAAGATGCCCGATCTCAACGCGAACGACATCGAGGCCGCCAAGCGGATCATCGCAGGCACCGCCCGTTCCATGGGCGTCGAGACGGAGCTGTAAGCCATGAAGCACGGCAAGAAATACAACGAGTCGGTCAAGAAGTTCGACCACAGCCAGGAGTTCGATTCCTCGGCCGCCTGCGCCCTCGTGAAGGAGCTCCACTACGCCTCCTTCGACGAAACGGTCGAGGTCCATGTGAGGCTCAACCTCAAGAAGAGCCAGTCCGTCCGGGACACCGTCGTACTGCCCAACCAGTTCAGGGGCGAGAAGAAGATCCTGGTGTTCTGCAAGCCGGACAAGGAAAAGGAAGCGCTCGACGCCGGGGCCGCCTACGTGGGCTCGGACGAGCTGATCGAGAAGGTCAAGGGCGGCTGGCTGGACTTTGACGTCGCCGTCGCCACGCCCGACATGATGAAGGACGTCGGCAAGCTCGGTATGGTGCTCGGCCGCAAGGGACTGATGCCCAACCCGAAGACCGGTACCGTGACGCACGACCTCAAGGCCGCCGTCGCCGAGCTCCGCAAGGGGCGGACCGAGTTCCGCACGGACAAGTCCAACATCGTCCACCTCGCCATCGGCAAGGTGTCGATGGAACCGACCCAGGTCAACGAGAACCTGACGACCCTGCTCGACGAAATCGGACGCAAGCGACCAGCCGACGTCAAGGGTGATTTCGTGAGCTCGGTGTACCTCAGCTCCACGATGGGTCCGAGCGTCCGCGTCGCGGTCGCCAAGAACGAGAAGAGGTAAGCCATGGCCATGAGAGCAAGCAAGATCCAGAGCGGCAAGACCGAGGCTATCGGCGCCCTCAAGGACAAGATCGGCGGCAGCAAGGACTTCATATTCGCGGAGTACCGCGGGCTCACGGTCGAGCAGATCTCGACCCTCCGCAAGCAGCTGCGCGAGAAGAACGCCGAGTTCCATGTCGTCAAGAACAACTTCGCG
>DATJQN010000032.1:0-20603 GCA_035505775.1 Rectinemataceae bacterium | reverse complement strand
CGATTCTCGATTTCCACCAGGCAGAGGAGGTCGGGCCCCCGCGCCGTGTCATGTCCCGCAGAGCAGTCGAGGACGACGCGCGCGAGGTTTTCGAGCCTCGTCCTGTAGAGAGACTCGTTCCAGCTGCCCGATGCCACGCTGAACTCCGGGTATTCGCTCCCCTCGTCCACAGGATCGAAGAGGCTGAGAACGTTGTAGGAGAGGATGGTGAGCGACCGGCACCGCTCCGGCCCGACGCCTCGGCAGGAGATCGTGCAGGAAGTGAAAAGCGCCGTGGCGGAGAGACAAAAGACCAGTGAGCGGATCCTGCCCCGCAGGCTCCTGGAAGTGCGCATGCTGCCTCCGGAAGCGGCGCCGCCGGGGCAGTAGCCACGTCAGCGGAGCCGTTCCCTCACGATACGCGCGAGAGCCGAGGATTCCGATTGAAAGTCCCGACCGCGGGGCTCGAACACCTCGCCCGTGATGGTCTCGAAGGCCTGGATATAGCGGAGGGAGGTGTCGACTCGAACCTGATCGGGAACGACCGGGATGGGGCCCTCCCCCGCGAAGCCGCGATCGTTCAGCCACCTGCGGAAGGGCTCCTTGTCGAGCTCGCGCTGCTCAGCTCCCGCAAGGAAGAGCTGCTGGTAGGAGTCGGCCCACCAGAAGCGGCTGGAATCGGGGCTGTGCAGCTCGTCGGCCAGGATAAGCTTACCGTCCACGATCCCGAACTCGTACTTCGTGTCCACGAGGATGAGGCCGGACGCGGCCAGCGTTTCCTGGCCACGCCTGAACAGCGCGATGGCGCTGCGCTCGATCTCCGACCAGAGCTCTTCGCTCACCAGGCCCTCGCCCAGGATCTCATCCCTCGACACGGGCCGATCATGACCGTTGGCTTCCTTGGTGGACGGCGTAATGAGCGGAACGGGGAACTTCTCGTTCTTGGCCAGGCCGGCCGGAAGCTCGATGCCGGAAATTCGCCGCCCGGCGGCATAGTCCCTCCAGGCAGAGCCTGCAAGGAAACCGCGCACCACCACCTCGAGCGGCAGCATCTCGGCCCTTCGGGCCAGCATCGCACGCCCCGTCCCCTCCAGCTGCTCGGGATGGCCATTGGGCTGAACGTGGTTGGGCAGGATGTCCGCGCAGCGGGAAAACCACCATGCGGACACCCGGGCCAGTACTTCGCCTTTGAAGGGGACGGTGCAGATGACGCGGTCAAACGCCGAGATTCTGTCGGTAGCCACGAGAAGTATGCTGTCCTTCCCCAGGACAAGGTCCCTGACCTTTCCCCGGTGGAAGCCATGTCCGCCGGCGGCGGATTCGGGCAGCTCGGCGAAAGTCCCGGCGAGCGCAGCCTCGATCGCCTCTACCGTCATATGCCCAGTTCATCCCGCGTCGCGCCGATGCGGGAAACTAGGCCATAGGTCACGGCGTCCTCGGCGTTCATCCAGTAGTCCCGGTCGGTGTCCTTCTGGACACGCTCGAGCGTCTGTCCGGTTTCCTCGGCAATGATCCGATTGATCCGCTCCCTCGTCTTCTCCAGTTCGCGCGCGTGAATCTCGATTTCCGTGGCGACCCCCCGGATGCCGGAAAGCGGCTGATGGATGAGGTAGTGCGAGTTCGGGAGCGCGAAACGAGACTCCTTCGGAACGGCCAGGAGCACCAGGGCCGCAGCGCTGGCCACAAGGCCCATGCCCAGGATTCGCACGGGGGAGCGCACGAACCGGATCATGTCGAAGATCGCGAAGCCTGCATCCACATCCCCCCCGGGGCTGTCGATCAGGATGGAAATGGGATCGGCCGAAAGGCTCTCCAGCAGAAGAAGCTGCCGGATGAACCGTTCGCCCTGCTCCTTGTCTATCTCTCCCGTGAGGAGGATGGTGCGCGTCTTGAGAAAACGCTCGGCCAACGCATCCTCGGGGCGGCGGGCTTCCTTGTTCTGTTCCTCTTCTTCTTCCTCCCCATTGCGATACCGGGAACGGACAGAAAGACTGCTGATGCTCATTGCTTCTCCTTGTTGCCGCAGCTTGGCCCGCGCCGTGGCGACGCTGTGTTACGCCAACACGCTTTAGGCCCACCGTCGGGTTGAATATACAGCGATTCGCGGGCTGGGGGCCAGCGCTCCGAGGCCGCCCTTGCAGTGCGTCTGTCAATATAGTATTTTCGCAATATACTTCCTCATCGAGGTCCATCCGATGCATCGTTCCACTTCCTGGCTGGGATCCTTGGTCTTTTCAGCGCTGCTCGCCTGTGCAGGCGCCACGGGCTTCGGGCAGACCGCAGCCCCGAGCGCGGCTCCGGCCCGCCCCTGGTACGCGGACCGGCTCGCGCAGCTGGGGTTCACGGTCTTTCCCAAGCCGGTGCCGATCGACGACTTCAGCGTCCAGGCTCTCGCAGGGAACAGCGTGAAGCTCAGCGATCAGCGGGGAAAGGTCGTCCTCCTCAACTTCTGGGCCACCTGGTGCCCGCCCTGTCAGGCGGAGATGCCGGCCATCGAAACACTGTGGAAGAAATCCAAGTCCGCGGCCTTCACGGTTATGGGAGTCTCGGTGGGCGAGGAACCGGCGACGGTGAAGGGCTATATAGCCCGCAAGGGCTACAGCTATCCGGTGTTCGTCGATCCCCAGGGGACTCTCGGCACCGCTTTCGGCGCCCGATCGATCCCCACGACCTTCGTGATCGACAAGAGCGGACGCGCGATCGCCGGGATAGTCGGCGGCGCAGCGTATGACGGGACCGAAGCCGAAGCCCTCTTCGCCGAACTCGCGGCCCGATGAGAGAGGTAGGCCTGCTCACGGCCGCAGCGGCCGGGCTGCTCAGTTTTCTCTCGCCCTGCATCCTCCCGCTCATCCCGGGCTACCTGTCTTTTATCTCCGGCTACGGCCTCTCGGACCTCCGCTCCGGCCCGGCACGACCCCGGGTCTTTGCCAGAACCATCGTCTTCGTGCTCGGCTTTTCCCTCGTCTTCGCCATGCTCGGCATTGTCTTCTCCGGCGCCTCGATACTCCTCGGCGGCCTCTCGCGGACCCTTACGCTGGTGGCGGGGCTCCTCGTCATTGTCCTGGGGCTCAACCTGCTCTTTGATTTCATCAAGGTGCTCAACCTCGAGGCGCGGTTCCACGCGAGTTCCGCCCCCCGCGGCTATGCCGGTGCCTTCCTTCTGGGCGTAGCCTTCGCCGCGGGCTGGTCGCCCTGCATCGGACCCATCCTCGCCTCGATACTGCTGTACGCGGCCCGAGCGGGAAACACGGCCCACGCCGCCCTGCTCCTCGTCCTCTATTCCGCCGGCCTCGCCCTGCCCTTCCTTGCCACCGGACTCTTCTTCGACCGACTGCGCCCGCTGATGGACTGGTTCAAACGACACGCCCGGGGAGTGCAGATCGTATCGGGGATCCTCCTCATCGCCCTCGGGCTCGGCATGGCGCTCGGTCGGCTGGGCCGCATCAGCGCCCTCGCGCCGCGTGCGGGAGTGGCCCTCAAGAGCTTCGCCATGGGCTCGCCCACGACGGCCCTGATCATCGATACGCTGTTCTGGCTGGTGATCGCCTCGCTCCCCCTGCTTGTGCCGACACTTCGCGGCAGGCGCCGGCCGCGCGTCCCGGGCCTCGTTTTCGCATCCCTCTGTGCGATCCTGGCGGCCGGAGAACTGGCCGGATTCTGGTCCACCGCCCGCGTGCTGTCCGAATGGCTCCTGTTCCAGGGGGTCTGAGAATCGGGGGCTCGACCGGCCTCGACCGGTGATCCAGGTGGGGGCCGGTACGGCTCCGGCGCGCGGTCGCTCTACACCTCGAGGCCGATGACCTGCACCGGACAACGTCCCCCGGCCTCCGCACGGCCGGCAAGGAACCGCGCTGCGGCGCCGCAGGCGGCCGCGGAAAACCCGTATGCGGCCAAAAGAAGGGAAGCCCGCGGGAAGAAGGCGGCATCGTAGGGATCGCGCATCGCCACGACTGCCGAGCGCTCCACCGCCTCCTCGATGCTTCGCGCCAGCCCTTCCTGGGTCGGGCGGAGATGGGCGTCGCAGGTGAAGATCGCGGCGCTCCGGTAACGCCCCTTCTCCGAGAGCAGGGCCGAGACGGCATCGACTTCAGAGGCTGCCGGATCGGCATGGAGAGTTTCCAGGTGCGCGGCCGGCAGTTCGGCGCGGATGGCGGCGGCGGCCGACTCGGTCTCGGAGGCCGTGCCGCCCGGAGGCACAAAGAGAGCGACGAGTGTGCTGCCGGAGTCGTAGTCCTGGGCCGCCCCGCCCCTGAGCCGTGTCAGGGAGGCTTCCAGGTCCCGGGCGCAGGCCTCGGCCAGCGCCCGGTTCGGGGAGGCCGGATGGGCGCCTCGCCGTTCCGAGAGCCTGACGAGGTAGTCGAGGCGCCGACCAGCCACGACGAGCCTCGGTGTCGGCAGCTCGCCCTCGGCCGCTGCCGCTTTCAGCGCCGCGGCTGCCAGCTCCACGATCTCCGGAGTGGAGGCCAGGCTCAGGTCGCAGCCGGCGAGTGCTCCGAGCACCGCGGCGCGGCCGGGTTCCCGCTCCCCCGCCAGATCGTCGCCGATCACGAGACCCCTGAAGTGCAGCTCTTCGCGGAGCCGCCCCTCGATGATCCGCGCGCTTCGCGCCGCAGGAATCTTCTCCGGCTCGAAGCTCGGCACGAGGGCGCGTCCGACCAGGACCGCAGCCACACCCCGTCGGATCAGCCGGGAGAAGGGCCTCAGCTCGTGGGCGACGAGTCGATCGGCAGGTTGGGACATCAAGGGCGGAAGCTCGCTGCAGGAGCCGCAGAGCGTGCCCAGGCCGGGGAAGCGTCCCGCGCAGGCGGCGACGCCGTGACGCGCGAGCGCGCGCGCGAAAGCCGCGCCAAGCCGCGCCACGGGCTGCGGATCTTCGCCGAAGCAATCCAGCACGCCCGCACGCCCCTTGGGATCCGACGCGAGGTCGAGACGGGGAGCGAGGAGCAGGTCGATGCCTGCCGCCGCAAGACGCGCCCCGAGCAGGGAACCGGCGCGCTTGGCGGCCGCGGGCGATTCGAGCGCTGCGATCCCCAGCGGGTTGGGAAGGCCTTCAAGCTGTGCCTGGCCAAATCCGGGCTGGAGTTCGTCCCCCAGCGCAAGAAGCGGACTGCCCGATCCGCCGGCTTCCGCCGACCGCCGCACAAGTCTGACGAGTTCCGCCAGAAGCTCCGGTTCTTCGAGCAGAACGCCGGGGAACACAAAGGCGCGAACGCCGAGTCCCAGGTAGGCGGCCACCAGCTCCGCCGCGCGCGCACGCGCCTGCGACGCGTCGAGTCCGGACAAAGGCAGGCCGCCGAGTATCATGCCGGCCGCAAAGCCCTGCTGCGAGGGATGGGTTCCGCTTTTCATCGCTGCCGCCCCGCGTCCTTCGCCCCGGCGGAGGACGGCCGCGAGGCGGCCAGGGCGCGCATGCGCCGTGCAAGCTCGGCGTCGGCGGTCAGTTCCTCCACGCTCCTGCTCATGCGATAGCCCCAGTTGCCTTCATTCGTCGTTCCGGGAACGTTGATGCGCTCGGTGTGTGGATCGGCCGGTCGCGTCCCGCCCGCCGCGATGACGTCCTGGATCGGGAACACGACAAACCGCGATGCCGAGCGCGAGAGCATTTCCAGCATCGTGGCAACCTGGTCGGCGTCGAGACTCGCGGGACAGGGACCGATATCCCGCCTCAGTACTTCCGCGGCAAGCGACCAGACGCGGTCGCGCTCGGCTTCGCTCTCCCACCAGTCCCTCAGGGAGGAGGAATCGTGGACCGAAGGGCATGCGACGCTCAGCTCGGGATAGTGCGCGGGCGAGACGTAGGGCTGCCCTGGCTGATCCCAGAGCCGAGTCCAGCGGAGGACGCGCAGGCCGAGGATGCCGAGCTCGCCGAGAACCTTGGGGACACAGTCCGGCACCGCGCCCAGGTCCTCAGCGCAGGGGAGCATTGATGCCGAGTCCTTCAGGGTTCCGAGAAGCCGCCTTCCCGTCTGCGCCCAGAGCTCTTCCGAGCTGCGGGCCTTGGCGCCGATGAGGGACTCGAGCGATGCCCGCTCGCCGTCGCTCAGCGTCGGCCAGCACGATGCCTCCTTGAAACGCCAGGTTGCGACGAAGCTGCCGTCTTCGAACTCGAAGAGCGCCCGGTCCCTCCACGCGACGAGGAGAAACTCGCGTGCGGCCGGGGATAGTCCGGGGAGGGCCTCGATATCCCTCTCCCCGCGGATGCCCGGCCGGAACAGGAACAGGGGCTCGTTGCCGATGCGGTCGAGCGCAGCGTGTACCGCGGCACGCGCTGCGGCTTCTCCCGCAGCGGCATGCAGGGCCGACTCGCGAATATGGGGTTGGCTGAGCCACCTCAGACGCTCCGAAGTGAAGCCACTGCGGGCAAGCTCGTCCCTGCTGATATAGTGGTCGGGAACGAAGCGACCGAGATAGCCGGAGCGTTCCCGGTCCGAAAGTGACCAAATTCGAAAGAAGCCCAGTACGTGGTCGATCCTGTAGCAGGAGTAGTAGGCGTCCGCCTCGATCAGGCGCTCCTTCCAGAACGAATACCCCTCCGCGGCGATCGCCTCCCAGTCGTAGATGGGGAAGCCCCAGTTTTGGCCGAGGTAGGAGTACATGTCGGGAGGGGCGCCGGCGATGAGCCCAAGCCTGAACACCGATCTGCGGGCCCAGACCTCTGCCGAGTCGGCATTCATGAGGATAGGAATATCCCCCATGAGGGCCACGCCCATCCGCGCCAGCTCCTCTCCCGCAGCGGCCAGCTGCCGGGATGCGCGGAGCTGGAGCCATGCCCAGAAGCGGAGCGAGGACGAGAACTCCGCATCCGCCCACAGGTCCGCGATGTCCTCTGCAGTGGGGTCGCGGTACAGTGACCACTCCCACCAGGGCCGTCCTTCGTTCCTCCTCTTGAGTTCGACGAAGGCGGCGTAGGCCCTCACCCATGGTCGGGCCCCGATCCACGATTCGAGCTCGGCATCGAGGCTCTCAAGGGTGGAGGTCGCGGCGACGCCCGCGGCGCCGACGCCGGCAGCGCCAGTGGCGGCCGCAGCCGACGGCTTTTTGGAGGCGGGAACGGCCTTCCGCGATGCCGGCTTTCGTTCCTTCTCCAGGGCATCCCAGATGCGCTCGAGCAGCTCGAGCTTGTCCGACAGAAGTGCCTCATGAGGGACCCGCCCGGCCCCGCGATGGCGATCGCGCAGCGCCTCTGCCTTGGCGCGAAACCCTGCAACGAGGGAGGAGGGAAGCGACCCCCGCGCCACGGGGTCGTGTGACGCGAGCGCGAGTTCCGGCAAATCAGCAATGCGGAGATAGAGTGGATGGAGGGCGAAGGCCGAGAGCGCGCTGTACGGCGAAGTCTGCGTTCCCGAATCGTTGACGGGGAGGAGCTGGATGAGATCGAAGTTCCAGGAAGTGGCCAAGGCGCCGATACTGCGGAGGTCGGGGTACTCCCCGCATCCGGGCGATTGCTCTGTTCGCAGGGCCGAGAGCGGAAGGGCGAGACCGCTCAGGAAGCGGCCCCCGTGTGAGAAGCGCATGCAGTCCTCCCTAGGGAAGTATAGCCGCCCCGCCCGGCGGGAGGAAGCCGAATCGAGCGATCAGGAGGAGGCGGCTTTCGAGCCGAACAGGAGCCGGAGGGCAGCCTTCAGGTCCGCTACCCCCGTCCATTCGGCCGTGCCCTTCCCTTCCTCGGACCTGCCGTTTTCGAAGTCGTTCGAAGGTCCGATGATGGTGGTGAAGCCAAGGGATACCGCGGCCCGCGCGCGCTTTCTCATCTGCCGGACCGGGCGCAGCTCCCCCGCGAGGGAGAGCTCGCCGACCAGCGCCGCTCCGCCGGGCAGCCCCAATCCGGAGCGGGCGGAATACAGGGCACTTGCCAGGGCGAGGTCGATCCCCGGCTCGACAAGCCGCATGCCGCCCGCGACATTCACGTACAGATCCTGATCCGAAAATCGCGCCCCGGCATGCTTTTCCAGAACCGCCGCAACCCGGGACACCCGCGCCGCATCGATGCGCTCCGAATAGACCCGGGTGAGCCCGGCCTTCGCGGGTACGGTGAGGGCCTGGATTTCCACCAGAAGCGCCCGGCTTCCCTCGTGGACAAGCGCCACCGCCGCGCCGACCGGCATGGTCGCTTTCGAGTCCCCGACGGCTCCCCGCCTCACCATGAACATCTCCGAAGGATCGGTGACCTCCACAAGCCCGCTTTCTCCCATCCTGAAGAGCCCCACCTCCTCCGCGCTTCCGAACCGGTTCTTGCTCGCCCTCAGCACCCGAGTGTCGCCGTCGCCCTGCTCGAACCCGAGTACCGCGTCCACAAGATGCTCGGCGGCCTTGGGTCCGGCGATCAGCCCTTCCTTGGTGACATGGGCCACCAATATCAGCGCGGCATCGTGGCTCTTGGCCCACGAGCTCAGCTCCTGGGCGCAGTACTTGATCTGGTTGGCCGTTCCGGGTACGGCGCCGGCTTCCTCGGCATGGAGGGTCTGGATCGAATCGATCACGGCGATCGACGGCTTCACCGCATCGAGCACCGAACGTACGAGGGACAGATCCCCGGAACAGAAGACTTCGAGCGTATCGCGCAACGCGCCGAGACGCTCCGCGCGGAGACGTATCTGGGCCGGCGATTCCTCCCCGGAAACGTACAACACACGCCCTTTCGTGTCGGCTCGCGCGCAGACCTGCAGGAGCAGGGTGCTCTTACCGATCCCCGGCTCCCCGCCAAGGAGAACGGCCGAGCCGCGCATGAGCCCGCCGCCGAGGACCCGGTCCACCTCCGATGACCCCGTGGATACACGTACGGCCTCGCCCGGATCGATGGAGACAATGGGGAGCGAAAAGGTCTCCCCGCCCACATCCTCCCTGGCCAGACCCGCGGCCGTTTCCCGGAGGGTGTTCCACTGGCCGCATTCGGGACATCGCCCCAGCCATTTTGGCTCGTTATGCCCACAGTTGCTGCAGCGGTAGACGAGGCTCTTTTTCTTTGCACTCATATGCAGGCATCGTAGCCCAGTCGCGGTCCCGATTCAAAGGGGCGGGCGACCCCTCGGCGCGCGGAGGCGATCACCGCCGGGCCGCCGCTTCCCGAATACCCGGCCTGCCGGTACCCGCAACGCGACCGGCGTCGCAGGCTTCTGGGACAAGCTCAGCGTGGGCACGACCAACGTACCGATCGCCATCGGCCTGATTTTCATGATGTATCCGCCGCTCGCCAAGGTCCGCTACGACGAGATAGGCGACGTCCTCCCGTACCGCAGAGTCCTCACACTCTCCCTCATCCGGAACTGGGTGATCACCCCGCTCATCGAGGTGCCGGTCATGATCGGGCCCGTCACCGTTGCGCTCAGGCTGGGCGGAAAGAACGCTGCGAGGCCGGCCTGAGCACCTGCCGCAGCCGGGCTAGGGCCGGTCGACCTGAGCCCGGTCGAGCTTCTTGCGCAGGGTGTTCACGATGGTCCCCTCTGCGCAGGCCGCCATTTCGAGGACGCAGGGTGCCACCAGGCGGTATTCGACCAGCGTGCCGCGTTTTTCGTCGTCGATGAGCCCGGCGCTCTTCAGCTGCGAGAGGTGCTTCGACGCCACCGACTTGTCGATACCCACCTCTTTCGCCAGCTCACAGACGCAGCGAGGCCGCTCGTTGAGCTTCTCGAGCAGGAGGAGCCGCATCGGGTGAGCCAGTGCCTTGAACATCTCCACCCGAAGCTCGTAGCGCTCCACTTCTCCGATGTCCATAGGGATATGTTGCAATGTGTGGAAACAAAAGTCAAACCGTATTGGCAGATTTGCGGGATATTTCCATACCTTGCAACATACGCGTGTCCAGAGAGCAGACGATGAGGGCTCGGATCTTGATATCCGGACACCTCCAGTGAAAACGCCCCGACCGGTGTGCGCGGCCGTCCGCAACGGAGCCCGGCACGCGGGGCCTGTCTATGCGGGACGCCGGCAAGGCCATGGGACACCAGCCCCAGCGCGCCTATGCCTTTGCCTCGGTCGGGGTCGCCGCCGCAGCCTGGGCGGCCATCGCCACTCGGCTTACCTTCCTCGCGACGCCTTCGCTCAGCTCCATGCTGCTTGCCTTCTACGAGTTTGGCTTGATCACCATCGTCGCTCTCGTCGGCAGTACCTTTTTGTCGGAGCGTTTGAACCGGGTTGTAAACCTGGTCGTTGCTCCTGGCCTGGTCGCGGTGGGCCTCAGGTTCATCATTGTGGCGCTTGGCTGAACTGTCCAGGGCTTTGCGATGGAGGGTATGCGATGACGAAGGTTCTATTTCTCTGCATGCACAATTCGGCCCGAAGCCAGATGGGGGAGGCCTTCCTCAGCGAGCTGGGGGGCATTCGCTTCCGGCCCGAAAGCGCGGGGCTCGAGCCCGGCAGGCTCAATCCCTCTGTCCTGCGCGCTTTCATTGCCGCACATTGACGCCCCGGAACTGATTCAGGCTCGACGCGTTTGCGGACGGAGGGCGGAGGCCCCCACCCTGCGCTATACTTCGCAGTACATATCCGAATCAAGGAGCTTTTCATGGATCGCAAGAAATCCGGCTTCTCCGTGTCCTCGGCCTTTTTTCTCCAGCTGAGCCTGGGCGTATTCTTCATCATGCTCGGCTATCTCGGCGTCAAGCATCACGACTCGGCCTTCAGTCAATTCGCCCGGGCCCTGGGCAAGGATGACACCATGAACCTCGTCATGGCCATCATCGAAATGGCCATGGGAGCGGTGCTCGTACTGGGGCTGTTTTTCTCGGTTTCCTCCGGCCTGGCCAGGCTCTTCAGCATCGCCCTGTTCATTCTCTGGGCTTTCTACATGGCAGTAAGCTATTTCATGAACGATTTCGGCAAGCCCGAGTGGGCCACCTGGCTCTACACCGTGTCCTGGCACGCCATCATCCTGGTGTCCCTGTGGATGGTGGGTCGAAAATACATGAACTGACGGGACCTTCCTTCGCGAGCGGGAACCTCGAAGAGGGGAGCGTCGACTAAGGAAGATGGCGGCCGGTGCCCTGCCGGCCGCCCAAGGAGCACTGCACATGAGATTCCTTCTCGCGGCATTCATGGTGGTTTCAGCCTTCACGTTCGCGGCCTGGGCAGAGCAGCCGATCGGCAGCATCGACTTTGCAGACGGACCCTTCACCCTCACTCGAAACGGCACGGCCGTCTCCGGCCCTTCCATCGGCGACGACATCTACGACCAGGATCTCATTTCCACCGGGACGAGCGGCTCCGTCACCATCGCGCTGGCAAAGGCCACCGGCATGGGTGGCACGATCAAGGTCGCGCCGGAATCCTCGCTGTACCTGGAGGTCGACGGACCGGAAGGGCAGCAGCACAGCCAGGTCGAGCTCATCTCGGGAGGGCTGAGCCTCAAGCTGAAAAAACTGGCGGGGTCGCCGACCCTCGCCGTCGCGACCGATACGGCCACCATGGGCGTTCGCGGCACCGAGTTCGACGTGACCACCTCGGACAACGGGGACATCCTCGTCACCTGCACCGAGGGCGAGGTGGCCTGCACGGACGAAAGTGGAAGCAGTGTCTCCGCCGTGCCCGGGCAGACGGTCGAAAAGCAGGAAGGGCAGCGGATGCAGCGCCGCGCCCTCGCGATCGCGGAGTATCAGAAATTCAAGGCCACCTGGATCAGCAACGAATCCGCCGCCTTCAAGCGCGGGGCCGGACGGGCGGCCGCCGCAATCGCCATCCGCTATCTCGACCTGCTGAGCCGATTCCAGTCCATCCACGAGGAACTCGCCGCGAACGGCACGCTCAGGCGCTGGGCCGAGGAAGAGAAGACCGGCACTTCGGCTGCGGGACCCGAGCTGGATTCCCAGCTCGCCGAGGTCGGCCCCCGTCTGCGGGAGGCGCGACGCGTGCTGGGCGCCATGATGCGCATTACTGTCCGCGTGGACGCCCTGTACCGGGTCCTCAAAGAGGATCGTGCCGCGTTACGGCAACCCATCCGCAAGGGTCTCAGCACTGAGGAGTTCTTCAACCGCTTCAGGGCGCAGCGGGCGGAGAACTTCCAGCGGCAAGTCTGGCTCATGCATGCTCTGAAGCTCTACAGGAGCAAGCTGGCGCTCGCGCACCGCACGGCCCAGCAGACCGGCGCGGGCGGCGCTGCCGCTGCCCCGACCGGGGGCGCCGCCACTACCCCGACCGGAGGCGCCGCGGCAGCCGGAACCTCTCCGGCCCCCGACGGCACAAGCGGCCAGGCGCCCGCCGCGTCGCCATGAACGGAAGTGGGGGGAGCGCCCGACGCGCTCTCCCGCTTCCAATCACAGGCCCAGATTGAGTGCCAGCTTCGCCTTTGTCGCGGCCAGCACTTCGGAGGTCTCGACCCGAATGAGCTTGAGGAACAGCTCGTACTGGTCCCCGGCACGATACAGGATTCCCGTGACCAGAACCTCCGCGCCCAGGAGCTTGCCCACCTTGGCGGCCGCGCTGTCATCCGACAGGCCGGAGAGCTGGAGCTCGAGTTCATGGAGGACGGACTGCAGATCCTTCCGCTCGACCAGGGTGAAGAGCCTCGTTCTCGAGGCGGCGAGCGTCAGCTGCGATCCAAAGTACTCGCTCTGGGTGGCAAGTTCCTTTGCGTCCTGCGCGTTGTCGCCGGCCGGAGGGGCGGGAGATGGGGCGGCGGTTGAAATGGGCAATATCGCACACCGCGTCTGTTGCCCGAGTTTCAAGGTCGAGTAGTCGCTTAGATCCTGGAGCGCGGCTTCGAACAGCTTGCCGAGCGTGGCCTCGCGCGTTTCGTCGGGAACGCGCTGTGCGCTGATGTAGGATTCGTCGTACTGAAGCGGCCTGTCGGATTGCCGCGAGATCTCTTCCTTGACAAAGCGGATGATGACAGCCTCGAGCTTGTCGGCGGTGAAATTGGAACCGGTATGATGCGAGACGGAGCCCTCCGCACCGCCGGAGCTTTCTCCGGTCTCCCCGTAGGTGAGGAAAATGTACTTCCCCTGGGTATACTGCGCTATCTGGCGAAGCACGTATTCACCCTCTATCGGGAGCCCGCCAGCGCCGATCGAATACAGCTTGATTCCCCGCGCCTTGGCTTCGCGCACGGCCGTCGCATAGGTGTAGGTCTGACCGTAATCCAGGTGTGCGCTGGCGTCGGTGACTATGAATCCGAGACGTATCCCGGTCCGGTTCCAGTTCATGCCGGAGACCGCGTCCTTCAGCGCACTCTGAAGATCCTCCGGGTCGTCTCCGCCGCCATCCGCGCTCACCTCGTCGAGCTCACGCTGGAAGGCCGCGAGATCCGAGGTGAAAGGTATGTCCTTCGTGACGTACTCGTCATACTTGTCTTTGTAGAGAACCATGCCGAAGCGCAGCGCGGGGACGGGCTTGAGCGCCGTGAGATTGGCGTCGATTATCTCGATGGTGGAGCGCAGCCGCTCGATCTCCTCACCCATCGATCCCGTGGTATCCAGGATGAACAGCAGGTCCACCGGCAGGGGCGTTGCGACGGATCTCTGCGTCTTCAATGCTGCCGTAAGCGTGCGGGGGCCGAAGCGGTCCACCGGCATCGAAATGCGGCTGTCCTGCCATGAGACGTCGACCTGGTAGGCCTTTGCTTTCATGTCCTGATATTCCAGCGGGTACAGGACAAAGCTGCCGTCGGCATAGCTGAGTCCCCGTGCCAGCTCCGGTCCGCCGTTCGACGAGCGCACCGAGACCAGGGCGTTGGACAGCGCCTTCCCCTCGGAATCCTGGATCTTCAGAACGATGCGCTCCTGGATATCCAGCGGAACGTGGGGCACCTCGTGATACTGATCGAGAAACGAGACGAACAGATTGAACTGCTCGTTGTCGTCCGAGTAGCCGGCCTTCAGGCCCGACTGCGTCGGCACTGAGACCGGAGCCGCGCTCCGGGAGGCCGGGACCGGGCCGCCGGATCCGGAATCCATGCTCCCGGCGGATTTCGTCTCTTTGGTGGAGGCCGAGGTGCCGGGAGCGGGCGATGAGGTCGCTGCCGGCGGGGTGGCGGCATATTCCGGCGCTGCCGGGCCGGCGTCACCGCCCCGAGTCGTGCTCGCCGCCGGCCCAGGAGTGGCGGGCGGCACGGAAGTCGTGGTCGCAGCGGAGGTCCCGACGGCGGCCTTGGGAGACGGCGCAGAGGAACAGGAGAATATCCCTCCGCCCATGATCATCAAGGCAAGCAGCACGGATGCCTTCCATGCCAGTCTGGTCGCCCACTTCATCTCCCGCCTCCTTGACTCGGCGCTCCGTCTCCGGCGGACCAGTGGCCCGCCGACAGGATCGCCGCCGAATTGACGAGCCGTCCCGGTGCCTAGTCTCCGACCCGCGTTACGCTGCCCGAGCCGCTCACTCGCTGGGTCAGCCGGGGATTCCCCCAATAGGATATGCTCGCCATCCCGTCGACCTGGACCGTCAGCGAATCACGCGCCCTGACTTCCGCGTACCCTGAGCCCCGGACCTGGAGAGCGAGGCCTTCGACGCGCAGACTCCGCGCAGAAATCCGGCCGGCCCCATCTATCGACATGGTGACTGTCCCCGAGTTCCCGGAGAGGGTCATCGCCCCGGCCCCGGACAGGCCCAGTTTCATGTCCTTGTAGTTGAGGACCGCCGCAAGTTCGGCAGCGCCGGAGATCGATGATTCGAACGATGCTCCCGAAAACTCGTCGATGACGGCCCGGGCCTCCCCCGACAGGTCCACTCCGTCAAGCTCGGGCAGGCTTATGTCGATGTCGAGTCGAGTCAATCCGGAAATGGTGACTCCCGACCTGAAATGGAGCTTCAGTCGCGAACCTGAGACCTCGGTCACGAACAGCGGAAGCAGATTGGAGTCCATGCTGAGCTGCAGCCGCTGCGGACCGCGATGCACATGGATATTCGCCGTGCCGGCCAGGTCCAACGCCGAGAAGCGGGGTAGCTGCCGCAGCTCGGTCCGTATCGTGCCGTTGCCGACGACTGTCTCCGAAAAGCCGCCGAGGGACAGGAGCGCGCAGAACGCCGCCACCACGACCATCTTTTTCATCAAGCCCTCCTGGGACGGCCGAGCCCCCTGCCGTCGGGACCTGCCTGCTCGATCAGGACAGGATATCTCGACAGGTGAATGCCGTCCAGCTTGGGACGGCTTGTTGCCCACGGTCGCCGCCGGTTACTCTGCATCCATGGAACGAGCCCGCATCGTCTTGAAACCGCACGAAGATATCCGAATCCGAGGGGGGCATCCCTGGATATACGACAATGAGATCGCATCCGTCACGGGAAATCCGGCTCCCGCCGACGAAGTGGAAGTACTGGACGCCCACGGACGCTCTCTGGGCTGCGCCTTCTTCAACCCGGCTTCGAAGATCCGCGCCCGCATCTACTCCAGAACACCCCGTTCCGCGGATGCGGCCTTCTTCGAAGAGGCGATCGGCCGGGCACTCGAATGGCGCAGGCGCTCCTTCCGCGACGCCGAGCAGAGCCTCCGCATGGTATTCGCCGAGGCCGACGGCATTCCGGGCCTCATCGTAGATTCGTTCGTCGGCCACCCCGAGCAGGGCGAGTCGGAACGTCCCCATGACGCAAAGGAAGCGAGCGGGCGTTGGCTTTCGGTCCAATTCCTGTCGCTCGGGGTCGAAAGCCGCAAGACAGCCATCCTGGAGGCCCTGCAGCGGCTCCTCCCCGCCAGTGGCATCGTCGAACGCAGCGACGCCCCGGTCCGCGCGCTCGAGGGGTTGCCCGCTTCGGTTGCGGTGCTCGAGGGCTCAGTGCCCGAAAGAATTGTGATCCGCGAGAACGGGCTGCATTTCGAGGTGGACCTCGTGGCCGGCCAGAAGACGGGCTGGTATCTGGATCAGCGCTCCAACCGGAAGGCCGCGGCCGGTCTGCTTGGCGCCAGGCGCGTGCAGAACGCCCGCGTGCTCGACGCATTCAGCAATGCGGGTGGATTCGGGTTGGGCTGCGCCGCCGCCGGGGCTTCGGAGGTTCTCGCGATCGACTCCTCCGCGGAGGCCATTGCCGCACTGAGCCGCAATGCGAAACGCAACGGGCTCGTCGACCGCATCCGATGCATCGAGGCCAACGTCTTTGACCAGCTCCGGATCTTGGAGCGGGCGCACGAGCACTTCGATCTCCTGGTGCTGGACCCGCCGCCCTTCGCACGGAACCGGGCATCCCTCAAGGCCGCCTACAGAGGATACAAGGAACTCAACCTTCGCGCTCTGCGGCTGGCCAACGAAGGCGCGCAGCTCGTGACCTGTTCCTGCTCACATTGGTTTGGCCACGATCTGCTCATCAATGTGCTCGAGGAGGCCTCGCGCGACTCAGGTAGGCTGCTGCGGATCGTGGAGGAGCGGGGTCAGGACCTGGACCACCCCGTGGTGGTGGGTTATCCCGAATCCCGCTATTTGACCTGCATCGTGGCGGAGATTGCCTGAATCGTCCGCATGGGGGAGTTCGAGCGGCTACGTCTCAGAGGACGAGGACCCTCGAGATGCTTTCCTCGTTGACGCCGAAAAGCCGCTTGAGCTCCTCGGCGGTGGTGTAGGCCGTCCCGGCCTTTGAGTTGAAGAACTCGATGAAGTTCCGCATCTCGGTCTCATTCTTCGAATAGAGCGCCGACGAGAATGCGGCTCGGTAGAGACCGGCCTCGGCGAGCTCCATGGTGCCGAGCGTGCCGTACTGGCGTTTTGCCCGGCCGTCCACGACCGCCACGGCTCCGTCAAAACCGATAGTGAAAACAAAGTCGTCTCGCGAGATCACGGTCAACTCCGAACAGGAAAGCTGCCCACCTTCGGTGGAGATCATGAATTGTAGCGCGAGTGCTCGGTAGACGACAACGCCCCGAACGGCACCTTGTCGCTCGGGGCGCGGGCTGGGAATCCTTGTCTAGACGAGGGAGAAATTGTCCTTGGATGCCCCGCACATCGGGCAGACCCAGTCATCGGGAAGGCTTTCGAACGAGGTCCCGGGCTTGACCTTCGCGTCGGGGTCCCCGATTTCCGGATCGTAGATGTAGCCGCAAACATCGCACACGTACTTCTTCATGCTCTTCTCCTCTGCCAAGTATGGCGCCCCGACGGAATCGAGGACGCGTGTTGAACTGGGGCGAACGACGGCGTTCCGGCGCTCAGGCCTTCCAAAGGCCGTGCTTGTTGCAGTACTCGCGCGCGCCGACCGTCTTGGCCTCGACGTGGAAGACCGCTTCCGGCTTGTCCCCCGGCATCAGGAACTGGCGCAGGGAAAGCTCACGTCCAACGCCCGTCCCGGCAAGGAGCTCGATCCATTCGATGTAATGGTCGTTCTCCATCGGATGGGGGACTGAACCTACGGAGACCTTGTAGCCGCCGGCTATCCGCTCAATGACCGGCACATGCTTTTCCTTGGCCGCATCCACGCTGTTTTCCGCCATCAGTTTCATGGGCGCTCCGCAACAGGCGGGCTCACAGCCCGAAGCATGCAGCATCTGCACCATGGCTCCGCACGACTCGCACTTGTACACCTGCAGGCGCTCCGACACTTTTTCCTCCTGAACGACGGTCTGGCTTGAGTCGAACTCCGCAAGCACTGCTTGGGGCAAAGCTCAGTAGTTTTCCCCGAGGAGCTCGAAATAGGACTGAGGATGCAGGCAGGCGGGGCATACCTTGGGAGCCTCGGTGCCTTCGAACAGGTAGCCGCAGTTGGTGCAGCGCCACACGGTCTTGCTGTCTGCCTTGAAGACCCTGTCCTTCTCGATGTTGGACCTCAGTTTCTCGTAGCGATGCGCATGCTGCTTCTCGGCCACCATGACCGCCTCGAATACGGTCGCCACCGCCTCATAGCCCTCTTCCCGCGCCTTTTTTGCGAAGCCCGGATAGAGCTCCTTCCATTCGAAGTTCTCGCCGCCCGCCGCGGCCGCGAGGTTATCCTTGGTCGTGCCCACGACACCGGCGGGGAACGCTGCAGTGATGCTCAGCTCGCCTCCTTCGAGAAAACCGAAGAAACGCTTCGCATGTTCCTTCTCCTGGTTGGCCGTCTCTTCGAAGATCAGGCCGATCTGGACAAAACCCTCTTCCCTCGCCTTGGAGGCAAAATAGGTGTAACGATTTCGCGCCTGTGATTCGCCCGCGAAAGCCGCCATCAGATTCTTCTCCGTCTGGGAACCCTTGACGCTCTTCATACCCTGCTCCTGGACTATGGATTAGTCGGGACGCGCGGTCCCGGAGAAAAGAATCTGGCGTGAGTCTGCCCGGCCAGGCCGCCGGAGACGACTCTACTATAGTTGACTGCACGGGGCGACGCAACGGTTTTTTGCGCTGCAGGCTTGAATCGCCCGGGCCCGAGAGGGGCGTCTGTGTCCGGAGGCATGGATGCGCAGCGAATCACCCTACACCCCGTTGCTCGAGGATTCGGCCGTTCTCACCATACGCGAGCGTCTGGCCCAGGAGGGGCCGCAGTCGCTTTCCGACACCGAACTTGTTGCCGCCGTGCTCGGGACGGGCATCCAGGGCAAACGCGTCAAGGATCTTGCGGACGAAGTTCTCTCATTGATCGACGGCTGTCGCTCCCTCCCCGATCCTGACATCCTCAGGCGCATTGGCGGCATGGGCGCCGCTAAGGCTTGCGCGGTGGCGGCGGCGCTGGAGCTGGGCCGTCGCATATTCGGTTCCCGGGAGCAGCGCATCTCTTCTCCCAAGGATATCTGGCCCATCGTGTCCCATTGGGCGGACCGCAAGCAGGAGCGGTTCATATGCTGCTCCCTCAACGGAGCCCACGAATTGATAGCCGCCAGGGTCGTGTCGGTGGGACTCGTGAACCGGACTGTGGTGCATCCGCGCGAGGTGTTCGCCGATCCGCTGACAGACCGTGCCTGCGCCGTCGTCGTGGCCCACAACCATCCAAGCGGCCGGCTGGAGCCCAGCCCCGAGGACCGCGACATAACCGGTCGGCTGAAGGGAGCCTCGGATACGCTGGGCCTTGCGTTTCTCGACCATATCATCTTCTCGCGGGAGGGCTACTACAGTTTCGTCGAGCACGGCCTGCTTGAGCCGCCGGCCGCAGATTGAGCTGCAGCTGCGAAGCCGTCCGGACTTCGCAGCCGAGGGACGGACTAGATGACGCCGAGCTTCTTCCCTGCCTTCTCGAAGATGTCGAGCGCCTTGGTAAGCTGCGCTTTCGTGTGGGTGGCCATGTAGCTCGTCCTGAGCAGCGCCATGCCCTGCGGGACTGCCGGGGAAATGACGGGATTCGTATAGAGCCCGTTGTCAAACAGTTCCTTCCACAGAATGAAGCACTTTTCATCTTCGCCGACAATGACGGGTATGATGGGCGTCTGCGTGGATCCGATATTGAAGCCCAGTTCTCGGAAGCCCTTCATCATGAAATGCGCGTTGTCCCACAGGCGTTCAACATGCTCGGGCTCCGTTTCCATTATGTCAAGCGCGGTCAGCGCCGCCATGGCGTTGGACGCGGGCAGGGATGCAGAGAAGATGAAGGAGCGGGCGGTGTGCTTGATGTAATTGATGACGTCCTTGTCCCCTACGACGAAGCCGCCCAAGGACGCGAAACTCTTGGAGAAAGTGCCCATCGTGATGTCGACCTGGTCGACGAGGTTGAAATGAACCGCGGTTCCGCGGCCTCCACCGAGCACGCCTATGGAATGCGCATCATCCACGTAGAGCCGCGCCCCGCGCTTCCTGCAGATAGTGACCAGCTTGGGCAGGTCCACGATATCTCCGCCCATCGAGAAGACGCCATCAACCACCACGAGGCTGCCCTTGTCTTCCGGTACCTTTTCAAGAATTCTGTCGAGCTGATCGAGATCGCCGTGTACGAATCTTTTTATCTCGCCGTAGCCGAGCCGGCACGCGTCCACGATGCTGGCGTGATCCTCCTTGTCGGTAACCACGATGTCATTCCGGCCGAGCAGCGAGGAGATCGCACCGAGATTGGTCTGCATTCCCGTGCTGAACACAAGGGCGGCATCCTTGCCCATGAAGGCAGCGAGCCTGGCCTCGAGCTCATGGTGGAGCTTGAGCGTACCGTTCATGAATCGACTGCCGGTGCAGGAGGTTCCGTATTCTTCCAGGGCCTTCATGGCCGCGGCTTTCACTCTTGGGTGCATCGTGAGACCGAGATAATTGTTTGAACCGATCATGATAATGTGACGCCCGTTCATCGTCACTTCGGTGCCTTCCATGCTGTCCAGCGGCTGGAAGAACGGGTAGATGCCCTTCTCGATCGCCTGACGATCCAAGTCCCACTCGAAACATTTCTTGAAGATATCCATGAGAGCCCCTTCCCGCGCGCGGTTGAGTCCGCGTACGAACCGGTGGCGCAGCGACTGCGCCACCTCAGACGAACGCCTCCTGGTGTCCCGCTCGGCGAGGGAGTCTCCCTACGGGACGTGGGCGTAGGCCGGCGGGCGAGGCGTATGTCGCATCGTCCGCTGGCGGGATTCTACAGGAGAATACATCCTCATGCAAGCGTCGCGTTTGGTGACATCGCCTGCGTAATCCGCTGGCGGCGGGCCGATCGGTGGGGCTCCGGCTCGTGCAGCGGCGGGCTGCGGGCGGGTTGAGGCTGTGGGGCTGTGGGCAAAAAAAAGCCTGGCGACGACCTACTCTCCCACCGTATGGCAGTACCATCGGCGTTGAAGGGCTTAACTTCCGTGTTCGGAATGGGAACGGGTGTTTCCCCCTCACAATAGTCACCAGGCA
>DATJQN010000031.1:0-3330 GCA_035505775.1 Rectinemataceae bacterium | reverse complement strand
CGTCAACCCGCCGCATGATTTCTCCGGGGCCGGCGCCGCAGGGGCCCAGGCAGGCCGCGCCAGAGGATCCATTCCGCGCCGAGGCACAGCGCGGACAGGAGGAGAAGTATCCTGCCGAGCGCCGGTCCGCCGAGGAGGGTGACCGAGTCCGGTCGGCCTTCCGTGCCCGCCGGCTCGGGGGTGGCGGAGGTCCTCGCGACGGAAAGAGCCCTCGGCTCGGTGTCGAGCTCCTCGGCAGGCACGTTGACCGCGAGGAGCCCCGTCTCCCCTCCCGCGGACCAGGGGAAGAAGCCGGCGGATGAGCCGAAGAGGGTGACAAGGCCGCCACGTGCCCGAATCTCCGGCGCCCCCTCCCCGTGCAGGATGAAGCCCTGCGGAACGGCACGTTGCGCGAACTCGCCTGCGTCGATGGTCCAGGCGCTCTGGTCATCTTCTCGCGGGGCCGCCCGGTCCAGGACATTCCGGAGGAAGAGGGGCCAGGCCCCTGTCAGGCCGGCGTCCGATTCGGAGGGCAGGAAACCCACGAAGACGCAGGGCTGGGTTCCTTCCGTCCACTCCGCCGCCACGACCCTTCCCGCGACGTAGGCGATCGGCTGGGCATCGGTGGGCGGCAGCAGGCTGAGCGATTCTCCGACCGAGGACCCTTCCCAGCGGACAAAACGGTTGAGCGCAGCGTCTGCCGCCGTCGAGAGCGGTCCCCGCACCATCGCCCCCGAGCGCAGCGCTGCGCCCTCCGGTATGGCTCCCACCGAAAGGAGCGGAACGCCGAGCCCGGCGGGAACCCTGATTCCCTCGGCGACGACCAGATCGAAGTCTGCACGAGGGAGGGAGGGGAGGCTGGGGCTCTGGGTGAGCATGAATGAGGGGCCGCCGAGGGCCGAGAGAATCCAGGGATCGGGGGCCCCCACGAGGAGGACTCGGCGAGGCGGAGGGGCTGAAAGCACGAGGCGCGCCCGACCCCTGACCCGGCCCGCCTGCGAGCCCGTCAGCTCCCATGCTCCTGGAGAGGGAGGCTGGGGCAGGGCGAGCTCGAGACGATTCCAGCCCGGTGTCATTCGCAGATCTTTCCCCGAGACTTCCTTCCCGTCATGGGCAAGCCTGAGCGTGAGGTCCCGGTCTCCGTCCTCGCCGTTCCAGGCCCGAGCGACGGCATGCCAGCTCGATGCGGAGCGCTCGAGGCGAAGGTCGGCGAGGCCCATGCCTCCCCCGTCCTGCCCGATCAGGACGAACCGCGTTGGAATCTGGAGGGAGGAGAGGAGGCTGCCGCCAAAATCCAGGCCGCCGTCGGTATAGACCTGCAGCTCCCAGCTGCCGCGCTGGCGGGCCGACCAGGTTTTGAGCTCCTGGGTGACGCGCATCTCAGCGAAGCTCTCATCCGTCGGCCGCAGCTGTTTGAGCCTCGCCGCCGAAGCGCCATGGTCGCTTCCTCCCTCCTCGAGGAGCCTGAGCTCTCCTGCAGCGGCGAAGAGGGCGACCGGCGAGCCCCGGGGAAGCGCGAGGAGACTGCGACTTGCGAGCTGAACCGCCGCCTCGAGGCGGGTGGCGTGACTGCCCGTGGGCCCACTCTCGTCAGGGCTCCCCATGCTCGCGGAGACGTCGACCAGCACTGCAAGCGCAGGGGGGAGGACCCTGCGCAGGATGAGGGCGGGTCGAGCGGCGGCAAGGACCGCCAGGGCGACCGCCAGAAGCTGCAGCGCGAGGAGGAGAAGCGCCCTGATCCGGGGTCTGCGGGCTCCCGCGGCTTCGGAGGCTATCCGGCCCCAGATCCAGTTGGAACCCGAAGCCTGGCGACGGAAGCTCTGGCGCAGGAGATGGAACAGGGTGACGGGCAGGAGGGCGAGCAGTCCCCACAGGAAGCTCGGGCTGCCGAAGCTCAGCACAGGAAGCCTCCCGCGCGGAGCTCGTCCCTGAACAGGCGCGAGAGGTCTCCGTCGGTGGGGACAAGTGACCAGCCGAGGCCCATCGCCGCGCTCGCCGAGGAGACGGATTCCAGGAACGAGCGGAGCTCGGCCGCATAACGCGCCAGGATCGTGGCGTCCGCGTGGACGGGGGCTTCGGAAAGGTCTTCGGAATCCACGAAGGTCACTTCTCCGCGTATCTCCGGGGAGAGTTCGTCGGGAGAGAGGACCTGCAGCACCTGGGTCTCGCAGCCCGAGCTGGAAAGGGCTCCGAGCAGGGTCCGCCACTGCGGGAACATGAGATCGGAGATGAGGGCCACCATGCCGCGCCGGGCGTAGCGCGCAAGAAAACCCGCCGCCGCGGCAAGGGGCTCGAATGAAGCGAGTGGCCCGACCGAAGCGGCCGCCCGCTCGAAGGCTTCCAGGCTCGATTTCCCGCGCGACGGCCTGAGGACCTCGACAAGGCCCGGGCCCAGCACGCAGAGACCCGCCCGGTGGCCGCCGCAGAGGGCCGTCGCCGCCAGAACGCAGGCGAGCCTTTTCGCATGCTCCAGCTTCTGCGGCTCGCCGTGAGACATCGACCTGCTCGCGTCAAGGAGGATGATGAGGCTGAGCTCCCGCTCCTCGGCGGGTATGCGGACGTAGAGCCGGCCGAGTCTTCTCCAGACATCCCAATCCACGCGGCGGAGGTCGTCGCCCGGCGCGTAGGGGCGATAGTCGGCAAACTCGATGCCTCCCCCCGCTTCGGGACTTCGCTGCTCACCCGTACCCAGTCCGGCATAGCGTCTGCGCGAACCGAGTTTGAGCGTGGCGGCAAGCTCGAGGTCGCCGGAGCGGAGGATCGATCTCACACCGGGGTCCTCATGTTGATCGGGCGAGGAGCCCGGCGCCCTCACGCCGGGTGGCCGACTGCCAGACCTCGGCCAGAAGAAGGTCGGGGGAGAGACCTTCGCTCTGACCCTCGTAGTTGAGGACCAGGCGATGACGCAGCGCGGGGAGGAGGCAGACTTCCAGGTCCTTGAAGGAGACATTGGGGCGCCCTTCGGTAAGCGCCCGCGATTTGGCGCCGCGCAGGAGGGCCTGGGCTCCTCTCGGACCCGCCCCCCAGCGGGCATAGCGCTTGATCCCCTCGGTGGCCTCGGGCCGTTCGGGCTGGGTCCGGAGCACGAGCTCCGAGACGGCCTCGATCAGGACCGCGGGCACCACGATCTCGGCGGCGGCGCGCTGGAGCGTGGCGAGTTCCTCGGCGTCGAGCATCGCCCCTGCGACCGGCAGCGTCGAGACGATGGTCCGCTCGAGTATCCGCGCGAGCTCGGGGCCGTCGGGTTGGCCGATCGTCACCTTGAACAGGAAGCGGTCGATCTGCGCCTCGGGCAGGGGATAGGTGCCCTCCATCTCTATCGGGTTCTGCGTGGCCAGCACGAGAAAGGGC